>JBJMNL010000359.1:0-14635 GCA_045804285.1 Gemmatimonadaceae bacterium
GAAGCGCGCGCGGCGCGAGATGCGTACCGCCGCCGATCTGCATCGCATCTTCGGCGACAGGTCGGAGTAAGCCATGGCGATCGAAGGACCGCTCCGCGAGCTCGGGATCCACGACGTCTTCCAGCTGCTCGATCTCAGCCGGAAGACGGGCGCGCTGCGCGTCACGTCGGCGCTCCGCGACAACGAGGGGATGTTCTACTTCGAAGGGGGGCGCGTCCTCCACGCGAGCATCCGGAGCAATCCGCACCGGCTCGGCCAGCTCCTGCTGCGCGCCGGCAAGCTCACCGAGGCGGACCTCGAGCGCGCCCGCGCCATCCAGGACCAGCGCGACGGCCGGCAGCGGCTCGGCGAGCTCCTCGTCGAGATGGGCGCGGTGACGCCGAAGGAGCTCGAGCGGCAGGTGCGCCTGCAGATCGAGGCGGTGGTCTTCGAGCTCATGTCGTGGCGCGAGGGCTTCTTCTCGTTCGAGGAGCGCGACGCCGCCACCGCGCCCGCCGAGGCGACGGTGCGGATCTCGACCGAATCGCTGCTCATGGAGGGCGCGCGGCGGATCGACGAGTGGTCGCGCATCGCCGACAAGGTGCCCCACCTGGGCGTCGTCCCGGTGCTCGCGGCGGTGCACGACGACCATGCCTCGCTCCTCGACCTGCTGCCGAACGAGTGGGAGGTGCTGACGGCGATCGACGGCGCGCGCGACCTGCGCGCCATCTCCTCGGCGCTCGCGCGCAGCGAGTTCGACGTCGCCAAGATCGCCTACGGCCTCGTCACGACGGGGGTGATCGAGCTGCAGGAGCCGGCGCCCGCGACGCCCAACGCCGCGCTCCCCGTGGCCGACGCCGCGCCGCACCTCGCCGCGGCGGTGCTGGCGCTCGCCTCGAGCCGCTTCGAGGACGCCCTCGCCGCCGCGCGCCTGGCCGTCGCCGCCGACCCGGGACACGCCGAGGCGCGACTCGCCGCGGCGCGCGCCCTCCTCCGCCTCGGCCGACTCGCCGACTCGGGCGAGGAACTCCGCCGGGCCGCGCAGCTCGACGCTCTCCACCCGGAGATCCAGCTCGAGCTCGGCTACGCGCACGCCCGGCGCGGCGAGCTGGACCGCGCCGTGGCGTGCTGGGAGCATTACCTGCGGTCGTCTCCCTCCGCGCCGGCGGCGGCCCGCGCGCGCGCGGCGGTGGAGAACGCGCGCCGCCTGCAGCAGCTCCTCGAGCAGCACGCCTCGCCGCCGCTGCCGCTGCTGCCGGGCGAGGGCATCGTGATCGGGAGCCTCGAGCGTGTCTGACGACGTTCGCCGCCTGAGCGACGCGCTGGCGCGCGACCCGTCGAGCACCGTGTTCCTCCAGCTCGGCGACGCGCTCCGCCGCCAGGGGGAGTACGAGCTCGCCCGCCGCGTCGCCATCCGCGGCCTCGAGCGCCACCCGCACATGGCGGACGCGCACGACCTGCTGGCCCGCATCTCGGCCGACGACGGCGACCTCCAGCGCGCCTTCGACGAGTGGGACATGGTGCACCGGCTCGCGCCGAACCATCCGGGCGCGCTCAAGGGGATGGGCTTCGTCCGCTTCCGCGAGGGGGAGCTCGCCGACGCCGAGCGCTACCTCGCCGAGGCCGCCGAGGCCGACGCCGCCGACGCGAGCATCGCCTCGGCGCTCGCCCACGTCCGCGCGCTCCTCGCCGAGGACGACGCGGAGGGTGCACCGACCGCGAACGGGGCGGGGAAGCCCGCCGCCGCCGCGGCGCCGCCGGGAGAGCCGGCGCGTGAGCGCGGCGCGCCCGTCAACCCGCGCGCGCTCTTCCACGACGTGCTCGGCGACACGCAGCAGACGGCGCTCCTCCTCGACGCCTCCGGCTTCGTGCTCGCCGGCTCGTACCTGGTGGAGGACGGGCACGACGTCGCCCAGGACGTCGGGGCGGAGCTGAGCGGGATGAGCGACGAGGCGCAGCGCGCCGTCCGCCACCTGGAGCTCGGCGACTGGACGTCGATCGTCTTCGAGACGGAGGCCGCGACGGTGGCCATGGCCCCGGCCCCCGACGGCGGGCTCCTCGTGGTCGCCGCGGCGCGCGAGACGCCGCTCGGGCTCGTCCGGCGGGTGCTGGGGCAGGCCGGGGAGCGGGCGCGGCGCTGGCTGGCGGAGGTCGCGTGAGCTCCGTGCGCTCCCAATTCTCCGACCTGCTCTCCGCCCTCGTCCGGCAGCGTGGCGTGTTGGGGAGCATGGTCGTCTCCGAGAGTGACGGCATCGTCGTCGATTCGAACCTGCAGATCGGGGTGCGCGGTCCGGCGGTCGCCGCCCTCGCCGCGTCGCTCTACCGCAAGGCGCGGCTGTCGTCGCTGGCGGCCGGCCTCGGGGAGTCGACGTTCCTCCAGCTCGAGGCCGAGCGGGGGCGCGTCTGCGCCGTCGGGCGCGGCGACCTCGTGCTCGTCGCGGTCGCGGAGCCTCGCGCCAACGTGGGGCTGATCCGCGTGGAGATGCTCAAGGCCGTGGAGACGCTCGGTTGACCATCGCGGTGGTGGAGGGGTGGGTCGAGGAGCCCCTGAAGCAGTTCGTGCAGGACGCGCGCGTGTTGCTCGCGCTCCTCCTGCACCCGAGCGGGCAGGTGCTCGCGCAGCACGGGTTCACGCGCGCCGTGGACGTGATGTCGGCGTGCGCCCTGGCGGCGGCGATCCACGCGTCGTCGGGGGAGCTCGGGCGGCAGCTCGACGGCCGCCCGTTCGGGGCGCTGCACCACGCGGGGCGCCGGCGGCAGATGTTCTTGTCGGCGGTCGAGACGCCGCGGGGGCCGCTCGTCTGCCTCGCGGTGTTCGACGACGCGACGTCCCTCGGGCTGGTGCAGCTCTTCTTCGCCGAGCTGCGCACCCGCCTCGCCAGCGCGGCGCCGGCCCCTCGGCCGGCGGCGCCGGTGCTGGCCGGCGACTTCGAGCTCGAGCTGAACCGGAACCTGGCAGTGCTCTTCGGGAGGGCGTGACGATGGACGGCCATCGGGAAGTTCCCCCCACGCCCCACGCTCCACGCTCACTCTCGCCGCGCGACTCGGCGGCCCCCAGCCGGCGCTAGGCCCCCATGTCTCTCGTCAACTACTCCACCCGCGAGATCACCTGCAAGATCGTCTACTACGGCCCCGGGCGGTCGGGGAAGACGACGAACCTGCATTACATTTATGGGCAGGTGCCTGACGAGCGGAAGGGGAAGATGGTGTCGCTCGCGACCCAGACCGACCGCACGCTCTTCTTCGACTTCCTCCCGCTCGACCTCGGGACGATCTCCGGCTTCACCACGAAGTTCCAGCTCTACACCGTGCCTGGGCAGGTCTACTACCAGACCACGCGGAAGCTCGTCCTCCAGGGCGCCGACGGCGTCGTGTTCGTGGCCGACAGCCAGTCGCGGCAGCTCGACGAGAACGTCGAGAGCATGCAGGACCTGCACGCCAACCTCGCGGAGCACGGGGTGGACGCGCGCGGGGTGCCGCTCGTCATCCAGTACAACAAGCAGGACCTGCCGCGCGACCTGATCCTCGGCACCGAGGAGCTCGACGACGCGCTGAACTTCCGCGACGTCCCCTGGTTCGCCGCCGACGCGCTGCACGGCACGGGCGTCTTCGAGACGCTGCGCGGCATCTCCGAGCTCGTGCTGAAGCGCCTCTCCGCGTCGCCGCGCCAGGCCACGTCGGGCGCCGTCCCCTCGCTGCGCTGACGGCGACGCCTCCGTGCAGACCGACGGCCGCTTCCGCTTCGACAACTACGTCGTCGGCTCCGCGAACCGACTCGCGGTGGCGGCCGCGCGCGCCGTCGCGGACGCGCCGGGCGCGGCCTACAATCCGCTCTTCATCTACAGCAGCTCGGGGCTCGGCAAGACGCACCTCGTCGGCGCGCTCGGATACCAGGCGCTCCAGCTCCAGCCGTCGCTCAACCTCCAGTACCTGAGCCTCGAGGACTTCGTCGCCCAGCTCCACGCGTCCATCTCGGCCGGGCAGACGGAGACCTTCAAGCATCGCTTCCAGCACGTCGACCTGCTGCTCCTCGACGACGTGCAGTTCCTCACCGGGCAGCGCGAGACGCAGAGCGAGATGCTCCGCCTCTTCAACGCGCTCCAGGGCGGGGGGCGGCAGATCGTCATGGCCAGCGACCGCCCGCCGACGGAGATCGCCGACGTCGACGAGCGGCTCATCACGCGCCTGGCCGGCGGGCTGGTCGTGGACATCGGCGCGCCGGACTACGAGACGCGCGTCGCGATCCTCCGGAACAAGGCCGCCGACCGCGGCGCGCACTTCGCGCCGGGCGTGCTGGAGGAGCTGGCGGCGATCCCCTTCGCGAACGTCCGCGAGCTCCAGGGGGCGCTCAACCGCCTGATCGCCCACCAGGCGATCGGCGAGCCGGTGACGCCGGCGCGGGTGCGCGAGATCGTCGGCGAGGACGTCGTCGCGCGTGCCGCGGCGCTCACCCCGCGCGCGCTGACCCCCGCGGCCGGCCGCGCCGCCGATCGCGGCGGCGCGCCGGCGCTCGCGTCACCCTTCGCGGCGTCGGCGCCCCACCTGGCGTCGCCGCCGGGCGGCGAGTTCGAGAATTTCCTCTCGGATATCGCCTCCGCGGTCGCGCAGCACGTCGAGCCGTGGAAGATGCGGCTCGCCGAGGCGGCGGCGCACTGGGCGGGGGAGGGCTACCGCATCTCGGTGCTCGACCGCGCCCTCAAGCTCCCGAGCGCGCCCGACGTGGACGGGCTGCTGGCCACCTTCGCCGCGGCGGTGGACTGCCTGCGGTCGCTCGAGTCGGAGGCGGTCGCCGTGGACCCGGCGCTCGGCGGTGACGAGCGCTTCCGCGACCCGGAGCGGGTGGCGGAAGCGGAGGCGCTGGTCGAGCGCGCGCTCGCCGGCGAGACGCCGCCGCCCGGCCCCTCCGGCGCCTTCGCGCGCCACGCGTACGAGGTGGGCCCCTCGAACCAGCTCGCCGTGAAGGCCGCGGACGCCGTGGCCGCCGAGCCCGGCCGCCGCTACAACCCGCTCTTCGTCCACGGGCCGAGCGGGGTAGGGAAGACGCACCTCGTCAACGCGATCGGCAACGAGATGATCGAGGCGAGCGGCGGCGCGCTGACGGTGTCGTGCGTCGGCGCGCAGACGTTCGTCGACGAGTTGATCGCCGCCCTCCAGGACGGCACGGTGGAACGGTGGCGCGCGCGCTATCGCGCCGCCGACGCCCTGATCGTCGACGACGTGCACTTCGTGGCGGGAAAGGAGCGCACCCAGGACGAGCTGTTCCACGTCTTCAACGTGCTCCACGACGCCGGCAAGCAGATCATCCTCACGAGCGACCGCCCGCCCAAGGAGCTGGGTGAGCTCGAGGCGCGGCTGCGCTCTCGCTTCGAGGGCGGGCTCGTGGTGGGCGTGCACCCGCCCGACCGCATGCTGCGCGCGAAGCTCTACGCGCGCTACCTCGCGCAGGCCGAGGCGCCCGGGTCGGCGGAGCTCGTCGAGTACCTGGCGGCGCGGCCGGCGGCGAACGTGCGCGAGGTGGTCGGGGTCGTCCACCGCCTGGTGGCGGCGAGCGAGATGGCGGGCTCCCCGCTCACGCTCGAGCTCGCGCACGCGGAGCTCGACGGCGTCGCGCCCGTCGCGGCCCCGCCCGCGGTCGCCGCCGCAGGCGGTCGCGCACCGCTCGCCGCCGATCCCGAGGGCGCGTCCGCGGTGAAGGTGGACGGCTTCTTTCTCGACCCCGAGAAGGTCGTGTGGGACTGGCCCGACGTCGGCGGCCGCGTGATCGAGGAGCTCCGGTGAGGAGGGCGCGCTAGTGGCGATCAAGGGAAGCCTCAAGGAGGCGAGCCTCCCCGACGTGCTGCAGCTACTCGCGCTCGGCATGAAGAGCGGCTGCCTGAGCGTCACGCACCGGAGCAACTTCGGCTACGTCTACTTCGACCGCGGACGGATCTCCTACGCGTCGATCGTGAACCGCCGCGACCGGCTCGGCGACATCCTCGTCAAGAGCGGGATCATCACGCAGGAGCAGCTCGACGCGGCGGTGTCGCAGCAGGACACGCTGCGCGAGCAGCGGCTCGGCGAGATCCTCGTCGCGCAGGGCGCGATCACCCGCGAGGAGCTGCACCGCCAGATCCGCGTCCAGATCGAGGAGGCGGTCTACTTCCTGTTCACGTGGACGCAGGGGTCGTTCAACTTCGAGGCCGACGTCGTCCCCGAGGAGCAGGACCTGCTCGTCTCGATCAACCCCGAATCGCTCCTCCTCGAGGGAGCGCGGCGGGTGGACGAGTGGGGGCTGATCGAGAAGAAGATCCCGAGCTTCGACATCGTCTTTGGCGTCGACGCCGCGCGCCTCTCGGCGAGCGGCGCCGAGCTGACGGCGGAGCAGCAGCTGCTCATCCCGCTCATCGACGGCCGCCGCGACGTGGCGACGCTGATCGACGCCTCGGGGCTCGGCGAGTTCGAGGTCGGCAAGGCGCTCTACGGGCTGGCCACCGCGGGCTTCCTGCAACGCGTGGGGAAGACGAAGTCGGCCGAGCCGGCCGTCTCCGACGCGCGCGTCGACGAGCACCGCAACCTCGGCGTCGCCTTCTACAAGACGGGGATGCTCGACGAGGCGGTGCGCGAGTTCCGGCGCGTCGGCGAGCTGCGGCCGGACGACGACGGGGCCCGCTTCTACCTGGGGCTGGTGCTGATGCGGCAGGGCAAGTGGCCGGACGCCGCGAACGCCTTCCACGAAGCCGCCGCGCAGCCGGGCGCCAAGGCGGCCGTCTTCCACAACCTCGGCTACGTGCTCGAGCGCCTCGGGCGCTTCGACGAGGCGCGCGCCGCGCTCGCCGAGGCGGTGAAGCGCGGCAGCGGCGGCGATCCGCGGACGCAGACGTCGCTCGGCGTGCTCGCGCTCCGCGCGGGCGACGTCGCCGCGGCCGATGCCGCCCTGATGGCCGCGCGCCCCCTGTGGGGGAAGCGGCCGCCGTCGGCGGCGTGGTTCCACTACGCGGCGCTCGCCGCCGCGCTCGGCGGGGAGCTCGAGCGCGCCGTCGAGCTGCTCGCCGAGGGGCTGAGCGCGCACCCGCACGCCGCGCCGCTGCACAACAACCTCGCCACCGTCCACGAGCGGCGCGGCAACTACGCCGAGGCGGGGGCCGCCGCCGAGCGCGGGGTGCACGAGGACCCGGGGCTCGCGCAGCTCCACAAGAACGTCGGCGACAGCCAGTACCGCGCCGGCCGCTACGACGACGCGCTCGAGGCGTTCCAGCGCGCGGTGAAGGCGAGCCCGGCGCTCGGCCCCGACGTGTTCCTCAAGCTCGGCAACATCCGCTACCGTCGCCAGGAGGCGGCGGAGGCGGTGAAGTACTGGGAGCGGGCGTTGGAGCTCGATCCCTCGAACGCGATCGTGCGCTCGAACCTCGACGCCGTCCGCCGCACGCTGTGAGCAGCACGCCCGTGTCCCCCCGCGATCCGAATCGCCCGCCGCCGCCCGCGCCCCCACCCGCGCCGCCGCCCGCCGACCCCCAGCCGCCGTTCGACGAGGCGGGCTTCCTCGCGCTCACCCGGAAGGTCTCGCGCGAGCGCGGCTTCGGATGCGCGAGCTACAAGGAAAAGTGCCTGCGGCGCCGCATCGCCGTGCGCATGCGCGCGCGCGGCGTGCACACCTTCGCCGACTACGCGACGCTGCTCGACGCGGACGCGCACGAGTACGACAAGCTGCTCGACGCACTGACGATCAACGTCACGAAGCTGTTCCGGAACTGGGAGACGTACGAGGCGATGTCGCGCCTCGTCGTCCCCCCGCTCTGGGCGCTCCCCGACCGCGAGCTCCGCGTCTGGAGCGCCGGGAGCTCGTCGGGCGAGGAGGCGTACTCCGTGGCGGCGCTCTTCGCCCGGCACGCCGAAACGCTCGGCCAGCGGCAACGACTCTCCCGCGTGCACGTCCTCGGCAGCGACATCGACCGGGCGAGCCTCGCCGCGGCGCGCCGCGGCGCGTACGACGAGGCGGCGTTCGCCGACACGCCGCCGGAGCTGCGCGCCCGCTACTTCACGCCCGGCTTCCCGGCCGAGGTGGTGCCGGAAGTGAAGGCGCTCGTGGGGTTCGAGCGGCGCGACCTCATCGCCGAGCCGCCGCCGCCCGGCGGGCACCACCTCGTCATCTGCCGCAACGTCGTCATCTACTTCGACCGCGCGACGCAGGAGGCGCTCTTCGAGCGCTTCTACTCGGCGCTGCTCCCCGGCGGCTACCTCGTCCTCGGCAAGGTCGAGACGCTGCTCGGCAACGCCCGCACCCTCTTCGCGCCCGTGGACACCCGCGAGCGCATCTTCCGCCGCCCGTGAGCGCCGCGACAGCCGTCCGCCGCGCGCCCGGGCCGCCTTCCCGCTCTTCCGACGTCCCGATGTCCTTCCTCTTCGCACCCGTCGTCCACGCGCGCGCCCCGCGCCCCGCGTCCGCCCGCTCCCTGGGGCGCTCGTGAGCGGGCAGCCGCCGCGCGAGGTGCGGGTCAAGGTCGCCGACCTGGCCACCGGCGACGCCTGCACGCGCCTAGCCACGATCGGCCTCGGCTCGTGCGTCGCCATCGCGCTCCACGACCCGGCGGCCGGCGTCGGCGGGCTCGCGCACATCCTCCTCCCCAACGAGTCGCTGTCGCGCGACACGTCGAACCCGGCCAAGTTCCCGGCCACTGCGATCCCGGTTCTCGTCGCCGAGCTGCGCCGGCTCGGCTCGCGCGGCGCGAGCGCCATGACGGCGCGCATCGCCGGCGGCGCGAGCATGTTCAGCCAGCTCCTCCCCGCCGGCGGCGTCAACATGGGGGAGCGCAACGTGGACGCCACCCACCGGGCGCTCCAGTCGGCCGGCATCCGCGTCGTCGGACAGGACACGGGCGGGGACTACGGGCGCAGCGTCTACTTCGACGTCGGCACCGGCCGCGTGCTCGTGAAGTCCCTGAAGCGCGGCGACCTTGTCCTCTAGCGACGGCCCCGCGCGCGGCGCCCCCGGCCCGCGCGTGCACACGGTGCTCGTCGTCGACGACTCGGCGTTCATGCGCCGCGTCATCACCGACGTCGTAGACGGGTCGCCCGACTTTCGCGTCGTCGGCACGGCGCGCAACGGCTTCGAGGCGCTGAAGCAGATTCACGCCCTCGAGCCGGACATCGTCACGCTCGACATCGAGATGCCGGAGCTCGGCGGGCTCGAGGCGCTCGGCTACATCATGAGCGAGACGCCGCGCCCCGTCGTGATGCTGAGCGCGGCCGCGTCCGACGGCACGCACGACCCGACCATCCGCGCCCTGGAGCTCGGCGCGGTGGACTTCGTGCGCAAGCCCTCGGGGCCGATCAGCCTCGACCTCGGCAGGGTCTCCGAGCGGTTGCTCGAGGCGCTGCGCGCCTCAACGCAGGTCAACCTGCGCGGCGTGCCGATGCTCGCCCGCCCGCGCGCCGCGGCGGCGTGGCGCGCGGGCACGCCGCTGTCGAGCCCGGTGATCGCCGCTCCGAACGCGGCGCGGCGCGCCGTGGTGATCGCCGCCTCCACGGGCGGGCCGCGCGCCCTCGCCGAGGTGATCCCGAACCTCCCGCGCACGCTGGGCGCCGCGGTGCTCATCGTCCAGCACATGCCGCGCGGGTTCACGAAGAGCCTTGCCCAGCGCCTCGACCTGCTCAGCCCCCTGCCGGTCGTCGAGGCCACGGACGGGGAGGCGATCCTCCACGACCGCGTCTACGTGGCGCCGGGCGGCTACCACATGCGCGCCGCCGGCGCCCCCAACGCCCCCGTCGTGGCGCTCGACCCGGGACCCCTGGTGTGGGGCGTGCGGCCCGCCGCCGACCCGCTCTTCCGCTCGGCGGCGGCCCTGTTCGGTCTCGAGTGCGTCGGCGCGGTGCTCACCGGCATGGGGCGCGACGGCGCCGAGGGGCTGCGCGCCGTGCGCGACGCCGGGGGGCGGGCGATCGTCCAAGATAGAGAGAGCTCCGTGATCTACGGGATGCCGCAGGCGGCGCTCGCCACCGCCGGCGCCGACCGCGTGGTGCCGCTCGCCGGCGTCGCGCCCGCGATCGTGGAGCTCCTGGCCGACGTACGCGCCGCGAGCCTCGCGCGCGGGACCCCCTGACCCGCTCCGCCCCCATGCCCCAACCCAAGCGCCGCCCGTCGCCCCGCCAGCTGGCGGCCGTCATGAACGCGCCCGCGCCCGCGGCGGTCGCCGGGTCTCCCGCCGGCCCTCCGGCCGATCCCGTCGAGACGCCCCCGGCGGCCCCGGCGCCCCCGGCGCCGCCGGCGGCCGCCGCGGTGCCGGCGATGGCGACCCCCCTCTCCTTCGCCGAGCGGGTGCGCACGCGCGTCGGCCGCGCCGATCTGCTCGTCTTCCGCGTCGGCGGGGAGCTGTTCGGGACGTCGCTCGCCGCGGTCGAGGAGGCCGTCGAGCTGCCGAAGCTCAGTCCGCTGCCCGAGATGCCCCCCTCGATGCTCGGGATCGTGACGCTGAGGGGGAGCATGTTGCCCGCGTACTCGCCGGCGCGTCCCCTCGGCGTGACCCTCGCGAGCGCCGACGCGGCCGCCCTGGTGGTGCGCGTCGGGGGGCGGCGAGCCACCCTCGCCGTGGACGACGTGGACGACGTCATGACGCTCGACCTGGCGCAGCTCCGCCCCGCGCCCGCGGCGTCGGGCGAGCGCGACGCGTCGGGCATCGCCCTCGGTGTCGCGCGGCGGGGCACCGACCTCGTCACCGTCCTCGACGCCGACGCGCTCCTCACCGCCTGCCTGACGGATCAGGCACTGGAGACCGCATGACCACCGCCGACCCCGCGCAGATCGTCACCTTCCGCCTCGGCGACGACCTCTTCGCCGCCGACATCTACTCGGTCGAGCGCGTGCTGCGCCACCAGCAACCGACGCCGGTCCCCAACGTTCCGCAGTGGATCGAGGGGGTGATCGAGTACCAGGGGCGGGTGGTGCCGGTGATCAACCTGCGCGCACGCTTCGAGCTGCCGACGATCGCGGTCGCGAGCGACACCCGCATCCTCGTCTTCAACGCCGATGGCGACTTCGTCGCCGCGACGGTGGACGGCGTGCTCGAGGTGGCGCCGGTGGAGGCGGGGAAGACCGCGCCCCCGCCGCCGCTCTTCCGCGGGCTCGCGGGCGAGTACCTGAAGGGGATCGTCCGCCGCGGCGACCGGCTGGTGATCTTCCTCGACGTGGCGCGCCTGCTCTCGACGAGCGAGCGCCTGACGCTCGAGCACGCCGCCGCGGAGCTGCTCGCCGCCGGCGCGTCCGCCGACGTGCCGGCGGCGAAGGCGGTGCTCCCCCAGGGGGGCGGACGACGAGCGACGAAGGCCGGGCGTGGCTGACGGCGGGACGGGCGCCCTGCGCGCCCGGCAGGCGGCGCTCGCCGTTCGGCTGACTGCGCCGGCGGCGGGCGCGGAGCGCGATGCGCTCAAGGCCGAGATCATCGCGCTCTACAAGGGCGTCGAGCAGGAGATCGCCGAGCTGACGC
Source organism: Gemmatimonadaceae bacterium (assembly GCA_045804285.1). Classification (GTDB taxonomy): domain Bacteria; phylum Gemmatimonadota; class Gemmatimonadetes; order Gemmatimonadales; family Gemmatimonadaceae; genus DATMHT01. The sequence continues at coordinate 11,436 of JBJMNL010000359.1, forward strand.
TGTTGCGCGACGAGGTGAAGGGGCTCGCCGAGCGCTGGAAGGGGCTGGCCGGCGCCACGCCGAGCGGCGCCTCGCCGGCGCACGCCGCGCCGCCGCCGGCCGTGACGTCGCCCGGCGGCGCTCCGCAGTTCGCGGGGGAGCGCCCCACCGTGCGCTCCGACCACATCGGCGCCTCGACCTTCATCGAGAAGGGGTGGAGCCGGATCTCGCTCGGCGACTACGAGGGAGCCGAGGCCGCGCTCGTCCGCGCGCTGGAGCTCTCGCCGAACGACCCGCAGGCCGAGTCGCTCCTCGGCTGGGCGCAGATGCTGCGCGAGAAGTACGACGACGCGCTGCTCAACTTCCAGAAGGTGCTGATGCGCGAGCCGGCGAACGCCCTCGCCCGCATCAACGTCGGCTACATCTGCCTCAAGAAGCGCATCTTCGGCGAGGCGATCGAGCACCTGTCGAAGGCGATCCGCCTCGACAACGACCGCAAGGCCTCGCTCTACGCGCACTTCTATCTCGGGCTCGTGTACCTCGAGCGCGAGATGTACGAGGACGCGCAGAGCTTCTTCCAGAAGACCATCGCGCTCGGCCCGAACCTCATCGAGGCCAACTACGAGCTCGGTCGCGCCTGCTGGTTCGCCGGCGACAAGGAGCGCGCGCTGCAGGCGTGGCGCGACGGCGTGGCGGCGAACAAGTTCAATCCATGGGGGAAGCGCTGCGCGGAGGTGCTGGCGGTGGTGGAGGGCGGCGGCGCGCCGCCGCGGGTGGCTTAGGAGGCGTCCGCGCGCGCCGCGTCGCCGGCGCGCTGCTCGCGCTCCTTCTCGGCGGCACCTTCCCCGCCGCGCGATCCCCGGCGCAGGCCGCCGCGGCTGGCCCCGCGCCGGCCGGCGTCGCCGACTCCGGCGCCGCGTTCCCGCCCGCGCCTCCGCCGGGCGCCGCGTTCCGCCTCGACTCCGGGCGCTTCACGGTCGTCGCCTACCCGCGCGACGCGGCGCTCGCCCGCTCCGTGCTCGCCGAGGCGGTGCGCCACGATACCTTCCCGGGGTTGCCGCGCCCCAGGGAGCGCGTGCTGCTCGCCGTCGCCCCCGACCGGCGGACGTTCCGCGAGTGGGTCGGCCCCGCCGCTCCCGAGTGGGGCGCCGCGATCGCCTTCCCGGAGTCGCGGCGCATCGTCATGCAGGGGAGCAACGCCGGGAGCGACGCCGGCGACCCGCTCGCCGTGCTGCGCCACGAGCTCGCCCACCTCGCGCTCCACGAGTACCTCGGCGAGCTGCCGCCGCGCTGGTTCGACGAGGGATACGCGAGCTACAGCGCGCGCGAGCTCGAGCGCGACGAGGTGCTGGCGACCAACGTCGCGCTCGCCCTGCGCGGCATGCCGAGCCTCGCCACGCTCGACTCGGCGTTCTACGGCGGCCCGACGGAGGCGCAGTCCGCGTACGCGCTCGCGTATCGCGCGGTGGCGGACCTCGCCGAGCTCGACCCGGAGCGCGGCCTCGCGCTGTTCTTCCGCTACTGGAAGGAGAGCGGATCGTTCGAGATCGCGGTTCGCTCGGCGTACGGCATCACGGCCGCGGCGTTCGAGAAGCGCTGGCAGCAGGGAACGCGGCGACGCTACGGCGCGCTCGCGATCTTCGCCGACTTCACGCTCGCCACGCTGCTGCTGCTCGCCGTGATGCTCCCGCTGTACGTGGCGCGGCGCGGCCGCGACCGGCGGCGCATGCGCGCCCTCCGCGAGGCCGACGAGCTGGCGGAGCGGCGCGAGCGCGAGAGCGTCATCGACGACCTGCTGCGGAGCCTGCCGCCCCCGGCGCCCCCCGGGACGCCGCCCAGCGAGCAGCGGTAGCGCGCCGCCGGGCCGGCCTCGGCGGCGCGCTTCTCGCGTGCACCGGGCTCGCCCCAACCGGAGGACGCCATGGCGAAGTGCGAGGTGTGCGGGAACGACTATTACCTGTCGTTCGAGGTGATCACGGCCGGGAACCGGCACGTCTTCGACAGCTTCGAGTGCGCGATCCACAAGCTCGCGCCGGTGTGCGACCATTGCGGGTGCAAGATCGTCGGCCACGGCATCGAGGCGAACGGCACCTTCTACTGCTGCGCCAACTGCGCTCGCCACGAGGGCGCGACGACGATCGTCGATCACGCCTGAGCGATCCACTCGCCGCGCACACCGCGGTACGCCGCTTGACGGGTGATCCGGCCCGGCCGCGCGCACCCCGTGGGCGGCCGGCAGGGCAAACGTCTGGAGGGAGCATGGCCAACGACGAGAGCACGGGCCGCGACGACCCGGTGGACGAGCCGACGGCGGGAGCGTCGGGCGCGGAGCGCGCCGCCGCCCGGCCGGGCGCGGAGCGGGGAAGCGCGCGGCGCGGCGGCGAGATGCGGGACCTGCGGCGGGGAATCCCCGGCAAGGGCTTCGACGCGGGCACCGGCTACGGCGGCGCGGGCGGCGACAGCGCCTACAGCGGGGAGAGCTCCTACGGCGGCCAGGCCGGCTATGGCGGCTCGACGACGCGGGGCGCCTACGCGGGAGGGAAGTTCGGCCGCCCCGACGACCCGGGGGGCCCGTTCGCCGGTCGCGGTGAGGACGCGACACCCGCCGAGCCCGAGGACGAGGCCCGCGGCGCCGCCGACGCGGGGGGCGGCGAGGGAGCGGGCGCCGCTCCCGACTAGCGGCCGGCAACGGCCGCGCGGCCCGGCGCGCCGGGCCGGGCCGGTCCGCGTCGCGCCTACGGCGCGCGCAGCCGCGTCAGCCGGTCGGCGAGCACGCTGGCGCGGCGCGAGGAGAGCTGCCCCAGGCAGCGCGCGCGCGGCACCGCCCAGAAGCTCCCCGATCGGCCGCTCAGGCGCCTCTCGCACGCCTCGTCGCGCTCGACGAGCCACGCGCGCTGCTCGGCGCGCAGGCGCGCGACCGACGCGGGATCGGGGCCGCCGACGGCGGTGCCCGCCTGTTTCCGCATCTCCTTGATCAACGTGTTGTAGACGTTGTTCAGCCCGTAGTCGTTCTCGGCGATCGCGGCCATGAGACAGGCGCGCTGGTCGCGAGAGGCCGGGGAGGCGCACAACCTGAGGCTGTCGTCGTGGGTGCGCGCGAAGACGCGAAGCGGCTGGGGCGCACCGTCGGCGCGGCGCGCCCGCGACCGGGCGCGCCCCTGACGTGGTCTCGAGACCGGCTCCGGCGCGGTCGCGGCGGGGCTGTCGGGCGCGGCGGTCAC
>JBJMNL010000360.1:0-18613 GCA_045804285.1 Gemmatimonadaceae bacterium
GTGGGCCAGCGTCCACTGGTGAGACATCACGCGCGGGTCGAGGGATTCTGGGTCAAGCCCGTAAGGTATCGAAGCGGAAGGGGATACGGAAGGAGAGGGGGCGGGATGGGGGGGGCGAGCGGGCGGCGCGGGGGGGGGTAGTCGTTAGTGGGCAGTGGGCAGTGGTCACTCTCCCGCGAACACTGCAAACTGACAACTGCCCACTGACGACTGCCCACTGACGACTGCCCACTGACAACTGCCGGCCGACGGCTGGCCACCGCCCACTGTCCCCACCGCGGTGCGCCCCGTACCGTCGAAGCTCTCCCCCGACGACCCTCACTCTCCCATCGCCTTGATCACCACCCGCTTGGGCCGCTGGCCGTCCCACTCGCCGTAGAACACCCGCTGCCAGGGGCCGAAGTCGAGGCGGCCGGCGGTGACGGGAACGATGACCTCGTGGCCGATGGTGAGCGAGCGCAGGTGGGCGGCCGCGTTGTCCTCGCCGGTGCCGCTGTTGTGGCGGTAGTCGCCGGGGCTCCACGGCGCGATGCGGCGCTCGAGCCAATCGAGGATGTCCTGCCATAGCCCGGGCTCGTGATCGTTCACGAACACCGAGGCCGAGATGTGCATGGCGGAGACGAGCACCATCCCCTCGCGGATCCCGGCGGCGGCGCGGCAGGCCTCGACGTCATCGGTGATGTCGATGATCTCGTGGCGCCGCTTCGTCTCGAACGTCAGATAGGTCGTGTGCGTCTTCATCGCGGCTCCTGGGCGGCGGAGTGGGGGCGCGGCGGGGGCGGACGGGGGAGCGGGGAGTCTCGCGGCGCGCGGCGACACTTCACGCCGGCATCGGCAAGCCCCCATCTTACTGCTTGTGCCCGCCGCGCGCGGCGCGCTACGATAGCGGCGAGGGCGCCGCGCTGAAACCGCGGCCCTCGCGATCCCGTAAACAGGTACAATCACAGCGTGAAGCGCCTCGGCTTCCGGGCCCGTCTCTTCGTCATCCTCTCGCTGTTCGCGGTACTGCCGGCGGCGGCGTTGACGCTGCTGTGGAGTGGCACGGTGAGCGAGGCGCTGCCGCTGGTGAGCGGCAGCGCGCGCTGGGAGCGGGTGGCGGCGTCGGGGCAGGCGGCGATCGAAGCCGCGCGTCGCGCGCCGCTGACCGCGGCCGAGCGGGCGGCGGTGGACACGCACGAGCAGGAGCTGCGGACGTCGCTCGAGCAGGCGCGGCGCTTCCAGTATCTCGCGCCGCGCGTGATGCGCGCCGTGGCGGTGCTCGCGCTGCTCGGGGTCCTGTTCGTGGGGATCGTCGGCTCGCGCGTGGCCGGGCACCTGAGCCGGCAGCTCAGCCGGCCGCTGGACGAGCTGGTGGGGTGGACGGAGCGCATCGCGCGCGGCGATCCGATCCCCGAGGGGCCGCCGCGGCGCGGCGCGCCGGAGTTCGAGGTGCTGCGGCGGCGGATGCGGAAGATGGCGCGGGAGCTGGAGGAGGGGCGCGCGCGGGCGCTCGAGGCGGAGCGGCTGAACGCCTTCCGCGAGACGGCGCGGCAGGTGGCGCACGAGCTCAAGAACCCGCTCACGCCGATCCGCTTCGCGGTCGACCGGCTGCGGCGCGACGTGCCGCCGGAGCTCGGCGAGACGGTGGAGGTGCTGGCGACGGAGTCGCGGCGGCTGGAGATGATGGCGCGCAGCTTCGCCCAGTTCGGGCGGCTCCCGGAAGGGCCGGCGTCGGAGGTGGACGTCGGGGAGCTGGCGCGTTACACGGCCCGCGCCACGGTCCCCCCCGACGTCGGCGTGGACGTGGCGGTGGAGCACGGAGTGCCGATGGTGCGCGGTCACCACGACGCGCTCGCGCGGGCGCTCTCGAACGTACTGATCAACGCTGTCGAGGCCTGCCGCGGCGGGGGCTCGATCGCGGTGCGGGTGGGGCGGGCGGAGGCGAACGGACGACCGGGTGTGGAGATCGCGGTGCGCGACACGGGGTGCGGGATCCCCGCCGAGCAGCTCGATCGGATCTGGGAGCCGTACGTGACGAACAAGGCTGGCGGGACCGGGCTCGGCCTCGCCATCGCTCGACAGACGATCGCGGCGCACGACGGCATGGTCAGCGCCGCGAGCGCGGTCGGACGCGGCACGGAGATCCGTTTCGTCTTGCCGGTCACGACGGCGGCCGGCGGCACGGGCGTGGGCGCCGGCGGCAACGGAGGCGCATCGGTTCACAACGGAGGCAGTGATGCACGGCCCTGAGATCCTGGTCCCGCTCGGTTTCTTCGCGATGGTCACCGCCATCGCGGTCGGCACGCCATTCGTTCGCGCGCTCGCGCGGCGGATGGACCGCGAGTCGGTGGCGCCGAGGACGCCGTCGGACGTGACGGCGCGGCTCGAGCGGATGGAGCAGGCGATCGACGCGATCGCCGTCGAGGTGGAGCGGATCTCGGAGGGACAGCGCTTCACCACGAAGCTGCTCTCCGAGCGCAACGGCGCCGCGGTGCCCGCGCCGGGCGCGCCAGGCGTGCCGGCGGCGCGGCGCGACACGCTCCTCGGAGAGGGGCAATGAGCGGCGACGCGATCACGCTGGTCGCCGCCGGCGCGCCCGTGGACTCGCTCGTGGCCCTCGGCGCCGCTGGGTGGGCGGGGCCGGTGCTCGCGCAAGGGGCGCAGGGGATGACCCGCGAGGAGATCCAGCAGCTGAAGAACGACGTGCAGCAGAGCGTGCGCGAGCAGATCGACGCGGCGCGGGCGCAGATGGAGGCGGCGCGCGCGGCGCGCGCCGGGGCGCAGGCCCAGGGGCTCCCGCCGGTCCCGCCGACGCCGCCCGTGGTACGCGTCGACCAGCACGGCAGGATCATCACGGTCGACGCGAGCGGCGCGCACACCACCGTCGCCGGCCAGGGCGTGCCGTCGGACATTCCCGACCTCCCGCAGTCGATCGTCGTGGTCTGCCTCGCCTTCTTCGTCATGCTCGCCTTCATCGCCGTGGGCTGGCCGCTGGCGCGCGCGTTCGCGCGGCGCATCGACCGGCAGTCGGCGGCGGGGGGCGGCGCGAGCGGCTTCCCGGCCGACGTGGGCGACCGCATCGAGCGGATCGAGCACGCAGTGGAGGCGATCGCGATCGAGGTGGAGCGGATCTCGGAGGGGCAGCGCTTCACGACCAGGCTGCTCTCCGAGCTGCGCCCCGACGCGCTCCCCGCGGGCGCGCCCGCGGGCGCGCCCGCGCGGCGGCCGTAGCGTAGCGCGGCGCGCCGCGACGGAGCCGACACCGAGCCATGGCGAGCGTCCTCATCGTCGACGACGAGCCCAACATCCGCCGCATGGTCGGCGCGCTGCTCGCCTCGGAGGGCTACGAGGTGCGCGACGCCGCGGACGGCGAGAGCGGCATCGCCCGGGCCGCGGAGAGCGAGCCCGACGTCGCCCTGGTGGATCTCATGATGCCGGGCGCGATCGACGGCATCGGCGCGCTGGCGAAGCTGCGCGAGCGCTACCCCGAGCTGCCGGTGATCATGATGAGCGGCAAGGCGGGGCTCAGCGACGCGGTGCGGGCGACGAAGCTCGGCGCCTTCAACTTCCTCGAGAAGCCGCTCTCCCCGGAGGGAGTGCTGCTCGCCCTCGCCTCGGCGCTCGAGCTGCGCCAGGCGCGGCGCACGGCGCGGGTGCTGCGCGAGGACCTCGGCCTCGCCGGCGAGATGATCGGCGCGAGCCCGGCGATCCAGCGCGTCCGCGAACTCATCGACCGCGTCGCGCCGACCGACGCGCGCGTCCTCATCTCCGGCGAGAGCGGCACGGGGAAGGAGCTCGTCGCGGCGGCGATCCACAACGGCAGCGCGCGGCGCGACAAGGCGTTCGTGCGCGTCAACTGCGCCGCGATCCCGCGCGACCTGGTCGAGAGCGAGATGTTCGGCCACGAGCGGGGCGCCTTCACGGGGGCCACGGACCGGCGCATCGGCCGCTTCGAGCTGGCGCACCAGGGCACGCTCTTCCTCGACGAGGTCGGCGACCTGGGCGCGGAGGCGCAGGCGAAGCTGCTGCGCGCGATCGAGGCGCGGGAGATCGAGCGCGTAGGCGGGGGGAAGCCGATCCGCGTCGACGTCCGCATCCTCTCGGCGACGAACAAGGACCTCGCGCGCGCGGTGAGCGAGGGGACGTTCCGCGAGGACCTCTTCTTCCGCCTCAACGTGATCCCGCTCGTCCTCCCCCCCCTGCGCGAGCGGCCGGACGACGTGCCGGAGCTGGTGCGCCACTTCTCGGCGCTGCACCGCGCCCGCACGGGGAGCCCCGTGCCGGCGTGGACCCCGAGCGCGCTCGAGCTGCTGGTGCGCTACCGGTGGCGGGGCAACGTGCGCGAGCTGGCGAACATCGTCGAGCGGTTGGCGATCCTCCACCCCGGCCAGGAGGTGACCTCGGAGCACGTACGCGAGGTACTGCCGATCGACCGCGAGGCCGGCGCCGGTGGCGTCGGCGGCGGCGCGCACCGCGGCGACGCTCACGCTCCGGCCGGCGCCGACGCGCTGCTCGGCCCGGAGGGGACGCGTCCGCTGACGGAGACGCTCGACGAGTACGAGCGGCTGCTCATCACCCGCGCACTCTCGGTCGCGGGTGGGAACGTCGCGGAGGCGGCGCGGCGGCTCCAGACGGACCGGCCGAACCTCTACCGCCGGATGCGCCGCCTCGGCATCGGCGGCGCCGGCGGCAACGGGGGCTGAGGAGCGCCGCCGGCTCCGGGATGACTCCGGGGCGACGGCGAGCGCCGGCCGCAACTCGGCGCGACACGGCCGCGTGACCGCCAGGGGACAGCGGCGGGGTGACGCGTGGGCCGACCGTGGCGTCAACCCGTTGCGCGACCGCGAGATCGACGCGAGGAGCGACGCCGGTACGGGCGCTGCCTGACGCGGGCACGACCGTTACCTTAGAGTGCGTGACGATGAGACACCCATCCTCGCTCCCGATGCGGCGCCCGGCCCTCGCGGCCGCGGCGCTGGCGACCCTGGCCGCGCTCCCGCTCGCTGCGGCGGGTGCGCAGGGGCGCGATACGACGGCCCGCGACAGCACGCGGGCCGAGTCGCCGTCGTCGCCCGGCGTGCTGGCGCGCGAGGTCGCCAACGAAGTCGTGGCGCTCTACAACGCCCCGCAGACGCTGCGCGTGAGCGGCAGCCTCGACGTCGCCGAGGGACGCGTCATCGACGGCAGCGTGGCCGTGCTCGAGGGGCCGGTGACGATCGCCGGCCAGGTGCGCGGGCGCGTCGTCGCGATCAACGCCGACGTCATCCTCAAGCCGACCGCGCGGATCGATGGCGACGTGGTGGTCGTCGGCGGGATCGTGCAGGGGCGCACGGAGGGGTACGTCGGCGGCGACATCCGCGTCTACCGGCAGGTGCTCTACTACCGCGAGGAGGGGGAGCGCCTGGTGGTCGCCCACGCCGAGGTCGGCGGCGAGTCGGACGTGGGGTGGTGGGAGCGGTGGCGCAACCGCCGCAGCCAACGCCGCCGCGGGGACATCCTGCTCGCCACGGCGCACACGTACAACCGGGTCGAGGGGCTCCCCGTCTATCTCGGTCCGACGTTCCGGCAGGACCTGGCGTGGGGCCGTCTTTCGGTCGAGGCGATCGGCATCCTGCGCTCGGCCGACCGCTTCCACTGGGACAGCCAGAACATCGGACACCGCGCGAAGGGGGAGGTCGGGCTCGGCGGGCGGAGCGGGGTGACGCTCGGCGGCGCGGTGTACGACACCGTGGACGCCGTGGAGCCCTGGCAGCTCACGAACGCCGAGGTCGGGCTCGCGTCGTTCTTCCTGCACCGCGACTACCGCGACTATTTCGGCCGGCACGGCGGCGCTGTGTACGCGACGCTGCACGCGGGGCGGGACGTGGACCTCAGGCTCGCGCTGAGCGACGAGCGGTGGGCGTCGCGCGACCTCCGCGATCCGTTCACGCTCTTCCGCAACGGCGCCGAGTGGCGCCCGAACCCGCAGGTCGACGACGGGCGCTTTCACGTGGCGAACGTCACGCTCCGCATCGACACGCGGAACGACGTGGACAACCCGTGGGCCGGCTGGTTCCTGGTCGCCGACTTCGAGCGCGGGAGCGGGGACGCGACGTCGTTGGGAGCGCGCTCGACGTACGCGGCGGGGGCGCCCGTCGCGCTCCCGCCGCCGGCGTCCCCCGTCGCGACGCCGGTGACGTACTCGCGCGGCTTCCTCGACCTGCGGCGCTACAACCGGATCGCCCCGGACGCGCAGCTCAACTTCCGCCTCGTGCTCGGCGGCGCGCTGGGCGGTGACGAGCTCCCGCTCCAGCGCCGCCTCTCGGTGGGCGGCCCGGGGACGATGCCGGGCTACGACTTCCGCAGCCTGCCGCGCAACGGGCCCGACGTGCTGCAGTGCAGCAGCGGACTGGGCGGCGAGCCGGCGGGGGTGCCGGCGCAGTGTGACCGGATCGCGCTCGCGCAGGCGGAGTACCGGGGCGATCTGCACTTCGACCTCAGCGGCGACGAGGACGAGGGGGGCAGCGGGCACTGGTGGCAATACGCCTTCCACCGGACCGGGAGCTGGGTGCTGTTCGCCGACGCCGGCCGCGGCTGGCTGCTCGCCGGAACGCGGGCGGCGGCCGGCGCGCCGCGCGACCTCGTCTACGGGCGCGGCTCCTTCCCTTCCCTGTCGACGTTCCGCACGGATCTCGGCGTGGGGGTGGACTTCGATCCGGTCGGGATCTACGTGGCGAAGTCGGTGTCGGACGCCCGGGAGCCGGCGAACTTCCTGGTTCGCGTGCGGAAGCGATTCTAGCGCGTGATCCAGCACGAGCGACGGGGGCGACGGCGCCCATTTCTACTCCTCTCGGCCCTCGTGCTCGCGGCGGCCTCCGGCTCGCCGCGCGCGCTCGCGGCGCAGGGGCGCACTTCGCTCGAGATCGCGCTTCCGGCGCCGCAGGCGCTGGCCACCGACGGTCCGCTCGTGCGTAGTGTCAACGTCGTCACCGACGGGGCGATGCGCGACCTGCTGCGCAACGGCTTCCCGGCGCGGCTCCACTTCAAGGTGGAGCTCTGGTCGGCGGGGGGGTGGCTCAACGACCTCCAGCGCACGGCGGAGTGGGACGTGATCGTGCGCTACGACCCGCTGGACCGGACCTACCGCGCGGCGCGCATCGTCGGGGACGCCGTGACGCCGCTCGGCCAGTACGCGCAGTTCGCCGACGTCGAGACCGCCATCGAGCGCCCCTTCCGCGCGCCGATCGCCGCCCGGCGCGGGCAGCGCGCCTACTACAACGTGGTGCTCGACGTGGAGACGCTCTCGCTCACGGAGCTCGACGAGGTGGAGCGCTGGCTGCGCGGCGAGCTGCGGCCGGCGGTGCGCGGCCAGCGCAACCCCGTGACGCCGGTGACGCGCGGGCTGCGCACGCTCTTCGTGCGGCTCATCGGGGGTGAACGGCGGCACTACGAGCTGCGGAGCTCGACGTTCCGGTCGTGACGTCGCGCGGACGCGCGAGGGGGCGAGCGGCTCGCCGCTCGCCCCCTCGCGAACAGAAGCGCCGACGGAATCTCACTCCGTCGGCGCTCTCAGCTTCTCGTGCTCGGCCCGCTCGGCCGCCGCGTCCATGCGAGGGTGGCGATGCTCGAGCTCCTCGAGCTGGTGCAGCACTTCGGGGCCGTAGAAGAGGCGGATGTACTTCGATTGCGTCGGGGTGAGACGGCGCACGGCCCAGCTCAGGTGCACGAAGTGCGGCTCGACCGGCGGGTGGAGCGGGTGCATCCCGATCTCGCTCGGCATCCGGTTCGCCTTGCGCGTGTTGCACGGGCTGCACGCGGTGACGACGTTCGTCCACTCGTTCGTGCCGCCACGGGAGAGCGGGATCAGGTGGTCGCGCGTGAGCGCCTCACGCGGCTTGAGCTCCGCCTGCGCGCGCCCGCAGTACTGGCAGCGATAGCGGTCGCGCGCGAAGAGGAAGGTGTTCGTCACCTGCCGGCGGAAGCGGCGCGGCACGTGGACGAACGCCTTGAGGCGGATCACCGCCGGGCGCGGAAAGCTCAGACGCTCGGAGCGCACGACGCGCCCGTGGTCCGCCTCGACGATCTCCGCCTTCCCGTCGATGACGAGCCGGAGGGCGCGTCTGAGCGGCACCATGGTGAGCGGCTCGAACGACGCGTTGAGTGCCAGACAGCCAACGATCACGTACACCTCCAGTCGCAGGTGCCATGGATCATTCCCCGGACGCGCGCCGACGGCGGTCGGTCACGGGCGGGCGGCGGCGTCGCGTCAGCACGGGCTGCGTCGTGTCGGCGGCGCCCTCAGTAGGCCGAGCGCACCCCGGAAACCGCGTGGGAACGCCAGAAGCGCACTCTTCCTACCCTACCAACCTACTCTCGTGCCCCCACTCCTACAACAGAAAGACGCCAGCGATCGGCTCCGCTCCCGCTCCTAGCGCGACCGCCCGCCGGTCGGCCGGTCGCGCTCGGCTCCGGCGGGCGGGTCAGTGGGCGCCGGCCAGTGTCGCCGAGCCCTCCGCGGCTTCCGCCACCGCCACGGGGGTGAGCCAGCCGTGCCGGTCGGGGATGCCCCCGGTGGCGATGCCGAGGTACTCGTTCTGGATCGCCCGCGTCACCGGGCCGGGCTTCCCGGCACCGATCTGGATCCGGTCGACGCTCCGGATCGGCGTCAGCTCGGCGGCGGTGCCGGAGAAGAAGAGCTCGTCGGCCACGTACAGGAACTCGCGCGGAAGCGACTGCTCACGCACCTCGACGCCGAGGTCGCGGGCGATGGTCATCACCGAGTCGCGGGTGATGCCCTGCAGGATGCCGGCGCCGAGGGGGGAGGTGTAGAGGACGCCGTCGCGCACCGCGAAGAGGTTCTCGCCGCTTCCCTCGGAGACGAAGCCGAAGGAGTCGAGCATGATCCCCTCGACGTACTGGTCGAGCCTGGCCTCCATCTTCGCGAGCTGCGAGACGAGGTAGTTGCCACCCGCCTTGGCGAGCGCCGGCAGCGTGCCGGGCGCGGGGCGGCGCCAGCTCGAGACGCAGACGTCGACCCCGTTCTCGAGGGCGTCGTGGCCGAGGTAGGCGCCCCAGCGCCAGGCGATGATGAAGGTCTCCACCGGGACGCCGGTCGGGAGGACCCCCATCTGCTCCCCGGTGCGGGCGACGACGGGGCGCAGGTAGCACTGACGGAGGTCGTTGGCGACGACGGTGTCCAGGGTCGCCTGCACGAGGGCGTCGACCGAGTGGCGCATCGGGATCCGGTAGATCTTGCAGGAGTCCACGAGTCGGCGCATGTGCTCGCGCAGCCGGAAGACCGCCCCACCGCGCGGCGTCTCGTAGCAGCGAAGGCCCTCGAAGACGCTCGACCCGTAGTGGACGACGTGGCTCATCACGTGGATGGTCGCGTCGTCCCAGCTCACGAGCTGGCCGTCGCGCCAGATCTTCTCGGTCCGGCCGGAGGTGCGGTCAGCCATGGGAATCTCGGGTTGAGGTGGGGAGCTGGGGGGAAGATAAGGGGCGTGCCCAGGGGACGGGGAGGGCAGCAGGCCGCTCACCGCCTCCCGCCCACGACCTCCCCCTTCCCCGCCCTCTCCATCGCCGCCCACTCCCGCAGCGCGTCGGCCGAGCGCTGAACGCGGACGGGGAGGTCGGGATCGGCGCCGGCGAGGCGGCCGTCGGCGACGCGGAGTGTGCCGGCGACGGTGACGAGGGAGGCGGGGGTGCCGGCGATGGCGAAGAGGGCGGCCGCGACGGGGTCGTGCACCGGAGCGGCGCGGGGGCCGGCGAGAGGGAAGGCAGCGAGGTCGGCGTCCTTCCCGACCTCGAGCGAGCCGACGCGGTAGTCGAGCCCGAGCGCGCGGGCGCCGCCGAGGGTGGCCAGCTCGAGGGCGGCCGCCGCGGGGAGGGCGTCGGGGCGGCCGGTGCGGGCGCGCTGCATGAGCGCGGCGAGGCGGGCCTCGTCGAGCAGGTCCATGCGGTTGTTGCTCGCCACCGAGTCGGTGCCGAGCCCGACGGTGACGCCAGCGTCGAGCAGCTCCACCAGCGGGGCGACGCCATGGCCGAGCTTGGCGTTCGACGCCGGGCAGTGCGCGACGGGACAGCCGCTCTCGGCGATGAAGGCGACGTCGCTCGCGTCGAGCTTCACGCAGTGAATGAGCAGCGGGCGGGCGAGGACGTCGACGCCGAGCTCCTTGAGGAGGTGCACGGGGGAGTGCGCGCGGCGCACGACGTCGATGCCGCGGGCGCGGAGCGCGTCGGCGAAGGGGCCTTCCGCGTCGCGGATGAAGGAGATCTCGGCGTCGCTCTCGGCGAGGTGGATCGCGAGGGGGAGGCGCTCGCCGAGCGCCCAGGCGCAGGCGTCGACGAGCAGATCCTCGTGCACGGTGTAGACGGCGTGCGGGGAGACGCCGAGGCGGACGAGGGGAGTCTCGTAGCGGCGCAGGAGGTCGATCCGCTCGCGGAGGGTGGCGAGCGCCTCGGCGCGCTGCTCCGGCGCGGGGCCGAAGAGCTCCTGGTACATGATGCCGCGCACGCCGAGCTCGCCCATCGCCTGGATGACGACGCCCGAGGCGGACGTGTCGGCGTAGGTGGTGACGCCGGCGAGGAGCCCCTCGGCGACGCCGAGCCGCGCCGCGTCGAGCAGCATCTCGTCGGTGAGGACGGCGGCGCGGGCGCGCGTGAGGGTGCGGATCCACGTCCAGAACGGGAGCTCCTCGAGGAAGCCGCGCATGGCGGTGAGCTCGAGGTGCGTGTGCGCGTTGACGAGGCCGGGCATGAGCAGCGCGTCGCCCAGATCGCGCTCCGCGCCCCCCGCGGGCGCCCCCGCACGCGGCCCGACGTAGGCGATGCGCGCGCCGTCGACGGCCACCGTGCCGTGCGGGATCGGGGGCTCGGAGATCGGAAGGAGCCAGCGGGCGTGGTAGAGGATCATGGTCGAGTGAGGAATTCCGAAGGGCGGAACGAGGCATGAGGAATGAGGCCGGGAGGCCGCGAACGGCTATTCAGGCCACCGGCAGGGTCCCGGCCTCATTCCTCATGCCTCGTTCCGCCCTTCGCTCTAGCCGCCCGTCCTGCTCCCGTGCACCGTCGGGTCGTACAGCTCCTCGTCGCGGACCCCGAGCGACCGGGTGAGGGCGAGGGGCCAGGCGAGGTCGCCGACCTGGGCGAGCGTGTGGCCGTCGGAGCCTAACGAGAGGCGGACGCCGCGGGCCGCGGCGCGGCGCACGAAGCGCGGGTGCGCGCGGTAGCGGTTCGAGACCTCGAAGGCGATGCCGGCGCGGAAGAGGGCCTCGACGGCGCGCTCCTCGCGCGGCTCCGTCCAGAGCTCCTCGAGCGGGAGGGCGCGCCAGGGGAGCGGGAGCAGCGTGGGGTGGGCGAGGACGTCCACCGGCATCTCGGCGGCGAAGCGCTCGAGGTTGGCGACGTGGACGTCCATGTACGCGTCGGGAGCGAGGCCGGCGGGGAGGCGGCGCTGGAACATGTGCACGCGCTCTCCCGACGGGAGAAAGACGGCGTGCAGCGACCCGATGCGGTGCGTGAAGCGCGCGGCGAGCTCGGCGGGGAGCTCGCGCCAGAGCGAGTCGTGCCAGCAGAACTCCCCGCCGCGCAGCACGGGGAGCTCGTCGAGCGCGTCGAGGTAGCCGCGGACCCCGTCCACCGTGCGCACCGCGGCGGCGACGTCGCGCGACAGATGGTCGGCGACGCTAGGGCGCACGCCGCGCGCGGCGACCGCGGCCACGAGCTCCGCGGGCGCAAGGACCCCGTCGGAGAAGGTCGTGTGCGCGTGGAGGTCGACGGGAGTGAATGGCATCTGAGGGCGAGCGTGCAGCGGGTAGCAGGGGCCGCGGGACGTCCCGAGCGGCAGCTCCTACACGCTACACACTACACGCCGTGTTCACGGCAGCTTGAAGACGTTCGACGCCGAGTCCCTGCCCGTCCGGCTGCGGGAGGGCTGGGGGACGGGGGCGCCGCCGGGGGTCACGCGGACCTGCCCCGGGGTGCCCGGGGCGCCGGTGATGATGCCGCCGGCGGCGGTGCTGTCGCTCTGGATGTCGAAGGGGGAGTGGACGTCGCACTCGCGCACCGGCTCGGTGCCCGGGATGAAGTACTCGGTGTAGACGACGTCGGCCGGGCAGAACGGGTTCCGGAGGAGGCCGTTCGTGCGGTCGATCTCGCGGGTGATGATGCCGTCGGGCTTGGGCCAGTCCGGGGGGGCGGGCTTGCGGCGGTAGACCTCCGTCATGAACGCGGTCCACGCCGGCGCCGCGAGCAGGCCGCCCTGCGCGTTCGACTTGATCTTCTGCGGGCGGTCGAGCCCCATCCAGACGCCGGCCACGAGGTCCGCGGTGTAGCCGATGAACCAGACGTCGGCGCCGTCGTTGGTCGTCCCCGTCTTGCCGCCGGCGGGGACGCGGAAGACGGAGCCCACCGAGCCGGCGGCGGTGCCGCGGCGCACCACGTCCTTCATCATGTCGACCATGATCCAGCCCTCCTCGGGGGAGAGCACCTGCGCCTTGACCGGGGTCGGCTCCCAGAGGACGTCGCCCTTCGCGTTCTCGACGCGCACGATCGCCGTCGGCGTCGCGCGGACGCCGAGGTTGGCGAACGTCGTGTAGGAGGCGATCATCTCGAGCGGGTAGACGTCGGCCGAGCCGATGTGGATCGACGGGTAGGCGGGGATCGGGGTCGTGATGCCGAAGCGGCGCGCCATGTTGATCACGCTCTGCTCGCCGAGCTCCATGCCGAGGCGGATCGTGGGGATGTTGCGCGACATGTAGAGCGCGCGGCGCAGCACCATCGGCCCCTCGAACCGCCCGTCGTAGTTCTGCGGGGTCCACGCCGTGCCGGTGCCCTGCTCGAGGCTGAGCGGCGCGTCGTCGAGCAGGTACGAGGGCGCGCGCCCGCTCTGGATGGCGTCGGCGTAGACGACCGGCTTGAAGGTGGACCCGGGCTGGCGGAGCGCCTGGGTGGCGCGGTTGAACTTCGAGTCGTCGAAGTCGCGCCCGCCGACGAGGGCGCGCACGGCGCCGGTGCGCGGATCCATGGCGACGAAGGCGCCCTGGAGGTAGGGCGAGTGGGCGCCGGCCCCGTCCCCGCCGCGGCCGGCGAGGTACTGCTCGTAGGTCGGGTGCGGGTAGCGGCCGTACTTGCCCCCCTCGATCGCGCGCAGCTGCTGCTCGAGCGCGCGCTCGGCGGCCGACTGCATGTCGAGGTCGAGCGTGGTGTAGATCCTGAGCCCCTGCTCGTAGAGCTGCCGTCCGAACTGCTGGTCGAGCTGCTGGCGGACCCACTCGACGAAGTAGGGGGCGACCTCCCCCGACTCGGTCTTGCGGGCGAGCTGGAGCGGGTACGCCTTGGCGAGGCTCGCGTCGGCGTCGCTGATCACGCCCTCGCGGCGCATCAGCTCGATGATGGTGTTGCGGCGCTGGACGGCGCGCTCGGGGAAGCGGCGCGGGTTGTAGCGCTCGGGCCCCTTGGGAAGCGCGGCGAGCGTGGCGGCCTCGGCGATGTTGAGGTCGCGCACCGACTTGCCGAAGTAGCGCTGCGACGCCGTCTCGACGCCGTAGGCGCCGTTGCCGAGGGGGATCTGATTGAGATAGAGCTCGAGGATCTTCCCCTTGGTGTAGCGCGCCTCGATGGCGCGGGCGACCTTGGCCTCCTTGATCTTGCGCGTCCACGAGCGGTCGGTGCGGTCGATCTCCTCGGGGAAGAGATTGCCGGCGAGCTGCATGGTGATGGTGCTCGCGCCCCGCCGCCGGCCCCGCAGGCGGTCCTTGAGCGTCGCCCCGATGCCCACCCAGTCGACGCCCGCGTGCTGGTAGAAGCGCTTGTCCTCGGTCGTGACGAAGGCGTCGCGGACGACCTTCGGGATGTCCCCGAGCTTGACGAGCGTGCGGCGCTCGAGGCCGATCTCGGCGACGAAGCGCCCGTCGGCAGCGTAGAGCTTGGAGGTCTGCCGCGGCGTGTACTCCTCGAGGACGTCGATCGACGGGCACGCGTTGCCCCGACAGACGAGCGCCCAGGAGCCGTACGCCGTCCCGAGGCCGAGCGAGACGAGGAACGTGGCGGCGAGGAGGAGCGAGCGGACGGCGCGCGGGTGGCGCGCCGTGAGCTCGGCGATGCGGCGGCGGAGGGGGTGCCGGGCGGGGCTTGGGGGCATGGCGAAAAGCTAAGGGACGGGGAGAGGCGGGGGGAGGCGGCGAGCGGTCCGGCGGGTCCGGGGAAGCGCGAGTGGGGGAGTCGCGGGCGGCAGGTAGTCGTCGGTCGCTGGTGGGCAGTCGTGAGTGTCTGCCGGGACAGTGCGCACTGAGAACTCGCGACTGACGACTACCTACCGCGGGCAACTCCCCGCTCCCCAGTCCCGTGCCCCGGCGCTACGCCCCGGGTCGCATCGGCTCTATCTTTCCGGCCATGTCACACCCCATCGACTTCATCGACGAGCTGGCCTGGCGCGGGATGTACTACCAGAGCACCGAGGGCGCGGCGGAGGCGCTGGCCGCCGGTCCGGTGACCGGCTACTGCGGCTTCGACCCCACCGCGCCCAGCCTCCACGTCGGCAACCTGGTGCCGGTGATGGGGCTCGTGCACCTGCAGCGCGCGGGGCACCGCCCGGTGGCGCTCGTGGGCGGCGGGACGGGGATGATCGGCGACCCGAGCGGGAAGAGCGTCGAGCGGCAGCTCAACTCGCGCGAGACGGTGGACGAGAACGCGCGCCGGATCGGTGCGCAGCTCGCCCGCTTCCTCGACTTCTCCGGCCCGCGCGGCGCGCTGATGCGCGACAACGCCGACTGGCTCCTCTCGCTGGGCGCGGTGGAGTTCATGCGCGACGTGGGGAAGCACTTCTCGGTGAACGTGATGCTGGCCAAGGAGTCGGTGAGGTCGCGGATGGAGACCGGGATCTCGTACACCGAGTTCTCGTACATGCTCCTCCAGGCCTACGACTTCCTGGCGCTCCACCGGCGCGACGGGGTGACGCTCCAGATCGGTGGAAGCGACCAGTGGGGGAACATCACCGCCGGCACGGAGCTCGTGCGCCGCGTCGCCGGCGCCGAGGCGCAGGGGGTGACGCTGCCGCTGGTCACGACGGCCGCGGGGACGAAGTTCGGGAAGAGCGAGGCGGGGGCGGTGTGGCTCGACCCGGAGCTGACGTCCCCCTACCGGTTCTACCAGTTCTGGCTCAACACGGACGACCGAGACGTCGGCCGGTATCTGCGCTACTTCACGCTGCTCCCGCGCGAGCGCGTCGAGGCGCTCGAGCGCGCCGCCGCCGAGCGCCCGGAGCGGCGCGAGGCGCAGCAGGCGCTCGCCAGCGACGTGACGGCGCGCGTCCACGGCGCCGACGCGGCGCGCGTGGCGCGCGAGATCTCGGCGCTCCTCTTCGGCGGCGCCGACCCGGCGGAGCTGGGCGCGGCGACGTTCGAGGCGCTGCGTCACGAGGTGCCGTTCGCCGAGGTGGAGCGGCCGGCCGCCGAGGCGCCGGGCCTCGACCCGCTCGACCTCCTCGTCGCCACCGGGCTCGTGGCGTCGCGGGGGGCGGCGAAGCGCCTGCTCGAGCAGGGGGGCGTGTACGTGAACGGGAGCCGAGTCGCCGCGGCCGACCGCTTCGTGCGCGACGGCGCGCTCCTGGCCGGCGGGCACGTGCTCCTGAGGAAGGGAGCGCGGGAGTACGGGCTGGCGCGGGTGAAGGCCGCGTAGCGCGCCCACTCGCGCGGCGCGCCGACCGCCGCCGTCGGCGCGCCGCTATTCCCCCAGCACCTCCAGCGCCGCTTCCACCTCCTCCGCCGTGTTGTAGCAGTGCGGCGACAGGCGCACGGCACCCTCGCGCAGCGAGTGCGAGACGCCGGCCCGCGTCAGGCGCGCCGAGGCGGCGGCCGCGTCGCGCGGGACGAGGGAGACGATGCCGGCGCGGCGCGACGGATCGGCCGGGGTGACGAGGCGGACGTCGTCGCGCCCCGCCGCCCAATCCACGATTCTCTGCGCGAGCCGTGTGACGTGCCCCTCGACGGCCGCCGGCCCGAGCTCGAACAGCAGCTCGAGGCTCGCGTTGAGCCCGGCGAACTCCTGGAAGGGGAGCGTGAGCACCTCGAAGCGGCGGGCGTCGTCGCGCCACGCGAGGTCGTAGTCGGTGAGGCGCGTGAAGTCGTCGGACCCCTTCACCGACATCCACCCGACCGCGGCCGGCTCCAGCCGCTCCACGAGCTCGTCGCGCACGTACACGAAGCCCGTCCCCCAGGGGGACATGAGCCACTTCTGCCCGCCGCAGGCGAGGAGGTCGACGTGGAGCGCCGCCAGGTCGAGCGTCGCCGCGCCCAGCCCCTGTATCGCGTCCACCACGAACCAGACGCCGCGCTCGCGGCAGGCAGCGCCGAGCCGGGCGAGGTCGATCCGGTAGCCGGTGGCGAACGAGACCCAGGAGACGCTCACCGCCTTCACGCGCGGCTCGGCGTCGAGCGCGCGGTGCAGCGCTGCCTCGTCGGGGAGCCGGCCGTCGCCGCAGGGCACGCGCCGCAGCTCGACGCCACGGGCGCGGTCGAGCGCCATCCACGGGTAGACGTTCGCCGGGAACTCGCGGTCGAAGGTGAGCACGACGTCCCCGGGCGCGAGCGGGAGGGCGCGCGCGGCGAGGTTCAGGCCGTAGGTCGTGTTCACCATGAGCGCGATCGACCGCGGCGACGCGCCGACGAGGCGCGCGCACAGCTCGCGCGAGCGCTCGAGGGTGCCGAACTGCAGCTCGTCGGGCATCCGGAACG
Source organism: Gemmatimonadaceae bacterium (assembly GCA_045804285.1). Lineage (GTDB taxonomy): Bacteria > Gemmatimonadota > Gemmatimonadetes > Gemmatimonadales > Gemmatimonadaceae > DATMHT01. Next base: position 16,692 of record JBJMNL010000360.1, read on the forward strand.
GCGCGGCGCGGAGGCGCGTGAACTCGTCCACCGCCGCCACGGTGCGCGCCGGGAGCGGGCCGGTGGAGGCGTTGTTCAGGTAGACCTCGCCGCCCCCGTCGGCCCACGGGAACTCGGCGCGGCGCAGGGCGCGGACGTCGTAGGCGCGGGACGCGGGCTGTGGGACGCGGGGCGCGCTGGTCGTCATGGGATCCTCTCCGCCGTGGGGAGCGGCGCCCCCTCGAGCGGCGCGGTGGGGGTGGCGACCGCCGCGTCCGCGGCCGCCGGCATCCTCGTCTCGACGTGACGCGGGTCGAGGGCGTCGCGCAGCGCGTCGCCGAGCAGGTTGAAACCGAGCACCGAGGCGCCGATCGCGAGTCCGGGGAAGAGCGAGGTCCAGGGCGCGGAGCGGAGCTGGCTCAGGTCGCGGCCGTCGGAGATCATCGAGCCCCAGCTCGGCGTCGGGGGCTGGACGCCGAGGCCGAGGAAGGAGAGCGCCGCCTCGGCCATGATCGCGCCGGCGACGCCCAGCGTGGCGGCGATGACCACCGGGGCGATGACGTTCGGCAGGACGTGGCGGAGGAGGATCCGGCGGTCCACGGCGCCGAGCGCGCGCACCGCCTGCACGTACTCGAGCTGCCGCACGACGAGCACCTGCCCGCGCACCAGCCGCGCCATCCCCGCCCACCCGACGACGCCGATCGTCGCGAAGACCACGGGCATCGACGGCTGCAGGGCGGCGACCATCGCGATCAGCAGCAGGAGCGTCGGGAAGGCGAGCGTCACGTCGGCGAGGCGCATCACGAGCTCGTCCACCCACCTGCCGTAGAAGCCGGCGACGAGGCCGAGCGTCACGCCGAGGAGCAGCGCGATCCCCTGCGAGATCACGCCGACGGCGAGGGAGACGCGGGCGCCGTAGACGAGCCGCGCCCAGACGTCGCGCCCCTGGATGTCGGTCCCCATCCAGTGCGCCGCGGAGGGCTTCGCGAGCTGCCCCGCGAGGTCGATGGCGAGTGGGTCGTGCCGCGCGATGAGGGGTGCGAAGAGGGCGGCGAAGATGACGAGCACGACGACGGCGACGCCGATCCGCGCACGCGAGTCGCGGCGCAGGCGGGTGAAGGCCGAGCGGTCGGCGCTGGGGAGGCTGCTGGTCGCGGTGGTCGTCATGGGCGCGGCAGGGCGGGGCGCGTCCGCTATCGCGACGGGTCGCGCAGCTCCGGCGGCGTGTCGGGTGGCTGGCGCCGCCAGCGGCGGTGGTGCCAGAAGTACTGACCGGGAGCACGGCGGACGTACTTCTCGAGCGTGCCGGTGTAGGCGGCGACGATCGCGTCGGTGTCGCGGTCGCGGTCGCCCGTCTCCTCCACCCTAACCTCCTCGAGCACCATCCGGTACCGGCCGTCGGGCTCGCGGATGGCGACGCCGAAGACGACGGGCACCTTGAGCCGGAGCGCGAACACCGCCGGCCCGCGCGGCGTCTTGGCCGGCCGCCCGAAGAACGGGACGAACGTCGACGCGAGGCCGAGGACGCCCTGGTCGAAGAGGAAGGCGACGGCGCGCCCCTCGCGCAGCGCGCGCGGCGTGCGCCGCACCGCGTCGGCGTCGTGGACGACGCGCATGCCGATGCGTGAGCGCGTCCGCGTGACGTAGCCGTCGAAGAGCGGGTTCGCCATGCGGCGGGCGATGGCGTCGAGCGGCACGCCGCGCGCGGCGAGATACGCGCCGCCGAGCTCCCAGTTGCCGAGGTGGCCGGTGACGAGGATCAGCCCGCGGCCGGCCGCCATCGCTCGCTCGACGTGCTCCCACCCGTCCGCGCCGGTGAAGAGCCCGAGCACCTGCTCGCGCCCGACGCGCGAGAGGAGCGCGGTCTCGATGAAGGTGCGGCCGAGGCTCTCGTACGACGCGCGCGCCGTCTCGCGCACCCACGCCGCGTCGCGCTCGGGGAA
>JBJMNL010000361.1:0-10752 GCA_045804285.1 Gemmatimonadaceae bacterium
AGAACCCGGTGCGACCCGTTGCCTCCTGGGAGCGATTCACCCGCACCCGGAAGGCAATGCGGCAGCTCGGCGCCGAGGCGGAGTCGGAGCTCGAGCGCACGCGCTGGGCGAAGATGGAACTCGCCCTCGTGCTCGCGGAAGCGACGGGCCGGCGGCTCGGGTCCATTCGACAGCTCCGCTGGGAGGACATCGACGTCGCGCGCAGCGCCATCCGCTGGCGCGCGGAGGCGGACAAGAAGGGCCGGGAGTGGGTCGTCCCCTGCCCTGCCTCCCTCGTCGAGGAGCTGAAGCGCTTCCGCAAGCGCCTGGGCGCGATCGGCGGCTGGCTCTTCGCCGGCGAGCGGAAGCCGGAGCAGCCGATGGACCGCCACCTCTTCGACAAGTGGCTGCGTGTCGCCGAGGAGAAGGCGAAGCTGCCCAAGCTCCAGGGCGGACTGTGGCACCCCTACCGCCGGAAGTGGGCGACCGAGCGAAAGCACCACTCGCTCAAGGACGTCGCGGCTGCGGGCGGCTGGAAGGACACGGAGACGCTGCTCACCTGCTACCAGCAGCCGGATGCTGAGACGCTGCTCGCCGTGATGAGCGAGGAGCGAAAGGTGCGCGACGCGGCGCTCATCCCAGGAAGGCGCTGAGAAACGGCACCACAAACGGCACCTCAGCAGTACGCACGAAAAAGCACCGCGGGCCAAGTGGCTGCGGTGCTCTCTCTTACACGATCGGGACGGCGGGATTTGAACCCGCGACCCCCTGAACCCCATTCAGGTGCGCTACCGGGCTGCGCTACGTCCCGTCAGGCACCCACCCTCGAACCGCAGGCGCCCGAACAGAGCCGAGAATCTAACCCCTCGCCCCGCCCCATACAACCGAGCGGCCCGATCTTTTTCCCGGCTCCCGAGCTCCGACCCGTCCAGCGGCAGCGGCCCGCCGGCCCACCTACGACGCCCAGTCGTACGCGTCGTCCGCCCGACCCGCCCGCATCCGCCGCACCAGCCACACCACGAGCGCCACCGGCAGGACGATGAACAGCGCCACCTTCACCGCCGCCACCGCCAGCCCCAGCACCATCCCGAGCACCGCCGCGATCAGCCCGAACAGCACCGCCGCGACCACCACCGTCAGGACGATCGGCAGCCCCACCAGTGCCAGCACCAGCACCACCGGGATCGCGAGCACGCCGAGCACCAGCAGCGCCGGCACCCCGACCAGCGCCAGCAGGATGCCCGCTGGGATGAGGAGCGCGAGAGCGACGACGCTCCAGAACATGAGCTTGAGCAGCGCGTACATGGGCCAGCCTCCGCGGTGATGACGTCCCGGTGACTCCGGGGACGCCCTTCCCTACGTCCGCGCGCCCGCCCGGTTTCGCGGCGCGCCTCCCGTCCCCGCCCTCGCCACGGCGAGCGGTCTCGGCGGCAGCCGGCCTCCGCGCGTCACCCGATCGACCGCACCCAGCTCGCCGGCTCCGCCACGCGCCCCACGTAGAACTCGCCGAACTCCGCGTACTCGGCGCTCACCTCGTCGAAGCGCATGTCGGTGACGAGCTTCTTGAAGTCGAGCGGGTCGCGGGCGAACAGCGTCACCCCCCACTCCCACGCGTCGAAGCCGATCGCGCCCGTGATCACCTGCATCACCCGCCCCGCGTACTGGCGCCCCGTGTTGCCGTGCGCGTACATCAGCCGGCTGCGCTCGTCGAGCGAGAGCGCGTACCAGTTCTGCCCCACCGCCCGCCGCTTCGACATCGGGTAGAAGCAGACGTAGGGCATCTCGGCCGGCCGCTCGGGATAGAGCCGCCGCCGCAGGTGGGGGCTCTCGCGCTCCCCCTTCGCCCGCTCGGCGAGCTGGCGCGCGTACTCCTCGTCCCCCACCTTCCCGCCGCGCGCCACCGCCTCGCGCGCCAGCTCGGCGGTCACGTGATAGAGACCCGCCTCCGTCACGCTCAGGAAGGAGTAGACGGGGTCGAGATAGTCGGAGAGCTGCTCGGCGTTGAGCCGCGCCTGCGCCTCGCCGATCGCGTCGAGCGTCGGCCGGAAGTGGACGAGCATCACGTCCCCCACCGAGCCGATGAGCGGCACCACGGCGCTCCACCCCCCGCCGATCGGTGCCGCGAGGTCCGCGAACGCCGCCTCCGCGCTCTCGCGCATCGGCTCGAGCGTGGGGCCCGCCACCTCCCGCAGCATGGCGCGGTCGAGACGGAAGACCTGGTGCAGGGCGTACCACCCCTCGAGGGTCTCGGGCGGCTGCGCGACGGGAACGGTCATCTGCTGAGCGAGCATGAAGGTGGTCGACGTATGGCGCTCGGCGCCGGTTGCGTCGGAATCTATCCGGCGGCGAGCGGCGACAGGAGCGCCCACTGGTCGTGGCCCCCCTCCCCGCCTCCCGTTTGCGCCCTCTTCCCTGACTCGTCTCCCAGGAGGTAAGGTCGTACCCGCCCCCCCGCCGGACCCGCCGATGCTGCCTCCGCTGCTCCCCGCCGTCTGCTCCCTGCTCCTGGGCTGCTCCCTCCCCCGAGTCGCCCCGGAGTCGGTGGGGATGGCCGCCGACCGCCTCGCGGTCATCGACCGCGTCGTCGCGCGCGGCGTCGCGGCGCGGGGATTCCCCGGCGCCGCGGTGCTCGTTGGACGGCGCGGCGGCGCGGTGTGGGCGCGCGGCTACGGGCACCTGTCGTGGGCCGCCGGCTCACCGGCGGTCGATCCGGACGCGACGGTCTACGACCTCGCCTCGCTCACGAAGGTGGTCGCCACCACGACGGCGGCGATGATCCTCTACGACGAGGGACGGCTTCGGCTCGACGACCCTGTCGCGAAGTACCTCCCGGCCTTCGCCGGCGGCGCCAAGTCGCGCGTCACGGTGCGGCAGCTCCTCACGCACCGCTCCGGACTCCCCGCCGGCCGCGGCCTGGGGCGCGACCGCCACTCCCCCGCCGAGGCGCGCCGCCTCGTCCTCGCGACGCCGCTCCAGTACGCGCCCGGCGCCCGGACCCTCTACTCCGACGCGGGCTTCGAGGTGCTCGGCTTCGTCGTCGAGGCGGCCGCGCGCCAGCCGCTCGACGCGTTCGTCGAGAAGCGCGTCTTCCGCCCGCTCGGCATGCGCCACACCGCGTTCCGGCCTGGCGCGGCGCTGCGCCTGCGCGCCGCGCCCACCGAGCCCCGCCGTGACGGCGGCGCCCCGCTGCGCGGCGTGGTGCACGACGACGAGGCCGCGGCGCTCGGCGGCGTCGCCGGCCACGCGGGGCTCTTCTCCACCGCCGGCGACCTGGCCGTCTTCGCGCAGATGCTCCTCGACGGCGGGACCTTCAACGGCGTCCGCATCGTCCGCGACTCCACCGTCGCCCTCTTCACCCGACCGGGGCCGGGCTGGCGGGGGCTCGGCTGGGAGACGTGCTACGGCGGCGGGAGCTGCGGCCAGGTGATGGGGGAGCGCGCCTTCGGCCACACCGGCTTCACGGGGACGTCGCTCTGGATCGACCCCGACCGCGAGACGTTCGTCATCGTCCTCGCGAACTGGGCGCACACCGACCGCGACCACCCGACGCCGCCGCCTAACGCGGTGCTGCACGACGTCCGCGCCGACGTCGCCGACGTCGCCGCGCTCAGCGTCCTCGACGCGCCGGGCGGCGAGGGCGCGATGCCGCCGAAGCTCCGCGCCGACCTGGCGATCGGCTGGTTCTAGCGCCGCCCGCGCGCCTCACCCGATCCGGCCGACGGCGCCCCCGCCTTCCCCGCCGGGCGCGCCGGAGCCGGCGTTCGCGCGATCGGCCACGGCCTGCCGCCCGAGCGCGGCCGCGCCGAGCACCCCCCCGAGCCCCATCGACTCCACGGCGGTGCTCGGCACGAGCATCAGCGCTCCCTTCTCCTTGAGCCCCTCGTAGAGGATGTTCATCGCGCGGAGGTGGAGCGCGGTGGGGTTCCGCTGGTAGGCGAGCGACGCCTCGTCGAACAGCGCCGCGATCTCGACCTCCGCCTCGCCGAGGATGATCCGCGCGCGCTTCTCCCGCGCCGCCTGCGCCTCGCGCGACATCGCGTCCTGCAGCGACGCGGGGATCACCACGTCGCGCATCTCCACCGCCTGCACCGCGATCCCCCACGGCATGCAGCGCTGGTCGATGAGCTCCTGCAGCTCGTCCTCGATCCGCTCGCGGCCGCGCAGGAGGTCCGAGAGCGAGGTGCGGCCGATGATGTCGCGCAGCGCCGTCTGCGCCGCCCAGCTCACCGCCTGCGGGTAGTTCTGCACCTCGAGCGCGGCGCGCTCGGGGTCGTGCACCATCCAGAAGAGCACGGCGTCGACGTTCACGGGCACCGTGTCGGACGTCAGCGTCTCCTCGGCGGCGAACGGCGAGGTCGCGACGCGCTGGTCGACCCACGCCGAGATGCCGTCGACGAGCGGCACCACCCAGAAGAGGCCGGGGCCGCGCAGCCCTCGGTAGCGCCCCATGCGCAGCACGACCGCGCGCTCCCACTGCTTCGCGACCTGCGGCGCCATGCCGACGAGGGCGCCGAGCACCGCCCCGGTCACCAGCCACCCCACGCTCCCCAGCCCGACGAAGCTCGCCACGCCGAGTCCGACGAGCGCGAGCGCGAGCAGTAGCGCGAGGAAGTTCGGCCGCCTGCCCGTCGGCGGACCGTCGATCGTCGGGAACGTGGAGATGGACTGCATCGGAGACCTCCTTCACGGCTCGGCCGTGAGCGCCGCCCGGGCCGTGCGCGCCGGGCCGGCCATGACACTACGATGCGCCGCGCGCACGCGCCGTCAAGCTCGCGGAGCGCGGCGCGCGCCGCGGTCAGGCCGCCCCCGCCTCCTCCCCCGCCTCGCGCCGCATCGTCTCCGGGTCCACGCCGCGCGCGCGGCACCACGCCTCGTACGCGCCGGGCATGATCTCCGACGGCTTGATCTCGCTCCGCCCGCCCCAGAAGACGTTCGTGTAGAGCACCGGGATCCCCTCCTCGGCGAGGTGCGCGTCGATCGCCGCCTTGTGCTCGAGCACGACGGCCTTCTCGGTGCCGTGCGCGACGCCCATGACGTTGACGTTCGCGAACTCCGGCCCGCCCTCTCGCCAGTAGGCGTGCGTCATGATGTGGTGCCGCCCCACCTCGCGGCCGGCGTCGATCTCGCGCCCCAGTGGGACGCGCCAGTGGAAGAGCGCGTTGTAGCGCGTCACCCGCTCCCCCCCCGCCGACGGCTTCACGTGCTCGAGGAAGGTGGAGAAGCGACCGATGACGCCGCGCTCGGCAAGGCCGCGCGCCACGCGCTGGAACTCGTCGAGCGACACCCCCGCCTCCGCGGCGCGCGAGCGCCACGGGCTCTCGACGATCTCCTCCACGGCGAGCTCGCGCTTGAGCGGCCCGAGCACCCGCCACTCGAGCGGCGAGAGCTCGACGATGTTCGTGTCGAGCACGCGGCCCGGCTCCTCGCTGCGGCTTCCCGGCGCCATGCCGCGCCGCCGCACGTGCCCCACGCCGAGCGCGAACAGCCGCTTCGCCGGCATCGTGCGGAAGAGCGTCGCCCCCACGCGCTCCCGCAGCAGCTCGCAGTGCTTCCGCATCGAGAAGCCTTGCGGGACCTTGAGCGTCGTCCAGAGACGGTAGGCGGAGCCCGTGGTCTCGGCGTCGGTGGAGCGGATCACGACGTGCCCCGAGAACGGGTCCTCCGCCGACATGTACTCGAAGGCGGCGTCGAGCCGCTCCGCGGGCACGCTCCAGGCGACGAGCGCGCCCGGCGCGAGATTCGTCGCCATCAGCGTCTGGCGCACGCGGCGGATCACCCCGGCGGCGAGCATCGCGCGCAGCCGCTCGAGCACCACGTCGAGCGGGAGCTCGGCCTGCCGCGCGATCTCCGCGAACGGGTCGGCGAGGAAGCCGGCGACGCGGTCCTCCGAGACGGCGAGGATGCGGGCGTTGACGGGGTCGGTGATCTCGACGGGGAGGGCGGCGAAAGTCGGCATCGGCGGCGGGATGGTCGTGACGGAGGGGAGGAGCGCGGCTCCGCCCGCCGGAAAGATAAGCCTGCGCGCCCCCGGGCGGCGCGGACGGAGGAGGTCGCGCGTGACGAGAAGGGCCGCGTCTCCTCAGGGGGAGACGCGGCCCTTCCGCGTGCTGGTCTGGTGGGCGCCTCGGGGCGCGCGGGCGGCCAGGCGCCGCGCGCGCGCCAGGCTCAGCTTCTCTGGGCCGATCCGCCCGTAGACGTGCCGCCGGTGCCGGCCGAGCCCGTCGTCGAGCCGCCCGCAGTCGAGCCCGTCGTGGCGGAGCCGCCGGTCGCCGAGCGGCCGCGGCCCGTGCCGCTGGTGCCCGTCGCGCCGCTCGTCGCCGACGCGGCGTCGCGCGTCGCGCCTGGTGTCACGTCGCGGTCGGCGCGGCTCCGGTCGCGGTCGCGGTCCCGGTCGCGATCCGACTCGTCGCCGCCGAACAGGCCGGCGAGCAACCCGCGGCGCGCGTGGACGTTGTTGCGGACGTCGCTGACGCCCGGCACCTGTTCGGCGACGTCCTCCGCGCGCCGCTTCTGGCGCCGGTCCTCCACCTCGCCGTCGAGGGTGACGACCGCCTCCTGCACCACGACGTCGATGTCGCTCGCGTCGACCTCGGGATCGCGCATGAGCGCCTCGTAGACGTCGTCGCGGATGCGCTCGTCGGAGCGGCGATAGCTCCGCGATCCGCGGCCGGCGTAGCTCTGGCGGCCGAAGCCCGTGGAGCGCTCGCCGTAGCCGGTCGAGCCGCCGTAGCCGCCCGCGTAGCCGCCTCCACCGTACGCGCCGAAATCGGACGCGCCGCGGCCGTACTGTTCGCCCGACGATCCGTAGCTCGAGCCGTACTGGCCGCCGTAGCCGCCGGTGAACCCCTGGCTCGGGTTCCGATCGCCCATGTCCCAGCGACCGCCACCCCGCCACATGCTCTGCCCGTACTCGCCGCCGCGCATCCCGGACGACCCGCCGTATCCGCCCTGGTAGCCGCCGCCCTGGTAGCCACCACTCTGGTAGCGGCCGTAGTCGCCGCCGCCCATGCCGCCGTAGCCGCCGCGCTCGCGGTCGCGGTCGGTGAAATCGCGGCCGTATTCGCCGCGCCCACCACTCTCGTAGTCGCGATCGTAGTCGCGGCCGCCGCCGTACCCGCCACCGCCCTGATATCCACCACCGTAGCCGCCGCCGTATTCACGCCCGCCGGCGCCACTCTCGCTCCAGGAGCCGCCTCGGCCCTGGTAGCCCTCGCCCCACGAGCCGCCCCGGCCCTGGTAGCCTCCGCCTTCCGCGTATCCCCGATCGTAGTCGCGATCCATCCGGCCCTGTGAGGAGCGGCCCTCACCGCGATCGAAGTCGCGGCCGCCGTAGTCACGACTGCCGTAGTCGCGACCGCGAGAGCCACGATCACCGCCGAAGTCCCGATTCGCCATAGCGCCTCCGTTGACGAAGAAGGTGAATGGGTTCCGACTCGACGCGACCTGCCGGCGCCGATCGGCGGCGGACGTCGCTGCAGGTCGCGCACCAGACGCGAACGCAATGCGCGACAAGGCTCGCCGAGCCCGCTCCCCCCTTCGCGGCGCGCGCGATCGACGACGCGGAGCGCCGCCGGCGCGCGCCGGCGCTCAGCCCTTGTGGCGGAAGGTGATGCGCCCCCGCGAGAGGTCGTACGGCGACACCTCGACCTTCACGCGATCGCCGGTGAGCACGCGGATGCGGAAGCGCCGCATCTTGCCGCCGATCGTCGCCAGCACCGAATGTCCGTTGTCGAGCGTCACGCGGAACATCGCGCTCGGCAGAACGTCCGTGATGACGCCCTCGAGCTCGACCATGTCTTCCTTGCTCATTCTTCCTCCGTGCGAAGATCGCCGCGCCGCTAGCGCGGGCGATTGCGCGAGCGCGCGCGGCGTCGCGCCTCGGCCGCCTTGAGCTGCCGGGCCGCGCTCGGCTTCACGTAGTGGCGCTTGCGCCGCAGGTCCTTGAGGACCCCGGAGCGCAGCACCTGCCGCTTGAACGCCTTGAGGGCCCAGTCGAGCCGGTCCCCTTCCTCGAGCTTGACTTCCACCATCGTTCCTCCTCGCGTCTTCGACGCTGCTGACCTTACCCTGGTGCCATACCACAGAAACGACGGGGCCGGTCCGACGTCAGTCGGACCGGCCCCGCGCGCGCGCCGCGACCATGGGCCGCGGCCGCCAGACTCAACGACCGAGCTTGACGACGTTCTCGGCGGCCGGGCCCTTCTGGCCCTGCACGATGTCGAACTCAACCCGCTCGCCGTCCGTCAGCGACTTGAAGCCGCCGCCCTGGATCGCCGAGTGATGGACGAAGCAGTCCTTCTGCCCGTTCTCGGGGGTGATAAAGCCAAAGCCCTTGCTGTCGTTGAACCACTTCACGGTGCCGGTCGTACGCATGACGAAACTCCTGAATGTCGTGTTGTCGGAGTCCGGACATGCGGCACGTCCTGGCTACGACGATTCGTGGGCCTTGCCCCCACGGTGGGCGGCGACGAGTTGGCGACTGGCAACGCGCTCGACACCGGACGAAAAAGGGGCCGCCGCGCTTGCGGGAGGCCCCTCACCTCATCAGGATGTCTGCGCGCGCCCGGCGCGTGTCGTCGTTGCATAAGGATATCGTTCGGGCGGCTCGAAGTCAACGACCGAGACCGCGCGGCGTTGCGTCCACGCACCGTCGGGCGTCGGCACTGCGCCCGGGCACGGCGGCCCCAGCCGCGCTCCGGTCTCGCAGGACCCACGCTCCCCGCGCTCCCCCGCGCTTCCCCGCATCGCATGACGAGTATCCGCATGATCGGCGTCCCCCTCGACTTCGGCGCGTCGCGCCGCGGCGTCGAGATGGGACCCGCCGCCCTCCGCATCGCCCAGATGGCGGAGTCGCTCCGGGAGATCGGCCACACGGTCACCGACGTCGGCGACATCGCCGTCCCCGAGCGCGCCACGGTGCCGGCCGAGGTCGCCGGCCGCGGCTTCCTGCCGATCATCACGCGCGTCTGCGAGGAGCTGGCCGACGAGACCGCCGACGCCGTGGCCGAGGGGGAGGTGCCGCTCGTGCTCGGTGGCGACCATTCGCTCGTCGCGGGGTCGCTCGCCGGTGCCGCGCGCCACTTCGCGAGCGCGGGGGAGCGGGTGGGGTGCATCTATCTCGACACCCACGGCGACCTCCACACGCCGGACACGAGCCTCACCGGGAACGTGCACGGCATGCCGCTCGCGCACCTCCTCGGCCACGGCGACGCGCGCTTCCGCGCCATCAGCGGCCCCTGCCCCGCGCTGCGCGCCGAGCAGTTGGTGCTGGTCGGCATCCGCGACCTCGACCCACCCGAGCGGGTGGCGATCCGCGAGTGGGGGATCGCCTGCTTCACGATGCGGGACATCGACGAGCACGGGCTGCGCGAAGTGATGCGCCGCGCGATCGCGATCGCCACCTCGGCGTCCGACCGTCTGTGGGTCTCCTGCGACCTGGACTGGGTGGACCCCGACCACGCGCCCGGCGTCGGCACCCCCGTGCGCGGCGGCGCCACCTACCGCGAGGCGCACCTCGCGATGGAGATGATCGCCGACACCGGCAAGCTGGTCGGGCTCGACATCGTCGAGACGAACCCGATCCTCGACGAGCGGAACAGGACCGCCGAGCTCGCGGTGCAGCTGGCGAAGAGCGCGTTCGGGCACCGCATCGTCTGACCCGGGAGCGCCGGGGGCGCCGGACCCTGCACCCCCGGCGCCCGCGCCGTCACGCGGACACCCGCACTCCGCTCTCGAACAGCGGAGCCACTCCCGCCGGCGCGCCCACGGCGACCGGCCGGTGCCAGTCGCGCACGGCGAGCTCCGCGACCGCGTCGGCGCGGCCGGCGAAGAGCAGGTCGAGCGCGCGGCGACCGTCGAGCTCCGCACGCGGCGCACGCAGCCAGCGCCGCACGTCCGCGTCGTCCGCGTAGACGTCGCGCAGCACGGCGACCGCGAAGCGCACGGCGCGCAGCCGATCGGCCGCGCGCAGCAGCGTGGTGTCGCCGATCGAGTCGAGCGGAACGCCGAGTACGCGGGCGATCTCCGCCGGCGTCGGCACCGGCGCATCGGGCCCACACAGCCACGTCTCGAGCTGCTGCCTGTCCATGCTCTCGCTCCCTGCGCCGGTCTGCCCTGGCCGCGACGGCCGGCGCGTCCTCGCTCGCCGCCCAGCCCGGCGCGGTCGCCGGCGCCGTGATTCGGCATTTATTCGGTGTGCCCCAAGGTAGTGGGAACAGATGACGCGGCAAGGGGCGGCGCATCTGTTACAAACGCCGCCAAGCGGGGCGGGGCGAGGCGCCAACGCGCCGGTCGAGAGGCGTGTACCGCCACCATACCCGCCGCGCGCCGAGGCAGTCACGCGCGGGGGCGCCGCGAGGCGCCACGATGGCCACTCACGTCCCACGCAGCAGGCTCCGATGAGCATTCACCCGAGCATTCACCGCCCGACCGACCCACGCCCGGCGCGCACCCGCCTCACCCGCCGCGACCTGCTCGGCTTCGCCGCCAGGGGCGCCGCGAGCGTCGTGGTATCGCAGACGCTGCTCGGCTGCGCCGGAGGCATCACCGACGCCGACGTGGCGGATTCCGCCGCGACCGCCACGCCCACCGGCTCCTGCGTGCTGACCGCGGCGCTGACCGAGGGGCCCTACTTCGTGGACGAGAAGCTGAACCGCTCCGACATCCGCTCCGATCCGGCCACGGGCGCGCTCTCGGAAGGGGTGCCGCTCGCGCTCGCGTTCAGCGTCTCGCGCGTCGAGAGCAGCGCCTGCACCGCGCTCACCGGCGCCTACA
>JBJMNL010000362.1:0-19569 GCA_045804285.1 Gemmatimonadaceae bacterium
AACCGCGTCACCCTGACCGCCGACCGCGACGCGCTCGGCAACCGCATGCCGCGGCTGCACTGGCGCTGGGACGAGGCGAGCCTCGACAGCGTGCGGCGCGCGCAGCGCGTCCTCGCCGCCGCGCTGGCCCGCACCGGCCTCGGGACGCTCCGGATCGAGCTCGACGGAGAGCGCCCCAACCTGGTGTTCCCTGGCCTCCACCATCACATGGGCACCACGCGGATGCACGCCGACCCGGCGCGCGGCGTGGTGGACGCGAACTGCCGCGTGCACGGCATCGGCAACCTGTTCGTCGCCGGCTGCTCGGTGTTCCCGACCGGCGGCTACATCAACCCGACGCTCACCATCGTCGCCCTCGCCATCCGGCTGGCGGACCACCTGGGCGGCGTGGTCGGCGGGCGCGACGCGCTGCGGGCGACCGGCGCCCCGCGCGGCGCGGCGCGTCACCAGGACGCCGCCGTCGGAGCGGCCGGTGGCGGCGCGGCGGGCGTCGCGGACGCGGGCGGAGGAGCGCCGCCACCGCCGTGAGCGCGCGGCGCGTCGTGGTCGTGGGCGGAGGGCTCGTGGGCCTCGGCGCGGCGTACAAGATGCTCCGCGCTCGCCCCGGGCTCGCCGTCACCGTGCTCGAGAAGGAGCCGGCGGTGGCGCGCCACCAGAGCGGGAACAACAGCGGCGTGCTGCACGCGGGGCTCTACTACAAGCCCGGCTCGACCAAGGCGCGACTCGCCGTGGACGGCATCCGGCAGATGACCGCGTTCTGCAGCGCGCACGGCGTGCCCCACGAGATCTGCGGCAAGCTCGTGGTGGCGGTGGACGAGGGGGAGCTGCCGCGGCTGCGCGACCTGCTCGAGCGTGGCCACGCGAACGGGCTCGCCGGGCTCGAGTGGCTCGGGCCGGAGCGGATGCGCGAGATCGAGCCGCACGTCGGCGGCGTCGCGGCGGTGCGGGTCCCGGAAGAGGGGATCGTCGACTACCCGGCGGTCGCCGCGGCGCTCGCGCGCGAGATCGAGGCGGCCGGCGGGCGCGTCGTCACCGGTGCGCGGGTGCGCGCCCTGCGGCGCGCCGGCGCCGCCGACCACGCCGGGTGGGTCGCCGAGACCACCGCCGGCGAGGTGGAGGCGGACGTCCTCGTCAACTGCGCCGGACTCCACTGCGACCGCGTCGCCGAGCTGGCCGGAGAGCGCCCCGCGCTCCGAATCGTCCCCTTCCGGGGCGAGTACTTCACGCTCCGCCCCGAGCGCGCGCATCTCGTGCGCAACCTGGTCTACCCGGTGCCCGACCCGGCCTTCCCCTTCCTCGGCGTCCACTTCACCCGGATGATCCGCGGCGGCGTGGAGTGCGGGCCGAACGCGGTGCTCGCGCTCGCCCGCGAGGGCTACCGCAAGGCCGACGTGAGCCCCCGCGACGTCGCCGACGCGCTCACCTTCCCCGGACTCTGGCGCTTCCTGCGGCGCTACCCGGCGACGTCGTGGGGCGAGGTGCGGCGGTCGTTCAGCAAGGAGCTGTTCGCGCGGTCGCTGCGGCGCCTCGTCCCCGAGGTGCGCGCCGCCGACCTCGCCCCGGGTGGCGCCGGCGTGCGGGCCCAGGCCATGCTCCCCAACGGCGACCTGGTACAGGACTTTTACCTGCTCTCGCGCCCCAGCGCGCTCCACGTGCTCAACGCGCCGAGTCCGGGAGCGACGGCGTCGCTCGCCATCGGCGACGAGATCGTCCGCCTGCTCGGCGAGCGCCTCGGCGAGCGCCCGGGCGCGGCTCCCGCCACGTCGTCGCTCGCGGGCGCGGGCTGATCGGTGGGAACATCTCCTCACCCTGCTCCGCTCGTCAGCGTGACGCGCCGGCACTGGATGCGGCGCGCCGTGGTGATACCGCTCACCGCACGCGCCGCCCGCTTGCGGACAGTTTGACGGGTGCCGCTGTGGCCGCGAAGCGGCGCTCCTGTGGCGGGACTGTGGCGCCCGTCGCGGATGGCGCTCTCGAGGCCGCCCGCCCGCGGCGCCGGCGATTTCTCCCTGCTCAGCCCGCGGCGTTCATTTTGCACAAAGGGGGGGCCGCCCTATCTTGCGGCCAAGTATGCTGAAGCCACGTGAGTAGTGAGGAATGGTGAACGCGCAGGTCGAGACAACCCCGATGGACGGTGCCACCGGCTCCCTCGTCGGCCCAGCCGCCTCCGATCGGCGGCGCGACGAGCCCGCCGCCCCCACGAACCCCGACACCCCGGCCAGCCCGCGCGAGCATCGCTCGTCCGTGCTCGCCGACTATAAGGAGATCGTCTCCGACCTCTGGCACGGGCGCGACCTTCTGCACCAGCTCACCCTCCGCGACATCCGCATCCGGTACAAGCAGGCCGTGATGGGGTTCGGATGGTCGGTGTTCATGCCGATCATGGTCATCCTGTCCGGCGCGCTCGTCCGTTTCTCGATGGCGCACGTCTCCGGCGGCGCGTTCGACACGGCCGACGTCGCCGGCCTCGCCGTCAAGGCGCTCCCCTGGGCGTTCTTCGTCGGCACGATCGGCTTCGCGACGGCGAGCCTGACGTCGAACATGCACCTCGTCTCGAAGGTGTACTTCCCGCGCGAGGTGCTCCCCCTCTCGGCGACGTTCGCGCAGTGCTTCGACACGCTCATCGGCCTTGTCTCGCTCGCCGTGCTCCTCCCCTTCCTGGGCGTGCGTCCGAGCTGGGCGCTGCTCTGGGTGCCCGTGCTGCTCCTCCTGCTGGTGCTCTTCACCGCCGCGGCGAGCCTCTTCCTGAGCTGCGCGAACCTCTTCTTCCGCGACGTGAAGTACATCGTGCAGGTGATGCTCACCTTCGGCATCTTCTTCACGCCGGTCTTCTTCGAGCCCGCGATGCTCGGCGCCCGGGGCTCGCGCATCGTCATGCTCAACCCGCTCGCGCCGATCCTCGAGGGGATGCGCCTCGCCGTCGTGCAGGGGCACGACCTCCTCGTCCCGATCACCGAGACGGCGAAGGGCGCCCTGGTGTGGGACCCCTGGTACCTGGCCTACACCGCGCTCTGGGCGGTCGGCGGGCTCCTCGCGGCCGCGCTCCTCTTCCACCGCTCCGAGTTCGTCTTCGCCGAGTATGTCTGAGCACGCCTCCACCCCGGTGCTGCGCGGCGGCGAGACGCCCGGCATCATCTTCGACCACGTCTGGAAGAAGTTCCGCCGCGGCGAGGTGCACGACAGCCTCCGCGACCTGATCCCCGCCCTCGGCAAGCGCCTCACGGGGCGCGGCCCGCGCAAGGACGACCTCGTCAACGCCGGCGACTTCTGGGCGCTGCGCGACGTCTCCTTCAGCGTGCAGCCGGGCCAGGCGCTCGGCGTCATCGGCGCCAACGGGGCGGGGAAGTCCACCGTCCTCAAGACGCTCACCAAGATCCTGCGGCCGACGCGCGGCTTCTGCGAGGTGCGCGGCCGCGTCGGCGCGCTGATCGAGATCGCCGCCGGCTTCCACCAGGACCTCACCGGCCGCGAGAACGTCTTCCTCCAGGGCGCGATCATGGGGATGCGGCGCGTCGAGATCGCGCGCAAGTTCGACGAGATCGTCGACTTCGCCGGCGTCGGCGAGTTCATCGACACCCCGGTCAAGCGCTACTCGAGCGGGATGAACGCGCGGCTCGGCTTCTCGATCGCCGCGCACCTCGACCCCGACGTGCTGATCATCGACGAGGTGCTCGCCGTCGGCGACGTCAAGTTCCAGCAGAAGGCGTACGACCGCATCCAGCGCATGGTGAAGAGCGGGATCCCGGTCGTCATCGTCTCCCACCAGCTCGACCGCATCGTCTCGCTCTGCACCGACTGCATCCTCCTCCACCGCGGCGCGATCGCGCGGCAGGGGACGCCGGCCGAGTGCGTGGCGGCGTACGCCACCGAGGGGACGGCCGCCGAGGAGAACGGCGACCAGGGCGTGGCCAACGACCCGATCGTGCTGCACGCCGCGCGCGTCGACGGCGCCGCCACCGTCCGCTCGGGCGACTGGACGGCCGTCGTCGCCACCGGCACGGTGCGCTACCACGACCCGACCATCGAGCACTCGATCGCCATCGGCGTGCGCGCCGCGCACAGCGGCGAGCGCGTCTACTGGACGACGACCTCGCAGTGCCACGTGCCTCTGCCGCCGGTGGGCGACTTCGAGATGCGGGTCGACCTCCAGGCGAACCTGCCGCCCGGCGTCTACACGATCGAGACCGCGGTCTGGAACGAGACCACGGAGAACTACCGCCACCCGGGCCCGAACGCCCAGTTCCAGGTCGTTCCCGCCGACACGAACTTCAAGGGTGTCGCGCAGATGAACCCGCGCTTCGACCTGCAGCCGGGCGCCGACACGCTGGCCCAGCCGCGGCTCGTCGTGGCGGGGCGGTAACGCCGGCGCCCGCCGCCCGCCGGCGCGCGCCGGCGTCCGACCGCGCGGCGCGCCTGCCGGCGCGCCGCGTCACCGCCGCCCCCCTCAGAGCCCGCCGCGGAGCTCCTACTCGTGCGTCATCCCGGCCGCCGCCCCGCCACGCACCGCCCGCCCGAGCCGCCGCGCGTGCGCCCGCGCCCGGTCGAGCAGCGGGAGCACGGGCAACAGGATCGCCTTCCGGCGCCACGCCCGGCCGCGGTCGCTGCCGTCGGGCACGAAGCGCTCCATGGAGAGCTGGAACTCCATCACGGCCCGGCTGCGCATGTGCCACGCGTCGTCGAGGCGCCGCTCCCAGATGTCGCCCAACGCCTTGCCCAGCCGGGCCACGTACTCGGGATCGCTCGCCGCCAGCGACTCGGCGCGCCACAGCCGGTGGCGCACTTCGTACTCGGCGCGGCTGTAGTGCATCGTCTCGGTATTCCCCCCGTGCTGCCGCCGCTCACACGTGACGGCGTCCGAGCAGATGAAGAGGTGTCCGCGCCGGGCCAGCCGGATCCACAGCTCGAAGTCCTCGGCGACGCGCAGCGACTCGTCGAAGCCGCCCACCGAGAGGAGCGCGTCGCGCCGCACGGCAGTCGCGCTCGGGAGCGCCAGGCACCACCCGAGCGCCGTCCAGAACGGGTCGAGCGCCAGCTCGCTCGGAATCAGCCTCGGCCACTCCCCATTCCGCTCCCCGAACTGGCGGGCGCGGGAGAAGGCCACCGACGCGCTCGGGTGTCGCTCGAGCAGCTCGGCCAGGCACGCGAGGTGCTCGGCCTCCCACCGGTCGTCGGCGTCGAGCCAGGCGATCACGTCGCCGCGCGCCGCCGCGGTGCCTACATTCCGGGCCGCCCCCGGGCCGCCGTTCGCGCGCTGCACGAGCACCCGCACGCCGTCGAGCCCGGCCGCGAGCTCGGCGGATCCGTCGGTCGAGCCGTCGTCCACGACGATGATCTCGACCGGCGGGCGCGTCTGGCGGTGCACGGAGCTCACGGCCTCGACCAGGTATTCGGCCGCGTTGTAGCAGGGAATGACGACTGAGATGGTGAGGCTCATGCCCCGATCGTGTCCGTTCGCCGTGACTGGTCCCGCCGCCCCGAGCCGTGCCGCGTCGCCGGCCAACGTGGGCGTACGGCCCCGCTCGCGCAACTTCCGATCCCGCATCACCTGATGAGCTCTCCAGGCACGACCCGAGTCCCCGACGTGACGGGCACCCCGGACCACCCCCCCGGCCCGGCGACCGTCCTCTTCGCCCACTCGGGCCTGGACTGGATCCGCGGCAGCGAGCGCTGCCTGCTCGACCTCGTCGCCGGTCTCGACCGCCGCCACTTCCGCCCCGTGGTCTGGTGCGACTCGGCGTCGCTCGCCGCCGAGGCGCGTGCTCTCGGCGCCGAGGTGGAGCAGCTCGCCGGCCCCTGGCCCGACAGCGGCGAGACCCTCCTCCCCGACCGGGCCGCCGTCCGCCTCGCCCACGACGTCGTCCGGCGCCACGGCGCGCGGCTCGTTCACGCCAACAACGAGCTGACGCTGCGGCTGCTCCTCCCCGCCGCCCGCGCGGCCCGCATCCCGACCGTCG
The DNA here is from genome assembly GCA_045804285.1 of Gemmatimonadaceae bacterium. Classification (GTDB taxonomy): domain Bacteria; phylum Gemmatimonadota; class Gemmatimonadetes; order Gemmatimonadales; family Gemmatimonadaceae; genus DATMHT01. The sequence goes on from JBJMNL010000362.1 coordinate 5,955, forward strand.
TCCACCTCCACCTGCCCACGAACGAGGCCGACCGGTGCTACAACGCGGTCCACCAGGCCGCGCTCGTCGTGGGGGTGAGCCGGAGCGCGGCGCAAGGGGCGCTGGACGACGGCATGCCCGCCGGCCGCGTGCGCGTGATCTACAACGGCGTCGATCCCCGGCGGCTCTCGGCCGGAGACGCCACGGGATTGCGCGCCAGCCTCGGCATCGGGGCCGGCGACGTCGTCGTCGCCGCCGTCGGGTCGCTGATCGCGCGCAAGGGGGTGGACGCGCTGCTTCACGCCTTCGCCCTCCTGCGCTGGCGCGACCCGCGGGCGCGGCTCCTCATCGTCGGCGACGGCGTCGAGCGGCCGGCCCTCGAGGCGCTCGCGGCCTCGCTCGGACTCACCGGCGTCGCGCACTTCCTCGGCGAGCGGCGCGACGCGGGCGCCGTGCTCCGCGACGCCGCCGATGTCGCCGTCTCGGCGGCGCGCGAGGAGGCGTTCCCCCTCAACCTCCTCGAGGCCGCGCTCTTCGGGCTGCCGATCGCCGCTTCGGCGATCGCGCCGCACCGCGAGTCGGTCGTGGAGGGGGTGACGGGGCTGCTCGCCACCCCGGACGACCCGGCCGCCCTCGCCGACGCCCTCCACACCCTCACCACCGACCCCGCCCTCCGCCGCCGGATGGGGGAGGCGGGGCGCGCGCGCGTCGAGCGCGAGTTCCTCGTCACCCACTACGTGCAGCGCTTCGAGGCGGCCTACGCGGAGCTGCTCCGCCGGCCGGCGTCATCCTACGGCTGGCTCCGCGGCACCACCTGGCCCCCCGTCTACTGGCGTTGGGTGGCCGGCGTGCTCCGCCGGCGGCTCGGGCTCGCTCCCACCCGTCGTCCCGAGCCGGCGCTCTGAGGGCACTCCGAGCCGGCCGGCGGCCCCGCTCAGGCCCCGCGCAGCGCCCGCACCGGCGTCTTCAACGCGTTCTTCGTCCCCTGCGGCAGCCGGTCCCACACCGCGATCGCCGGCACCCAGAACGACCAGAACCGGCGCGCTCGTCTGTCCCAGCGCTCGAACGACGCTGCCGAGTCCGGCACGACGTCGCGCTGGGCGAGCACCACGTCGAGCATGGCGCGGTCGCAGTTCCGCCACGCCAGCCGCAGGTCGAGCTCCCACGCGCGGCTCAGCGCCGCCGCGACGCGCGCGCGCTCCTCGGCGGGCGCGCCGGCGTACGACTCCCACAGCCGGCGCCGCGCCTCCCAGCCGCCGCGCATCAGCTTCTCCACCGCCTGCGTCGCCTGCGCCGGGTGCACGCGGTAGTTCGTCGTGATCTCCTGCGTACAGACGAACGGATGGCGCCGCGCCAGCCGCAGCCAGAGGTCGTAATCCTCGGAGTAGCGCATCCTCTCGTCGTAGCCCCCCGCCTCGAGGACCGCGGCGCGGCGCACGACGGCGCCCGACTGTGGCACCGTGTTGTAGACCACGAGCGACAGCAGCGCGTCGGTCGGCGTCCCTGCCGGCAGGTCCAGCTCCGGGTCGGGCGCCCGCGTCTCACCCCCGATCTTGCGCACCCGGCCGAAGGCCACCGCCGCCTCGGGGAAGCGCTCGAGGAGCCCGACGGTCTCCGCGCAGTGGGTGGGCTCCCAGAAATCGTCGCCGTCCAGGTAGGCCACCACGTCGCCGCTCGCCGCTCGCGTGCCGAGGTTCCGCGCCGCGGCCGGCCCACCGTTCACGGGCGTCCGGACGCAGACCGCCCCGTGCCGGCGCGCCACCTCCGTCGAGCCGTCGGTCGAGCCGTCGTCGACGACGATGACCTCGTCCACCGGCCGCGTCTGCGCGTGCACCGACTCGAGCGCCTGCGGCAGGTAGCTGGCGACGTTGTAGCTCGGGATCACCACGGAGACGCGCATCGGATCGGACGGCCTCACGACCGCGACGCCGCCCCCCCGACGGCCCCCGCCGCGTCGCGCTCGGCCGACGCGCCGACGCCCGACGCGCTCTCCACGAACCAGGCCCAGGTGCGGCGCAGCCCCTCCTCGAGCGGTACCAGCGGCTCATAGCCGAGCACGGTCCGAGCGCGCTCCAGGGCGGCGAGCGAGTCGCGCACGTCTCCCGCGCGCGGGGGCCGGCGGTCCACCCGTATCGCCCGCCCGCTCACCCGCTCGACGACCTCCAGCAGCTCGCGCAGCGAGGTGCGGGCGCCGGCGCCCACGTTCACCGCCCACCCGCTCACCCGCTCGGCGGGCTCCGTCGCGCCGCGGAGGTTCGCGTCCACCACGTTGTCCACGTAGGTGAAGTCGCGCGTCTGCAGCCCGTCGCCGAACATCACCACCGGCGTGCCGTGGAGCGCCGCGCGGAGCACGAGCGGGATCACCGCCGCGTACGCCCCCTCGGGGCTCTGGCGCGGGCCGAACACGTTGAAGTAGCGCAGCGCCACCCCCTCCACGAGCCCCGCCCGCGCGTAGGAGAGCACGTACTGCTCCCCCGAGAGCTTCGACGCCGCGTACGGCGAGCGCGGCAGCGGCTCCATCGTCTCCACCTTGGGGAGCGTCGGCGTGTCGCCGTACACGGAGCTGGAGCTCGAGTATACCACCCGGCGCACCCCCGCCGCGCGCGCCGCCTCGAGGAGGCGGACGGTCGCGTTCACGTTCGCGTCGTGCGACCCCCACGCGTCGGCGAGGGAGCGGGGCACGCTGCCGAGCGCGGCGAGGTGGAACACGACCTCCACCCCGTCCACCGCGCGCTCGCACACCGCCGGGTCGGTCAGATCGCCGAGCAGGAAGTCCACGTCGTCGCCGAGCGGCGACAGGTTCTCGCGGAACCCCGTGGAGAGATTGTCGACCACCCGCACGCGGTGGCCGAGCGCGCCGAGCCGCGCGGCGATGTGGGAGCCGATGAAGCCGGCCCCCCCGGTCACGAGGCAGTGCATCGATTGGGGCGCGGTCGTGCCGATCGTCCTGGACGTTCCCGATGACATGGCGGTCCGTGTGAGGTGGTGCGCTCGCTTCGGCGCGGGCGCCGCGGGCCGGGGGCACGGCACGGGGCGCCCCCTTCGGAAGCGCCCCGTGCCGTGCCCCGCGCGCCTGTGTCGCGCAAACTGCGGTCCATTGCGCGGGCGCAACGCGCCCGGCTGAGGAAAACGTGACGCGCGACACAGTTACGGGCGCGAATGCCCGCGCTCGCGCTCCGCGCCCCGTGGTCCCCGGTTTGCGAAGAGGACGACCGCCGCCAGGCGCGCCCGGCCGTGGCGCTACCGGCCGGCACGGTGCCAAACTATCACACGGCCTGTTCCTCTCCAACGTCCGCCACGCGTCAGCCGCTCATGCTCCCCGCCCGTCCCGCCGCCGGGTCCGGCCCGGCGCGCCCTCAGGCCGCCATCCCCGCCAGCCGGGCGTGCTGACGCTCGCCGCGGTCTCGGCGGCCGCCATCGCCGCCATCTGGCTCGGCTATCCGCTCGTCGTGGCGGTCGTCGGGACGCTTCGGCCACCGCTCGCGCGAGGGGAGGTCGGCGCGGACGCCCCGACGGTCACCGCCGTCGTCGCCAGCCGCGACGACGCGGCGGCCATTCGTGCCCGCGTCGCCGACCTCCTCGCGTCCGACTACGACCCGCGCAGGCTCGACGTCGTCGTCGCCCTGGACGCCGCCGGCGCCGCCGCCTCGCCCGCCGAGCTCGTGTGGCCCGCGGCGGAGCAGGGGGGGCGCGTCACCGTCGTCACGGGCGATGCGCCGGGCGGCAAGGCGGCCGCCCTCAACGCCGCCGTCCGCGCCGCCCGCGGCACGCTCCTCGTCTTCACCGACACCGGCCAGCGCTTCCACCGCGACGCCGTCGCCCGCCTCGTCGCCGCCCTCGCCGACCCGCGCTTCGGCGCCATGTCCGGGGCGCTCGACATCGGGCACGAGGTGACGGGGGAGGGGGGGCCGCCGACGCTCGCCGAGCGCTACTGGCGCTACGAGCGGCGGCTGCGCCGCGGCGAGGCGCGCCTCCACTCCGCGGTGGGCGTCACCGGCGCCGTCTACGCCATGCGGCGCGCCCTCTGGAGCCCCCTTCCGGCGGGGCTCATCCTCGACGACCTCTACGTCCCCATGCGCCTCGTCCTCGACGGCCACCGCGTCGGCTTCGCCGACGACGCGCGGGCGGTCGACACGCGCCGCTTCGCCGCGGCGCAGGAGTACCGGCGCAAGGTCCGCACGCTCACCGGAGTCATCCAGCTCTGCGCCTGGCTGCCGGCGGTGCTCGTCCCCGTGCGCAATCCGATCTGGGCGCAGTTCCTCTTCCACAAGCTGCTCCGCCTCGCGACCCCCTACCTGGCGCTCGCGGCCGCCGTCGGCGTCGCGGGCGCGCTCGGCGCGGCGCTCGCCGACCGCGCGCGGGGGACGGGCGTCGGCACCCCCGTCGCCCTGCTCGCGGCCGCCCTCGCCGCCGCCGTGCTCCTCGTCCCGCCGGTGCGCCGGCGCGTCGCGCACCAGCTCGAGTGGGGCGTCTCGCTCCAGGCGGCGGTCGTCGTCGCCACGATCAACGGCCTGCGCGGGCGGTGGAATGTCTGGCAGCGCTAGCGCCGCCGCGCCGGCGGCCACCGCCCCCTCCCCCGCGCCGGCCGCCCCGCGCCCCGCGCGCCGCGTCCGCGTCTGCATCGTCGCCCCGTCGCTCGACATCCTCGGTGGGCAGGCGGTGGCGGCGCGCGCCCTCCTCGAGCGGCTGCGCGAGGTCCCGTCGCTCGACGTCGACTTCCTCCCGCACAACCCGCGGCTCCCCGGCCCGCTCCGCGCGCTCCAGCGCGTGAAGTACGTGCGCACGGTCGCCACCTCGGCCGCCTACGTCGCCTCGCTCCTCGCGCGCCTCGGCGATTACGACGTCGTCCACGTCTTCTCCGCCGCCTACTGGTCGTTCGTGCTCGCGCCCCTGCCGGCGATCCTCGTCGGCCGGCTGAAGGGGCGGCGCGTGCTGCTCAACTACCACAGCGGGGAGCTCGAGGACCACCTGCGCCGCTGGCCGCGCACCACCGCCTACATGCGCCGCGCCGACGAGATCGTCGTCCAGTCGGGCTACCTGGCGGACGTCTTCGCGCGCTTCGGGATGCGCGCGCGCGCGATCCACAACTTCGTGGACGCCGACGCGCACCGCTGGCGCCGCCGCGCGCCGCTCCGCCCGCTCTTCTTCGCCAACCGCAACTTCCAGCGGCACTACAACGTCGCGAGCGTGCTGCGCGCCTTCGCCCTCGTCCGCGAGCGCGTTCCCGACGCGCGCCTCGCGGTGGCGGGCGACGGCCCGGAGCGCGACGCGCTCCACGCCCTCGCGCGCGAGCTCGGGCTCGGCCCCGACGCCGTGCGCTTCCTGGGCCCCGTGCCGCCGGCCGAGATGCCGGCGCGCTACGACGAGGCCGACGTCTACCTGAACGGCTCCGACCTCGACAACATGCCGCTCTCGATCATCGAGGCGTTCACCGCCGGCCTCCCGGTGGTGACGACCGACGCGGGCGGCATCCCCTACGTCGTCAGGCACGAGGACAACGGCCTCCTCGTCCCGCGCGGCGACCCGCGCGCCATGGCCGACGCCGCGCTGCGCCTCCTCGCCGATCCCGCGCTCGCCACGCGCCTGGCCGATGCCGCCCGGCGCGAGGCGCTCGCCAGCTACGCCTGGCCCGCCGTGCGCGACGAGTGGGAGCGACTCTACCTCGAGCTCGCGTCGGGCGGCACGGAGTCGGGCGGCACGGAGGCGGCGCCCCGATGAGCCTCGCGACGAAGCTCGCCAAGCTGCGCGGCCGCTCGCCGCACGAGCTGGCCGACCGCGCCGCGCAGGCCGTCGCCGCCTGGCGCGAGCGCGCGGGGCTCGACCCCGACGCCCGCGCCATCGGCCAGGCCGCCCCGGGCCAGGCCGCCCGGGGCGACACCGCCCTCGCGCGCCGCCTCGCTCCCGGCGCGCCGCGCGACGCGCGCGAGCTCCTCGCCCGCTTCCGCGAGCGCACCGCGCCCGCCTTCTTCCCGGCGTTCAGCGACCCGGCGGCGACCGTCGCCGCGCTGCGCGCGCACGCTCCGGAGAACGAGCGCGCGACGCTCGACGCCGCGGAGCGCGCCGCGGCCGGACGCTTCGTCTTCTTCGGCGGACGCGAGCTCGCCTACGGCGAGCCGATCGACTGGCACCTCGATCCCGCCGCCGGCCGGCGCGCGCCGCACGACGCGCACTGGAGCCGCATCCCCTACCTCGACCCGGCGCGCGTCGGCGACCACAAGATCATCTGGGAGCTGAACCGCCAGCAGTACTTCGCCACCCTCGGCCAGGCATACTGGTACTCCGGAGACGAGCGCTGGGCGCACGTCTTCGCCGGCCAGCTCGCGGCGTGGATGGACGTCAACCCGCCCAAGCGCGGCATCAACTGGGCGAGCAGCCTCGAGGTGTCGTTCCGCGCCATCTCCTGGCTCTGGGCGCTCCACTACTTCCGCCGCTCCCCGGCGCTCACGCCGGAGCTCTACGCGCGCGCGCTCGCGTACCTCCACGTCCACGGACGGCACCTCGAGCGCTACCTCTCCACGTACTTCAGCCCGAACACGCACCTCACCGGCGAGGCGCTCGGGCTGGTCTACCTCGGCGCGCTCCTCCCCGAGCTCGCCCTCGCGCCACGCTGGCGCGCCACGGGGCGGCGCATCCTCCTCTCGCAGCTCGGCCGCCAGGTCCACGCCGACGGCGTGTACTTCGAGCAGGCCACGTACTACCATCGCTACACGGTGGACTTCTACCTCCACCTCGCGCTCCTCGGCGAGCTGACGGGCGAGCCGCTCCCCGCCGGCGCGGCCACTACCGTCGCGAAGCTGGCCGACCACCTGCGCCGCATCGCGCGTCCCGACGGCCGCCTCCCGCTCGTCGGCGACGACGACGGCGGCCGGCTGGCGACGCTCGACGCGGGCGCGCACGTCGCCGACGTGCGCGGCACGCTCGCCCTCGCCGCCGCGGTCTTCGGACGCCCCGAGTGGCGCATCGACGCCGCGCCGACGGCGGAGGCGCTCTGGACGCTCGGCGACGCCGGCGCGCGCCGGCTCGCCGAGCTCGGCGCCCGAGCGCCCGCCGGCCTCCCCTCGCGCGCCTTCCGCGACGGCGGCTACTTCGTCATGCGCGACGGCTGGGACGCGGACGCGGGCTACATGCTGCTCGACTGCGGACCGCACGGCACGCTCAACTGCGGCCACGCCCACGCCGACGCCCTCGCCTTCGAGCTCTGCGCCGGCGGGCGGCCGCTCCTCGTGGACGCGGGCACGTACACCTACGTCGGGGCGGAGCGCGACGCGTACCGCTCCTCGGCGGCGCACAACACCGTCGTCGTCGACGGCGCGTCGTCGTCGGAGCCGGGCCGCGGCGCGTTCACCTGGGCCAACGTCTCGCACGGCGACCTCCGCGCCTGGGCGGCCACGCCGCGCGCCGATTACTTTGAGGGGACACACGACGGATTCGCGCGCCTCGCGGAGCCGGCCACGCACTGCCGCTCGGTGCTGTTCGTCAAGGGCGCGGCCGCTGGGAGCGGGGCCGGCGGCTACTGGATCGTCCGCGACCGCGTGCTGTCGGCCGGTGCGCACCGCGTGAGCGTGCGCCTGCACTGCGCGGGTGGCGTGCTGCCGCGCCTTCTCGCGCCGGGCGAGCTCTCGCTCGACGACGCGGCCGACGGGCGCGCGCTCCTCCGCGTCGTCGCCTTCGGCGGCGGCGCCTTCCGCGCCGAGGAGGCGTGGGTGTCGCCCTCGTTCGGCGTGCGCGAGCGGTCGGCGGCGTGCGTCTACGACACGGAGGGCGAGGGCGCGCAGGAGGTCGTCACGGCGCTCCTGCCGACGAGCGTCGCCGCGGCCGCCGCCGACGCGGGCGACGGCGCCCGCGCGCTGACCCTCGAGCACGCGTCGGGGTACGACCTCGTCCTGCTCGGCGCGGGCGCCGGCGCGACGGCGCGCTTCGACGGCGTGGAGAGCGACGCCGACGTCGTCTGGCTGCGCCGCGACGCGGGCGGCGCGCCCGCCGCCTGCTTCGTCGGTCGCGGGAGCTGGCTGCGCGTGGATGGTCGCAACGTGGTGTTCGACGCGGCGGCCGGCTGGGCGGCGGGGGCGTGGCGCGACGGCGCGTGGCGCGCCGACGCCGGCCCGTGGCCGGGCGACGAGCCGGCCGACGGGCACGCCAGCGGCGGCGCCGCCGCGGCCGGGACGACGACGGATCACCGGAGTGACGCTGAGCTATGTGCGGAATCTGCGGCATCGTAACGCCGGCCGGCTCGGGACGCCGGCTCGACATGGGGCTCCTCGTGCGCATGCGCGACACGCTCCTTCACCGCGGCCCCGACGGCGCCGGCGCCTTCCTCGACGCCGAGCAGGGCGTCGCCCTCGGCCACCGGCGGCTCAGCATCGTCGACGTCGCCCACGGCGCCCAGCCGATGGCGAGCGACGACGACGCGCTGCAGATCGTGTACAACGGCGAGGTGTTCAACCACCCCGAGCTGAGCGCCGAGCTGCAGCGCGCGGGGGAGCGCTACCACACCCACTGCGACACCGAGACCGTGCTCAAGGTCGTCCGCCGCGACGGGCGCCGCGCCCCCGAGCGGCTGCGCGGCATGTTCGCGTTCGCGGTGTGGGACCGGCGCGCGCGCGAGCTCTTCCTCGCCCGCGACCGATTCGGCGTGAAGCCCCTCTACTACGTGCACGCGCCGGACGGCACGCTCTTCTTCGCGTCCGAGATCAAGGCGCTCCTCGCCGCCGGCGCGGTCGGGACGCCGGAGCTCAACCGCGCCGCGCTCCCCGACTACCTCGCCAACCACGCGCCCTCGGGCGACGAGACGCTCTTCCGCGGCGTGCGCCGCCTCCCCGCCGGCCACACGCTCACCTGGCGCGACGGCCGCGTCCGCATCGAGCGGTTCTGGGACCTTGGCTTCGCCAAGGACGACTCGCTCGCCGCGCGCCCCGAGCGCGAGATCGTCGAGGAGTACGCCGAGCGCTTCCGCGACGCCGTGCGCATGCGCCTCATGGCCGACGTGCCGCTCGGCATGTTCCTCTCCGGCGGCATCGACTCGGCGGCGATCACGGCGACGATGAGCACCCTCGTCGACGAGCCGATCAAGACGTTCTCCGTCGCCTTCGCCGAGCGCGAGGCGAACGAGCTCGCCTACGCGCGCATGGTCGCCGAGCGCTACCGCACCGACCACCGCGAGGTCGTCGTCTCCCCCGACGATTTCTGGGGCGCCGTGCCCCGCCTCGTCTGGCACGAGGACGAGCCGATGGCCCACCCGTCGAGCGTCGCCCTCAACTTCGTCTCCCGCCTCGCCGCCGAGCACGTGAAGGTCGTGCTCACGGGGGAGGGAAGCGACGAGACGCTCGCCGGCTACAACCGCTATCGCGCGACGATCTACCAGCTCTCCGCGGGTCGGCGCTACGAGCGCCTCGCCCCGGCCGCGCTGCGCGCCCTCGTCCGCGGCGCCGTCGGGCGGCTGCCGGGGGCGGTGGGGCGCAAGCTCGCCCGCACCTTCCTCGCCATCCCCGCGAACCTCGACGCGCTCTACTTCGACAACTTCGCCGTGTTCTCGCGCGCCCGGCAGCCCGCCCTCCTCGCGCCGGAGCTGCGCGCCGAGCTCGCCGGCGTCGACCCGTACGCGGCCTACCACGCCGCGCTCGAGCGCACCGACGCGCGCACCCTCCTCGACCGGCTGCTCTACGCCGACACCAAGACGTACCTGCACGAGCTGCTCATGAAGCAGGACCAGATGAGCATGGCCGCGTCGATCGAGAGCCGCGTCCCCTTCCTCGACCACCCGCTCGTCGAGTTCGCGGCGCGCATGCCCGACGCCATGAAGCTCCGCGGGCTGACGACGAAGCACGTGCTGCGGGAGGCGATGCGCGACAGGCTCCCGCCCGAGATCCTCGCCAGGAAGAAGATGGGCTTCCCGGTGCCGGTCGGCGCCTGGCTGCGCGGCCCCTACCGCCACGTCGTGGACGAGTACGTGCTCGGGGAGCGCGCGCTCGCGCGCGGGCTCTTCGACCCGGCCGCGCTGCGCCGCGTGGTCGGCGAGCACGCCGCGGGCGCCAACCACGCCGAGCGCCTCTGGTCCCTGGTGAATCTCGAGATCTGGCAGCGCGTCTTCTTCGACGGTGAGGAGCCCGAGCCCCTGAACGGCGATCGGCGGGAGAGGGAGGAGCTCTCCACTCCGGCTGCCGCTGCCGCGTCGCTCCGCTGATCCACCTCGTCGCTGGTCCCTCGTCCCCAGTCCCTCGCCGTTCGTGCACATCCTCTGGCTCAAGACCGAGCTCCTCCACCCCGTGGACAAGGGCGGGCGGATCCGGACGTACAACATGCTGCGCGAGCTGCGCCGCGAGCACCGCGTCACGTATCTCACGCTGGACGACGGCGACGCCGCCCCCGACGCCGTCGCGCGGGCCGACGAGTACTGCACGGAGCTCGTGCGCATCCCCTTCCGCACGCGCCCCAAGCGCTCGCCGGGCTTCTACGCCGAGCTGCTCGCCAACCTCGCCTCCCCGCTCCCCTACGCGGTGGCCAAGTACCGCTCGCCGGAGATGCGCCGCCGCGTCGCCGAGCTGGCGGGCCGCGCCGACGTCGTCGTCTGCGACTTCCTCGCGCCCTCGCTCAACGTCCCCGACGGGCTCCCGTGCCCCACGGTGCTCTTCCAGCACAACGTCGAGGCGGTGATCTGGGAGCGGCACGCGAGCGTGGCGGCGAACCCGCTCGCGAAGCGCTACATGCGCGAGCAGTGGCGCCGCATGCGCGCCTTCGAGCGCGCCGAGTGCAACCGCTTCGACCACGTCGTCGCCGTCTCGGCGCAGGACCGCGAGACCTTCGCGCGCGACTACGGCGTCCGCTCGGTGTCCGAGGTCCCGACGGGGGTCGACACCCACTTCTTCCGCCCCGCCGGCCGCGCCGAGCGCGCGCCCCGCGAGCTCGTCTTCACCGGCTCGATGGACTGGCTCCCGAACGAGGACGCGATCGTCTGGTTCGCCGAGGCGATCCTGCCGCGCCTCGAGCGCGCCGTGCCGGGCGTGACGCTCACCGTCGTCGGGCGCAACCCGACGCCGCGCGTCCTCGCCCTCGCCGAGCGCGTGCCGGCGATCACCGTCACCGGCCGCGTCCCCGACGTGCGCCCCTACATGGAGCGCGCGAGCGCCTTCGTCGTCCCGATCCGCATCGGCGGCGGCACGCGCCTCAAGATCTACGAGGCGATGGCGATGGAGCTCCCCGTCGTCTCCACCACCGTCGGCGCCGAGGGGCTGCCGCTGCGCGACGGCAGCGACGTCGCCCTCGCCGACGACCCGGAGGCCTTCGCCGGCGCGGTGGCGCGGCTCCTCACCGACCCGGCGGCCGCCGCGCGACTCGGCGCGCAGGGCGCGGCCACGGTGCGCGCCGAGTACGGGTGGGACCGCGTCGCGGCGAAGTTCGCCGACGCCTGCGTCCGCGCCGCGCGCCCGGCGCGCGGACCCGCGGCCCCACCCCGCACGCCGACCACCGCCCCGGTGGTCGCCGGCTGACCGTGGCCGCGGCGCCGCCCGGCGAGCGCCGCGCGCCACGACTTCCACACCTTCCAGCTACTCCAGAAACTCCAGGCTCATGGCAATCACGCTCAGCGTGTTCGGATTGGGTTACGTCGGCTGCGTCTCGGCCGCGTGCTTCGCGAAGGAGGGGCACGCCGTCGTCGGCGTGGACGTGAACCCCGCCAAGGTCGCGATGGTCAACGACGGCAAGGCGACCATCCTCGAGCAGGGGATCGGCGAGCTCGTCGCCGAGATGGTCGCCGCCGGCCGACTCACCGCGACCACCGACGTCGCCGATGCGGTACGGCGCTCCTCGGTCTCCCTCATCTGCGTCGGCACCCCGAGCCGCGCGAACGGGAGCATCGACCTCACCTACATCGAGCGCGTCTGCGAAGGGATCGGCGCCGCGCTGCGCGACAAGGCCGAGCGCCACACCGTGGTCGTGCGCAGCACCGTGCTCCCCGGCACCACCGAGTCGGTGGTCGTCCCGGCGCTCGAGCGCGCCTCGGGAAAGAAGGCGGGGCGCGACTTCGGCGTCTGCATGAACCCGGAGTTCCTGCGCGAGGGCACCTCGATCCGCGACTTCTACGAGCCGCCCTACACGCTCGTCGGCACCGCGGACCCCGCCGCGGGCGAGACGCTCTGCGCGCTCTACGCCGGCATCGACGCGCCCGCCCACGTCGTCGCCACCGGCGTCGCCGAGACCATCAAGTACGCCTGCAACAGCTTCCACGGCCTCAAGGTCGCCTTCGCCAACGAGATCGGGAACGTCTGCAAGGCGGTGGGCGTCGACAGCCACGAGGTCATGCGCCTCTTCTGCCAGGACACGAAGCTCAACATCTCCCCCGCCTACCTGCGACCCGGCTTCGCCTTCGGCGGCTCCTGCCTGCCCAAGGACCTGCGCGCCATCACCTACCGCGCCAAGCAGCTCGACGTCGAGACCCCGGTGCTCTCGGCGGCGCTCGAGAGCAACCGCCGGCAGATCGAGAAGGCGTACGAGATGGTGCTCGCCACCGGCAGCCGCCGCGTCGGCGTCCTCGGCCTCGCCTTCAAGGCGGGCACGGACGACCTCCGCGAGTCCCCCATGGTCTCCCTGGTCGAGATGCTGATCGGCAAGGGGCTCCACCTCGCCGTCTACGACCGCGACGTGCGCAGCGCGCGCCTGATCGGCGCCAACAAGGAGTACGTCGAGCGCGAGATCCCGCACATCTGGGAGCTCATGAAGGGGAGCGTGGACGACGTGCTCGCGGAAGCCGACACCGTGGTGATCGGCAACGGCGCGAGCGAGTTCCGCCAGATCGAGCCCCGCCTTCGCGACGGCCAGATGGTGATCGACCTCGTGCGCGCCTTCGGCGGCCGGACGTCGAACGGCGACGGCTACCAGGGGATCTGCTGGTAGTCACGCGAATGGCGGACGCGGCCTCCGACCGACCACCCCCCTGAAAGACCGATCGGGAGGCCCCCCAGCGTCGAGGGACCTCCCGATCGCGCTCACCGCGAGCGGCGAGCGACTGCCGGTGTCGCGGTTACTGGATCACGCCCGCCGTCTTCGCGTCGAGCTCGGCGAAGTCGACGCCCGGGTCGCGGCCGTCCGTCCCCTTCCCCTTGAGCGCGCTCCCCGCGCTCAGACGGAAGTTGCCGTTCGCCGGGTCCTGGAAGCCCGCCGTCGCGAGCGAGCCCGGGAACTGGTTGCCGCCCGGGTACATCCCCCCGTTGTAGCCGATCAGCGCGTTCCCCGCGAAGACGCGGTCCGGCGCGAAGAAGTAGTTGATCGCCACCGTCCCCTCCCCCTGGCCCGAGCCGAAGACGCCGTACTGGCCGTGGGTGGCGACGTTGTTCTCGAACCGGAAGCTCGTCGCCGCCGGCGTCTCGCCCAGGCTCAGCGCCGAGTTCGAGCCGTCGCTGATGACGGTGGTGTTGTGGGCGATGGTCGTGCCGACGAGGTTCTGCATCACCTGGTACATGCGCCCGTGGCCGGTGAACGGGCCGACGTTGACGTTGTAGGCCAGGTTGTTGGCGACCGTGAAGCGGGCCGCCGGGACGGCCGGCGTCGGCTCCGGCTTCGGGTGCATGTTGATGCCGCCGGAGATGTTGCGCAGGATGTTCGAGCGCACGGTGACGTCCTGCGTCGTCGTCCACGGCGCCGACCC
>JBJMNL010000363.1:0-4922 GCA_045804285.1 Gemmatimonadaceae bacterium
GAGGATCGGGGGGAGACGAAGCCGCACGGCGAGCAGGCCGAAGACGTAGGCGAGCCCGAGGCCGGCGGCGATCGTAGCGATGAGTGCGGTCTCGTGCGGCATGAGGCGGTCCGGGGAGAACGGGAAGGCGCCCCCGACCGCCACGCGCCCTCGCGCGCCCGGGTGGGGGTCGGCTCGCCCGCCGCGAGTGCCGGGCCTGCCGGGTCGCCGAGGGGTTACCCGGGCCCGGGGACTCGCGGAACGGTCCCTGACGGACCAGCATCGCGGCGCCCGCGACGGTGAGCAGTGCGCTCAGGCCGACGAGCGCGATCCGGAACGGGGGTGAGAAGACGGAAGACGTCAACATCACCAGGACCGCCGCGAGCTCGACGGCGAGCCAGGGCTCAGCGCGATACCAGCGGCGCGGTGTCTCGTACTGGGAAGCGTCGTCGCCCGGCACGGCGCTCGACGAGACGGATGCTCGGCTCGTGGTGGGCGGGGCGACCGGTCCCGCTGCGGCTTGAGTGGCGGCGGCCGCCTGCGACGGCTCCACGTCCGGAACGATCGGAACGAGCCGCGCATCGGGACGGGAGTGGGAACGCAATCCGGGCGCCTCCGTGGTCGTCGGAAGCGGACGAGCGTGATACGTCATGGAAGTCTCCAGGACGGGCGCGCCCGCCGCCGCGGCCCGCTCGCGAGGGAGCGGGCGCGTGTGGGTCGTCGGTGCGCCCGAGGGGTGTCGAGGTAGCCCCGGCTGGTGCACCGGTCGGCGCACGCGGGGTGAGGAGTCGACAGGGCCCTCATGCACCCGCCGTCCGCGAGATCCCTAGATCACCGGCGGAGATGCTCCCGGACGCGAGGCGCGCGCCGCGGGAGATGGCGGGACGGAGGGCGATCAGCCCTGGAGAGGTGGCGCCGTCGGGAAGTAGGGGAGGACGTCGCCCCGGGCCGAGACCGCGTGCGACGTGTCGAGCGCCCGCGCGCGCGCGTCGCGCGCGAATGCGGCCCCGGCGGAGAGGCGCGCAGCGGCGGCGCACATGGCGGCCGGGGGCCCGTGCACGGCCGCCCGCGCCCCTCGACTCGCGGCGAGGTCGACGACCGGGCGCGCGACGCGCAGGGCCTCGTCGAGCGGAGCGGGCACGCCCCGGCGAACACCGGCGCCCGGTCCCGAGCCGATCCGGTCGGCCACGTCGCCCGCCCTGGCCCGCGCCGTTTGGAGAGGGCCGGCGGCGATCCGCGCCACCGGCGCCGCGGCCCGATCCACGCCCGTCGCCGCACTCCCGACCGATGGCGTGGTCGAGAGCGCGGTGAGGATCGCGAGCCAGAGGGCGGCGAGGAACGGCATGACGGAGAATACTCACTCCAGCCGCCCTCCGACCAGTCCGGTCCGTCCGACCCGGGCCGTCACCACCGGCCGATCAGCGCGGCCGCGCCCGACGCGCGTGCACGCGAGCCACTCACGATCTCCCCGCGCTCACCGTCGCGCAGTCGAGGAGCGACCAGAACTCCATCCGCTCCGCCTGGGTGAGCCGGCGACGCGCGGCGGCCGCCGCGCGCAGCGCCGTGCGGTAGCGCTCGTAGAGCAGCGGGTGCCGTCCCCAGACGCTCCCGTCCACCTCCATCAACCCCCGCAGCACGTCCCCGCGGAAGCACCCCGCCGACGCGAGCGGGTCGCGTTCGACGACGTCGAGGGCGGCGCGTACGGCACCCGCCGTACACGGCCCGCACACCAGCGCGATCAGTAGCTCGCGCTGCGAGGCATCGCGCTCCGCTCGTGGCTCGCTGCGTTCCGCCATGGGCTGATCGTCGAGGCGCTCACGCGGGGGGGTGATCGTCACGCCGCGTGGCCCCCCGCGCGCCCGGCCGTACGGGGCGCCGCGGCGGCGGGTGGGTGTGGGTCCGCGCCACCGAGCGCCGCCACGCGGTCCGCGCGGGCCGGGGCGACCTGCCTGCGCCACGTCGCTCCCCGCGGCGACCGGTCCGCGTCGCTCGTCGTGGACGCCGGCGAGAGGACGAGCACGGGCGCCGGGGCCACCCACGTCACCAGGCGCGCCGTGCTGCCCACCGGCACTCGGCCGGCCGCCGTCGTCGGGATCGCGCCGTCCTCGCCGCGGCCGATCACGATGATGCCGATCCCTGTCGCCCTGGCGAACGCGACGATCTCCTGCCCGGGGTCGCCCACGCGCACGTGCGCCGCGGCCCGCGTCCCGGGCGCGCCGATCGCTTCGAGCTCGCGCGCGATCCACTGAGCGGTGAGGCCGAAGAGGTGCGCCTCGTCGCGGATGCGAGCCGCCTCGGCGCGCTCGAGGGCGAGGTGCGGCCGCGCCGCGCAGCCGCCCTCCCGCGCCGTCGCGCCGCACGCGCGCACGAAGCCGCGCAGCTCCGGCCCGAGCACGTGCACCGCCTCGACCCTGCCACTGCCGGCCCCGGCAAGTCGCCACGCCATCTCCGCCGCGGCGCGCCCGGCCGGGCGTCCGTCGAGTGCGGCCAGGATCCGCGGCGGCGCGGCCGGGCGTGTCGCGGGCACGACCAGCACGGGGACCCGGGTCCGCGTGAGAAGGCGCTGCGCCGTCGTCGCGCCGAAGCGCGCGCTGCCGCGCCGCGAGCGCGTCCGCCCCAGGCACACGAGGTCCGCCTCGTACTCCGCGGAGGCGAGCGCGAGCGCGTCGGCCGGCGCACCGGTGTAGATGTCGATGCGCGTCCGATCGGCGCCGGTCAGGTCGGCGACGCCGCGGAGCCCGCCGTACAACGCCGGCACGACGTCCGACATGACGTCGAGCATCGGCGGGAGGTGGGGGCGGACGAACGGCGCCGCCTCGGGCTCGGGAAGCACGTGCACGAGCACGATCTCCGCCCGCGGCGCCAGCTGCGTCGCCACCCAGCGCGCCGCGGCGAGTGAGGCTCCGCTGAAGTCGATGCCCACGACGATCCGCCCGAACGGCATCGCCCCGCCCCCGGAAGCGCTCACCGGTCGGCCCCACGCGCCGGTGCCGCCGCGGCGGCACGCTCGGCGGGCGCCGCGCCGCGCGCGCGGCGCGCGACGAGTGCGTTTCCGACGACCTGCGCCACGGCGATGGCCACGCCCTCGCTCGCGTACGAGGGTAGCACGAGCTCGATCGAGTACCCGCCGTCGTCGCGGTCGTGGCGCGGCCGGTAGAGCCGCGCCACGGGGCGCCGCCCGTCGGTCACCCACTCGTAGGCGCCGTCGTGCACCAGGCGCAGGCGCTCCGCCACCACGTCGTGCGGCGGCCGGCCGAAATAGTGGCGGCGCAGCGCGGCGTCGAACGCCTGCCACGCGGCGGCGGCGGCCGCCACCGCCTCGGCCTCGCTCCGCATCCCTCCGAAGCTCAGTGCTCGGCCGTGGATCCATCCGACGTGCGTCCCGGCGTCGTCCTCCAGCCGGTGCACGTCCTCCCCTGCCGTGAGAACCTTGATCATGCGTCGTCCCTCCATGTTCGGTGCTCGTTGCCTCCGCGTGCGCCGGCGCGCGCCAGTGGACGGTCGGGTGGCTGCCCCCCGCGTCGGGAGCTCTGGCCGCCGACTCGCGCGCGTGCGGAGCCACCCGGCCGACCAGTGGGTTCGAGACTTCGCTGGTGATCGCGTCTGGTGTCGGGTGGAACGGCCCTCCGTTCTCGGGTGGGTGTCGGCGGGTGCGCACGTCTCGTCGGCGGCCGTGGAAGTCGCGTGTTGTGTTTCGGCCGCGTGCACGCGATGCGGCACCCCGGGAACGCGAACCGCCCCCCTGCGCAGGATCGCAGGGGGGCGGTCGCCCGGCGACGGATGCGTCGCCGTGGTGGCTCGGACCGGGGCGCGGGGCTAGCCGCTCACGGGCGGCGGCCCCGACATCCTCCTGCGCTGCGGTGCGGTGGCGGCGCCCGAGGCGCCCGCGCCGCGCATCTCGGACACGCGCGTCTTGCCCGCTCCCGCGGTCGCGAGTCGTGGCAGGAGAGTGTCGGTGGCGCAGGAGAGCGCGCAGCGCCCGGTCCAGGACGCCGCACGCTCGCCCGCCGCGCCCACGGCGCGGCGGGCGCTGCGAAGGACGCCCACTGGGTTGCTCACTGCGTTGGCCATGTCCGCCACACTGGTATCGTGACCCGCCACGAGCCGGAAAACACAAAATCGCGCCACCGATGCGCGCGGCGAGCACACACGACTCGCCGGTGCGGCACCGCGCGCAGACCGCGCGGTCGCCACATGAGCATCGGGACGCGACTCCCTGTCCACAAGCTAGGCGCTGACCTCCCGATGTCAACGGGTGCGGCGCGCACCCGGCATGCGCGGCGCGGCGGTCGCTCGTCGCGGCGCCGACGTCGCCGTTGCGTTCGCCAGCCCGCACCGACCACGTGAGCGCGTCCGACACGGTCCGCCTCACAGGGCGGCCGAGGAACGCGCCGCCCTCCGCGTCCCCCTGCGCCCCACACCGCCCTGCGGGGCAGCGTCGGCGGCGCTACTTGCTCAGGCCGAGCTGCCGCATGAAGGTCACCAGATCGTAGAAGAGGTTCTCCTCGATGATCTGCCCGTTCACGTCCCACCGCGCGACGGTGCAGAAGTCGACGTCGAACGACTTGCCCGTCGGGGGGATCTCCTTCCCGCCCGGCCCCTGCATCGGGCCCGTCATCGTCCCCGTGAAGTGCGCGATCGAGCACGTCCAGTCGCCCTCCCCGATCAGCACCTTGTACGGTCGGTTGCCGACGCGCTGGTTCGGGAAGGCGCGGTAGAAGTCGATCGCCTCCTGGCGGTGCGCCTGGATGCCGCGCGTCTCCGGCTGGCCGGGCCAGCGCACCGCGACGTCGTCCCGGTGTCGTCTCGCGAACGTGTCCAGGTCCTGCGCGTGGCGACGGCCTCGACGTCGGCATCGGCCAGCACGTGGCGCGCCCGTTGCCGATGTCGCAGGATGGCACACGACCCGCAGCGAGCCATTTCAGAAACGACCGCAGCCTCTA
>JBJMNL010000364.1:0-1599 GCA_045804285.1 Gemmatimonadaceae bacterium
CGCATGGCCGGCGTCAGCCACACGTCGTTCCAGCCATGGAAGGCCGCATCCACGTCGCGGTGGAAGGGCGCCAGGCGCTGGCGGAGCGCCCCTGACCCATACTCCTGCCGCGCCGCGGCCACGCCGGCCCCGACGAGCCCGGCCGGGTCGACACCGAACGGCGCGCTGGCGAGCGCGCCCTGGCTGTCGGCGCCGCTGACGGCGGCCGAGTCGAGCGCGCCGGCGCCAGTCGCGCCGGAGAGCGGCGCACCGAAGGGCGGTGCCGCGGCCGAGTCGGCGCTCGCCGCCGTGGCGCCCGCAGCGGTGGCGCCCGGCGTCGCGACGGCGGGGGAGGGGGGCGGCCCCGCGGTGGCGCGGTGGCCGCTCTCCGTGTGACCCGTCGCCGACGGGCCGCTCGCGCGCCCGCGCAGGGTGAGCGCCGTCGCCCCCGCGAGCGCGATCAGGAGCGCGGCGGCGCCCGCCGTGACCGCTCGGCTCCGTCGCGCGCCGGCCGCTCGCTCGTCGCGGCGCGCGGCGTAGAACCCGGCCAGATCGTCCGGATCGATCGCCGCGCGGGGACGCTCGAAGCGAAGCGTCTCGCTCGTCATCGCCTCGCGGTCGAGCGCGGCCGCGAGCTCGGGGCGCAGGCGGCGCGCGCGGCGGAGCCGCCAGGCGCGGACGGCGGCCGGGTCCGCGCCGTCCGTGAGCTGACGCACCACCTCGTCGGCCGTCTGCCAGCGCTGCTCGCGATCCTTGACGAGCGCGCGCTCCACCACGTACTGCAGCCCGTCGGGCACGTCGTGGCGCAGGTCGGCGATCGCCGGCAGCTCCTCGTGCTTCTGCTTGTAGATGACGCTGTAGAGGCTCTCCCCCTCCCACGGCTGTCGTCCGGTGAGCATCTCCCAGCCGACCAGTCCCAGGCTGTAGATGTCGCCCCGCCCGTCCACCGAGCGCCCGTCGATCTGTTCGGGCGACATGTAGGTCGGGGTGCCGATCGCGATCCCCGTCTGGGTGAGCGCCGCGTCCTGCTCCAGCGTGCGCGCGATGCCGAAGTCCGAGAGGAGCGCCGTGCCCGAGCGCTCGTCGAGGAAGATGTTCTCCGGCTTCACGTCGCGGTGGACGACGCCTTTCGCGTGCGCGTAGGCGAGCGCCGACGCGACCTGGCGGAGGATGTCCGCCGTGCGTCCCGCCGACAGCGGGCCCCCGTCGCGGACGACCTCCTTGAGCGTGCGCCCCGGGACGAGCTGCATGACGATCCCCAGCCCGCCCGAGGCGAGCGGCCGGAGGCCGTAGGTGGCGACGATGTTCGGGTGCTGGAGCTGGGCGACCGTCTGCGCCTCGCGGGCGAAGCGCGCATGCGCCTCCACGGCGTCGCTCGTCGCCCCCACGCGCACCACCTTGACCGCGACGTCGCGCCCCGTGGCGCGCTCGCGTGCTCGGTAGACGACGGCCATGCCACCGCGCCCGAGCTCCCCGAGCAGGTCGTACTCGCTCTCCAGCTCGCCCACGCCCGTGGGGATGACGGCTCCGAAGAAGGTCATGTCGTTCGACTCCGCGGTGCGGGCCGCGTGCGCGTCGCGGGGCGCATCAGCGTGCCCGGTACGTGAAGACGACCTCGCC
>JBJMNL010000365.1:0-1715 GCA_045804285.1 Gemmatimonadaceae bacterium
GAAGCGCCGACGGCGGGACGGTGGTCACGCTCGCCCTGCGCGCGCACGGGACGTTCGGCACCGTGAAGGGCCCGATCACGTGCCCGCGCGACGGACTGCAGCAGACCGACCCCGTCGGCCGCTGCTACGGGACCGCGCCGTCGCACGACACCTTCCACCCCGACATGGCGGGGCTGGAGGGGATCGCCGGCGCGCGGCGCGGCGGGGGGCGGCTCGGCGTCTACGGCGGCGGCGGGGTGACGCGCCTCGAGCCGCGCTTCCAGGTCGGCTTCCGCGACGGCAACGGCGCGCTCGATCAGACGCGCATCCGCGTCTCCCTCACGCGCGGCTCGCTGTTCGGCGGCGCGACGTACCGCCTGGGGGGCGGCGTCGACCTCTCGGCGCAGCTCTATTCAGTCCCCGCGGACGCGACGACCTGGCGCTTCGCGGCGGCCTACCGGCTTCGCTAGCCGCCGGGGCGCGCGCGGAGGGCGTCGTTCCTGGCTGCGCCCTACGCCTCGAGCCCCGCGTGCGCGCGCAGCTCGGAGACGAGCTCGTGGAGCTGTTTCTCGGTGATGTCGAGCTCCTGCTCGCCGCCCGCGCGGTCGAGGAGGCCGTCGCGCACGAGAAGCGCCACGCGGTTCAGGTAGCGGATCCGCGCCAGCACCTCGTCGGTGGTGTGGCGCAGCGCGCGGTAGCGGCGGCGCTCGACGAGCGCGCGCTCGTGGCGCAGCACGAGGTCGTCGGGGTCGAGGCAGAGGGCCCGCGCGAGCACGTCCTCGCGCGTCCGGCCGGGCAGCGGCGCGCGGTCCGGGATCCCCGCCACGAGCTCGGGGTCCGACGAGCCCGGGTCGGCGAACCAGAGCCGCCCCACGTACTCGACGCCGTCGTGAACGATGCGCACCGCGACGGCCACGTCGCGTCCCTCGACATCGATCGTCGCGACATCGTGCTGGATGCTGCCGAAGGTGCGCGGCGGCGGGCCCCCGCCTGCGTTGCCGCCACCCTGGCCCCCCATGGCCGCGTCGGCGGCGCGGCCGGGCTCGGGCGACGAGTCTCCTATCGCGTGCAACGGGAAGTGCGACATCGCGAAACTCCCGGCTGTGTGTGATCGCCACCGGTCGGCGGCCCGGGAATGGGCCGCGAGTGAGGCTTCCACGGGGCACGCGGGCCCCCGTCCGGCTTCGGCAACCGGCCGATCTCAGGGCGGACCTCGCGGTCCACCTCCGAGACGCCTGGCTTTGCGGCCCCGCCTCGCGGCGGGTGTGCTCTTATCGGCGCGGACCTCGTGAGCCGTCGGAACGCGACGGACGAGTGCCGGGCTTCAGCGAAGATACGACCGAGCGGCGGATTGGAAACGCGCCGCGGTTTCCGTGATCCACGTCACGCGCCGCGAGTGCCGTCCGGCGCCGTCAGGCGCCGTCAGGCGCTGCGCCCGCTCGGCGTGACGGGGTGCGCCAGCCGGCAGTAGTGCTCGAGCCGCTCGGGCGACTCGTCCGCCCACCCGGGCGGAATCGGGACGAGCCGGCGCTTGGCGTGCGCGCACTGGAAGGCGAGCCAGCCGCCGCGCATCGCGGGGGCGACATGGACGACGCGCCGCTCGGGGCCGGTGCGCCGCTCCACGTCGGCGGGAGCGCTCGTGCCCTCCGCGCGGCGGTCGGGGCCTGACCGCCGTTCGGGGACGTCGTGCGCGACGCCGCGCGGGATCACGTCCCACACTTCCCACTCGGTGCCGC
>JBJMNL010000366.1:0-5337 GCA_045804285.1 Gemmatimonadaceae bacterium
CACGCCGGCCTCGACGAGCCCCATGTACAGCTCGGCGTGCGCCTGCACGCGCGCCGCGTGCAGCGTGAGCTCCGCGCCGCCGCCGAGCGTCAGCCCGAACGGCGCCACCACCACGGGGAAGGGCACGCGGCGCAGGCCCGTCGTCGCGCCCTGGAAGGCGCGCACCGCCGCGTCGAGCCCCGTCCAGTTGCCGGCCGTCGCCTCGCGGAGGATGAGCGAGAGGTCGGCGCCGGCGGTGAAGGTGCGCGGGTCGTCGTTGCCGATCACCATGCCGGCGTAGCCGTCGCGCTCGACGCGCGCCATCGCGCGCTCGAGCATCCGCAGCACCCCCTCGCCGAGCGAGTTGGCCTTGGAGCGGAACTGGAAGAGCGTCACGCCGTCGCCCAGGTCGACGAGCGCCGCGTCGCCGCTCTCCTCGAGCACCGCGCCCGGGCGCCGGGCGACCGCGGCCGCCGTCAGGCTCCCGGCGATCGCCGGCACCGGGACGTAGCGGCCGTCGAAGGCGAGCATCGTTTCGCCGGCGGGGCCGCCGTCGCGTTTGTAGAAAGTCCCCTGCGCCTTCCGCAGCAGGTCGGGCGCCGCCTGGCCGCGCTTCTCGAGCTCCCCGCGCAGCCAGTCCACGCCGAGCATGTCCATCACGCGGTAGGGGCCCTCCTCCCAGCCGTACCCCCACTCCAGCGCGTGGTCCACCGCCTGGATGTCGTACGCCAGCTCGGGGGTGTGAACGAGCGTGTAGTACGACGTGTCGAGGAGCAGGGCGCGCAGGAAGTCGCCGTACTTCCCCTCGAGGTCCCGGAGCGCCGCCATGCGCTCGGCCAGCGGCTTTCGCATCAGCGCGCCGATCTCGGACGACTCGACCGCCCGCTGCGGCGCGTACTCCCCGGTGCGCCAGTCGAGCGTCTGGATCTGCTTCCCTTCCTTCCGGTAGAAGCCGGCGCCCGACTTCTCGCCGAGTCGCCCCGCCGTCACGAGATCGCGCACCCACCCGGAGAGGGCGAGATCCTCCTTCGTGGCCTGCGACAGCCCGGTGGTGACGTGACCGAGGACGTCGAGCCCCGAGATGTCCCCCGTGCGGAACGTCGCCGACTTCGGGCGCCCGAGCAGCGGGCCGGTGAGCGCGTCCACCTCGTCGATCGTGAGGCCGAGCTCCTCCATGCGGCGGATCGTCTGAACGAGCCCGTAGACGCCGAGCCGGTTGGCGACGAAGCCGGGCGCGTCCCTGGCGATCACGATCCCCTTGCCGAGCACCCGCTCCGCGAAGGCGCGCACCGCCTCGAGCGCCGCCGGGTCGGTCTCCGGCGTCGGGATCAGCTCGAGGAGATGCATGTAGCGCGGCGGGTTGAAGAAGTGCGTGCCCAGGAAGTGGCGGCGGAACCGCTCGCTCCGCCCCTCGGTCAGCACCGCCATCGGGATCCCGGAGGTGTTCGACGAGACGACGGCCGTCTCCTTGAGCAGCGGCTCGAGCCGCGCGTAGAGCTCGCGCTTCGGCGCGGGCTGCTCGATGATCGCCTCGACCACCCAGTCGCACTCGGCGAGGAGGGAGAGGTCGTCCTCGATGTTGCCGGTGCGGATCAGCGACGCGCGGTCGGCGTCCATGAACGCGGCGGGTCGCGCCCTGAGCGCGCGCTTCACCCCCTCGGCGGCGGGGGCGCTCCGGCTCCCGGCGCCGGCGGGGCCGCCGGGAATGTCGAGCAGGACGACGGGGACGCCGGCCGACGCGGCGAGGGCGGCGATGCCGCTCCCCATCGACCCGGCGCCGACGATGCCCAACTTGCTGACACGCATGAGCTCTCTGGATGACGGTGGATGAGGCGTGCGATCTAAAATACTGACGCGTGGGGCACGCGGCGCCTAGGGCGCGCCGAGTCGCTCATCCGGCTTCTCCCCGACGCGCGTGGACGGCCGCCTCGAGCTTGCCGAGGACCTCGGCCAGCACCTGCAGCTCCTGGCGGTCCAGCGCGAGGAGCTCCGCGGGCGGCTCGTGGAAGGCGCGGAGGATCTCGTTCCTCGTCTTCACGCCGCGCGCCGTGAGCACGACGAGCTTCACGCGCCGGTCGTGGGCCACGGTGCGTCGCTCGGCCAGCCCCTTCCGTTCGAGGCGATCCACGACCCACGTCGCGGCCGACGCGTCGGTGCCCCACTCCCTCGCCAGGGCGCGCATCGGCTTCCCGTCCACGGGATCGAGCGAGTGCAGCGCCTTGGCGTCGTTCGGCGTCAGCCCCAGGCGCTCGAGCACCGCGTCGCGCTTCCAGCGCGTGCTCACGAAGACATCGAAGAGGCGACGCCACGCCTCCGCGGCCACCGCGCGCTTGCTCGACGACTCGGCCATGGCGCCAAACTTACCCCACGGCGCGCCGTTGGCCCAGCCGCCTGGAACATTGAGTGCACTGGATAGTTGACATACGTGAACTATCTGGCCATCCTTCCCGTGAGCGCGGCGTCGGAGCGAGCGACGCCGCCGACCCGCCGGAGGGGAGGTGCGTCCATGATACGAGCGATTCGACTCTTCCTGCTGTTCGAAGCCGCCGCGTTCGCCGCGGCCTCGGCGATCCACTCGGGCGCGCTGGTCGCGGGCTACGCGCACCGGCAGGCCCGCGTGGCCGAGAGCGTGATCGCCGCGGTGCTGGTGGCCGGGCTGGCGCTGACCTGGCTCCGGCCGGCGTGGGCCAGACAAGCGGGCATCGTCGCGCAGGGGTTCGCGCTCGTCGGCACCCTGGTCGGCGTGCTCACGATCGCGATTGGCGTCGGGCCGCGCACGGTGCCCGACGTCGTCTACCACGTCGCGATCGTCGCCGTGCTGGTCCGGGGTCTTCTCGTCGCTCGCGGGGCGCCCGAGGGGACGCCGCGGACCGCGTGACCCGTCGTCGTCGAGGACGGAGATGAGCGCTCTGCGTGGCAAGGTGGCCCTGGTGACCGGCAGCTCGCGCGGCATCGGCGCGGCGATCGCCAGGCTGTTCGCGGCGCACGGCGCCAGCGTCGCGGTGCACGGCAGGGACGCGGCGGCGCTCGCCGCGGTGCGGTCCGACATCGAGGGGGCCGGCGGGCGGGCGATCAAGGTCACGGGCGACGTGACGCGCTTCGCCGACGTGGAAGCGATGCGGCGCGAGGTCGAGGGAGCGCTCGGACCGGTGGACGTCCTCGTCGCGAACGCGGGCGGCAGCTTCACCAGGCCGGGTCCGCTGGAGGAGATCACGGAGGAAGGATGGCGCGCGTCGGTCGACGGCAATCTCACGGCGACCTTCCTGACCATCAAGAGCGTCCTCCCGGGGATGAAGGCGCGACGCTCGGGGAGCATCATCACCCTCTCCTCGTCGGCCGCGCGCCGGCCGCACCCGCAGTCGCCGGTCCCGTACGCGGCCGCGAAGGCCGGCATCCAGATGCTGACCCAGCACCTCGCGGCGCAGGTCGGCCCCCTCGGCATCCGGGTGAACTGCATCGCGCCCGAGACGATCCTCACCGAGCGGAACGCCGAGCGCATCCCCGAGGCGCAGCAGCGGGCGCTGATCGAGGCGCACCCGATCCGGCGGCTCGGCACCCCGGACGACGTCGCGCGCGCGGCGCTCTACCTCGCCTCCGCGGACGCGGCGTGGGTCACCGGGGTCGTCCTGGATGTGGCGGGCGGGGCGGTGATGGTGTAGGGGCGCGGGCAACGCCTAAGCGTTTGCCACCATCCACTCGGCGAGCCTCTCGGTCGCGGTGATGAAGTCCTCCGGTCCCACCTCGGCCCGCGCTTGCGGCGGCAGTTCGACCGCCTGGTCACGGCGGAACGCGGCCCAGTGGCGCTTCATCAACTCGCGGCCCCGGGCGCCAAGAGCATAGGGGCTGATCGTCCGCCCGCGGGTCTGGACCTCCCAATCGAGGAGGTCGGCGACGAATGCGAACCTCTCCTTCCAGCTCCGCCACGGGGGTAGCTGCGCAGCGGAATCGAGCACTTCCGCCCATGCCACCGGTTTGGCGAGGTAGACAGTTTGCGCAGGATCGGTCGGGTCGAGCGACTCCATGGAGCGGATGAACCGCCCGGCCGCCATGTCGTCGACAGTCCGCCGTACCGCTGCCGGCGTGTACCCGGTAGCGGCGGCGATTACCGCCACGCTCGCCCAGGCTCCTTGCGTACCGAGGAGGTAAGCGAGCACGTCCGCCTTGGTCCCGACACCCATGCCAAGGCGGAGGTGCAGCATGAGCGCCGAAGGCTGAGTGAAGTGGCGCCGAACGGCGCGCCCTTTCCTCGGCCGCTCGGTGAGCGCGGGCGCATCCGCCTCGACCAGCGCCCCCCACCGCGCATCCTTCGCCTCTTCCGACGCGATGCGCGCGACTTGAGGCAGTCGCCCTCGCACCTTCTCCGGGAAGTCGCGCGCGAGATTCTTGATCCGCTGCACGCTCAGCAGCGTGGAGTTCTGCGCCATCCAGTCGGCGAGGAGATCGGCCAACCGCAGCTCGTACGGCAGCAAGGAGAGCGACATGTAGACCAGCGCCTCGGGGTCCACGATCGACGTCGCCTCCTGCTTCGCGGCCGCGCCGGCGCCGAGCGCCTTCCACTGACGCCAGACGACCTCCCCGGTCGCCTGTACCACCTGGTCGCGGAGCTCAGCGAGTGTCTTGTCGGACATGGGCGAGGGTCTCGGCGACGAGGGCGGGGAAAGTGGGAGAGGCGTCCTGCTCTCGCACCCACGCCTCCGCCTGTGCGAGATCCTCGTCGCTCGATCCGATAAGCACGATAATTTCTCCTTGTACGTGAAATTATCTATCCTGTCACGCAATTTTCAGGCGTCCCGTAAGCCCCCGGCCCAGACCGCGGGCGACTTGCGGAGGAGGTCGACGCCTGGATTCGGGTCCGAGGCGGCTGAATCCTCCGACAGCAGCAGGAGCTCGCCCGCTTCCACCCGCTGCCGCAGCCGCGGCGCTTCGTGAACGGCGAGACCTACCATGACCTCGGGCGGCAGTAGCGGCTCGAGATTCTCGCGTCGGGGCATGACGGCGAGGCGGTGCGACTCGTCCGACCTCACCGCGTCGTGCGCCTGACGGACCCGCACGACGCCGGCCGCGTCGCCCGGCTACTGGACGCGTGGTGCCGAGAGAGGGCCCGCGAAGACGCGAGCGCCTGAACCTCGCCGTGCGATAGCGCGAGATTCCGAGCTGCTCGGCCGCCGGCGTGTCTAGGCGCTCGCCACCATCCACTCCGCCAGCGCCCCCACCGCCGCCTCCACCCCCTCCTCCGGCGGCGGCGCCCCCTCGAACTCGAGCGCGGCCGCGTGGCGCACCAGCAGCTCGGGGTCCGCGCTCGCGCTCTCCCATTCGAGCAGCTCGGCCACGAAGGCGAAGCGCTCCCGCCACCCGCGC
>JBJMNL010000367.1:0-18871 GCA_045804285.1 Gemmatimonadaceae bacterium
GACGACCTTCTCCGGCCTGGCGTGCTTCCCGGCCGCCTCCCGCCGGCCGAGCTGTATCCCGCCGGCCGCTCCGACGTGCGCGTCCGCTGGCTGACCGTGCGCTCGGGGCTCCGGGTGCGCGCCCTCGAGTGCGGCCCCGAGAACGGTCCGCCCGTGTTCTTCGTGCACGGGTGGGCGTGCAGCATCTATTCCTTCCGCCGCAACCTCGCCGAGCTCGCGGCGGCGGGATTTCGCGTCCTTACCGCCGACCTCAAGGGGCACGGCCTCTCCGACAAGCCGACGGCGCCGGGCGAGTACGACACCGAGGCGCTGGTGGCGCACGTGCTGGAGATCCTCGACGCGCTCGACGTCGGCCGCGCGACGCTCGTCGGGCACTCCATGGGGGGAGCGCTCGCGCTCGACGTCGCCATGCGCGAGCCGGAGCGGGTGTGCCGGCTGGCGCTCTTCTCCTCGGTCGGGCTCGGTGAGGCGGGGCTGATCGGGGCCCTGCGACTGCTCACGCCGCGCGCGCTCGGGGCGCTCTACCCGCACGTCGTGCGGCGCTGGATGGTGCCGCTGGTGCTCCGCGCGGCGTACGGCCGCCGCGGCGGCTTCTCGCCGCGCGACGTGGACGAGTACTGGGCGCCGACGCAGTTCCCCGAGGCGGTGTACGCGGCACGGGCGGAGGCGCACGAATTCGTCTGGTCTCCGGTGCCCGCCGAGCGGCTGCGTACGCTCGCCTGTCCGGCGCTCGTCGTCTTCGGCACGCGCGACCGGTTCGTCCACCCGCGATCCGCCCGACGCCTCGTCGAGGCCCTTCCCGACGTTCGGCTCCACTTCGTCGAGGGGGCCGGGCACGTCGTGATGGAGGAGGCGCCGGACGAGGTGAACCGGATGCTCGCGGAGTTCGTGGCGGCGGAGCTCTGACCGCGAGGCCCTCGTAGCGGCCGGAGCCAGAATGGGTTACATTTGACTCACGAGCATCGGAGCGTCGAGGCTCCCGGTCGTACCAGACCGGGCCCGCGTCGCGGCGCCGGTCTCGTGGAGCCGATTCCTTCCGCTTGGACATTGGCTCGGGAAGAGCCGGTGTCTGCCCGCAGACAACTCTTCTGCAACCGCAATTGGGCGACTCCGCCAGCCGGCCGAATGTGCCGGAGGGGGTGGGGCTCGCGTGCGCCGATACCCGGGACAGGCCCGGGCAAGCGGCCCCGGCGCATCACTGGAAGGCAGATGGAATCGACGATCGAGCAGAGCACGACCGCGTCGCCGGTGGGTGGCGCGGGGCACGAGGCGCCGCAGGGCGTGCAGCACGAGGGGTCCGCCGGCGGACCCGACTTCGGAGGGCTGGCCCGTGAGGAGGCCGCCACCACCCGCACCACCTTCGCCGACCTGGGGCTCGCCCCGGAGGTCCTGACGGCCGTGGTCGAGTCGGGCTACGCGCACCCGACGCCGATCCAGGAGCAGGCGATCCCTCTCGCCCGGAAGGGGCGCGACCTGATGGGTCTCGCGCAGACGGGCACCGGCAAGACGGCCGCGTTCACCCTCCCGATCATCGACCGCCTGATCGGCGGTCCGCGGCGGACGCGCGCGCTCATCCTCACCCCCACGCGCGAGCTGTGCGTGCAGGTGGAGGAGAGCTTCCAGAAGTACGGCCGCCACTCCGGGATCGACTGCGTGGCGGTGTACGGCGGCGTGCCGCTCGAGCCGCAGGAGAAGAAGCTCCGCCGCGGCGTGGACGCCGTCGTCGCGACCCCGGGCCGGCTCCTCGACCATCTCGAGCGGCAGAACGTCGTCTTCGACGACCTCGAGGTGCTGGTGCTCGACGAGGCGGACCGCATGCTCGACATGGGGTTCGCGCCGCAGATCAACCGCGTGGTGAGCCAGATCCCGCCCTACCGGCAGACGCTCCTCTTCAGCGCGACGATGCCCCCCGAGGTCGAGGCGCTGGCGCGCAAGTACCTGCGCAAGCCGGTCGTCGTGCAGGTCGGTCGCCGGTCGATGGCGGCGAGCACGGTATCGCACGCCGTCTACCCGGTGCCGCGCGACCGGAAGAGCGAGCTGCTGGTCGAGCTCCTGAAGCGCAGCGAGATGGACTCGGTGCTGATCTTCACCCGCACCAAGCACGGCGCCGACCGTGTCGTGCGCCACCTCGAGCGCGCCGGCGTGTCGGCCACCGCGATGCACGCGGACAAGACGCAGCCGCAGCGGACGAAGGCGCTCGAGGGGTTCAAGGACGGCTCGATCCGGGTGCTCGTCGCGACGGACATCGCGCAGCGCGGGCTCGACGTCTCGGGAATCACGCACGTGATCAACTACGACGTGCCGCAGCAGCCGGAGGACTACGTGCACCGCATCGGGCGCACGGGGCGCGCGGCGACGACGGGGGACGCGTTCACCTTCATGTCTCCAGACGAGATCGCGATGGTGCGCACGATCGAGCGCGTCATTGGACAGCAGATTCCGAGGATCTCGGTGCCGGGGTACGATTTCGGGACGGTGGCGGCGGACTGAGGGGAGCGGGGGGCGAGGGGCGGGTCGTGATAGTTTGAAGTTGCTGGTGACTAGTGTTCAGTGCGCAGTGTCGCGCCATGAGCGGGCTCGGGGTGGCGTCCGGCGCGGGGTCGCGCTCCATGCGCCACGAGCCAGCTCGCGATGGCGTTCTGAGTGATGAGTGATGAGTTGTGAGTGACGGGGAGTGGCGCGCCCAGCGGCCACCGCGACCCCGCCAGCTCGGGGCGCGGGTGGGCGCGGCGCCCGCCCCGCCGTACGCCCGCCGCCCGGCGCGATACTCACGACTCGCAACTCACAACTCATCACTCACGACGGCGTCACGCATCCGTCCCGCTCGTAGGGGCGACCCGCCGAGGGGCGCCCCGGGGCCGTCCCCGCCCCCGCCCCCCCGCCCCCGATTCAGTGCCTCACCCGCCCGAGCCGCGACGTCCAGAGCGTGTCCGCGGCGCTTCCCCGACGGGCGATCACCTGGCTGTTCGCGGCGCCGTAGCCGAGTCCTATCGGGGAGTAGGTGACGGTCGTGCGGGTCGCCGAGAGGGTGATCGGGCGGCCGTCGCCGTCGAGGCGGCGTGCGAGGAGGGTGTCGGTGCCCGAGGTGACGAGGACCCGGGCCGGTGCCGACGCGAGGCGGATCGTGGCGTAGGTGCCGCGCATGATCGCGATGCTGCGGGCGAGGGCACAGGCGCTGGCGACCGCGGTGATCGCGCTCTGCACCGCGATGCGGTCCGCGGCGCGGTTGGCGAGGGGGAGGGCGATGCCGGCGACGATGCTCAGGACGGCGAGCACCGCGACGACCTCCAGCACCGTCAGGCCGGCGCGGGTGTGGGTGTGGGGGTGGGGGTGGGTCGCGTGCGGTGGCTGGTGGCGGCGCGGCGTCATGGCGGCATACCCTTCGTGGGAGATGCCGGTTAAATACGACGGGCAACCCTCCGACGAATAACCATTTCGCCGCGGGCGGAGCCGGCGTGATGCGCCCGTCCCGCCGCGCCGCCCCGCACCGCCGCCCGCCATGACGCGTCGTCCGACCTCGTCCACCGCATCCGCGCGCGCCCTGCTCGGCCGCGCCCTCCACTCCGCCCTGGGCGGTGCCGTGCTCCTCGTCGCGGCCTGTGGCGGGCCATCGGCGCGGGTCGCGCCCCCCGCCGCGGTGCCCACCCCGCCGCCGGCCGCCGCGTCGAGCGCCGCCGCATCGAGCGCCGCCGCATCGAGCGCCGCCGCGGGCGCCTCCGTCCCCGCCTTCCGCGCCGGCCCGCTCGTCACCTGGGGGCCGACTCCGCCGGGCACGCCGCACCCGGAGCGGGCGCGCACCTACGACCTCCAGCACCAGGTCGTGCGCGTCGCCTTCGACTGGCGGCGCCACGCCGTGGTGGGCGAGACGACGCTGCGCGTCGCCGCCCTCGACTCGGCGCTGCGCGACGTCGCGCTCGACGCGGTCGGGATGCGCATCCTCGGCGTGAGCGCGGCGGGGGGCGGGGCGCTGCGCCACGACTACGACGGGCGCTCGCTCGTCGTCCACCTCGCGTCGCCGCTCGCGCCCCGGAGGACCACGTCGCTCGTCGTGCGCTACGAGGCCGTGCGCCCCCGGAAGGGGGCGTATTTCATCGACCGCCGGCACGTCGTCTGGACGCAGGGGGAGACCGAGGACACCCGTTACTGGGTGCCGACCTACGACTACCCGAACGACAAGACGACCTGGGAGCTCTACATCCGCACCGCGGCGAGGGAGAAGGGGCTGTCGAACGGGCGGCTCGTCGACCAGCGCCGCGTGGGGGACGAGACGGAGTGGCACTGGGTGCAGGACAGGCCGGCGTCCACCTACCTGATGACCGCCGTGACGGGGGACTACACGATCCTCCAGGACAAGTGGCGGGACGTCCCGGTCGGCTACTGGACCTACCCCGACTCGGTGCAGGCGGCGTGGCGCGGCTTCGGCAAGACGCCGCGGATGGTCGATCTCTTCTCGGCGAAGACCGGGGTGCCGTACCCGTGGGCGAAGTACGACCAGGTCGTCGCGCCCGACTACATCTTCGGCGGGATGGAGAACGTCTCGGCGACGACGCAGAGCGACGACGACATCCTGCACCCCGCGTGGGCCGAGCCGCAGGCGAACGCCGACGGGCTCGTGGCGCACGAGCTCGGCCACCAGTGGTACGGCGACCTGCTGACGACGCGCGACTGGTCGCACATCTGGCTCAACGAGGGCTTCGCCACCTTCATGGAGCAGATCTTCCGCGAGAGCGACCGGGGGGCCGCCGAGGGCGCCCTCGGCCGCCTCGAGGCGCAGAACGAGGTCGTGGCCGCCGACGCGCGGGCCCGCCGCCCGCTCGTCTACGACCGGTGGGTGACCGACCCGCTCGAGCTCTTCTTCAGCGGGCACATCTACCCCAAGGGCGCGACGGTGCTGCAGATGCTCCGCCACCAGCTCGGCGACTCGCTCTTCTGGCGCGCGATGAACCGCTACACCACGCAGCACGCCTACGGCACCGTGGTGACCGCCGACCTCGAGCGGGCCTTCGAGCAGACGACCGGGCGCGATCTCGCGCCCTTCTTCCGCCAGTGGGTGTACGGCGCCGGCATGCCCGCCTTCCGCGTCTCGTACGCCTACGACGCGGCGGCGCGCCGCCTGACGCTCACCGCCGAGCAGGTGCAGCCGCGCGACTCGCTCACCGGCTTCTTCGACGCCGACGTGGACGTCGAGGTGCGGACCGCCCGCGGCACGGTGCGCGCGGTGGTGCCGGTGCGCGGCGCGAGCCGGAACGAGGCGGTCACGCGCTTCGAGATGCCGCTCGACGAGGAGCCGGTCTACGTCCGGTGGGACAAGGGGGGCTGGCTGCTCGACGTCACCGACTTCCCGCGGCCGACGACGATGCTGGCGAGGCAGCTCCAGCTCGACGACGACGTGCTCGGCCGCCTGGAGGCGGTCGAGGAGCTGGCGCGGCGCGGGGGCGACGCGGGCGCGCTGGCCGCGCTCGTCGCGGCGGCCCGGTCGGACAGCTCCTGGGCCGTGCGCCAGCACGCGATCACCGCGCTCGGGAGCGCGGCGGCCGGCTCGGCGCCGGACAGCGTCGCGGGAGTCGCGGCGGCGCCGTCACCGTCGACCCCGGGCGACGGGCGCGCAGCGGGGCTCGCGGACGTGCTCCTCGGAGCCTCGCACGACCACGAATCGCGCGTCCGGCAGGCAGCGGCGAAGGCGCTCGCGGCGTTCGACGGCCGCGCCGACGTCGCCGCGCGGCTGCGCGAGCTGGCGACGGCGGACTCCTCGCTCTACGTGCGCGGCTCGGCGGTCGCGAGCTACGCGGCGGTCGCCCCCGACAGCGCGCTCGGTCTCGCCCGCGAGATCCTGAAGCGCGACTCGTGGACGGACGTCGAGCGCACGCGCGCCATCGCCGCCCTCGGCCGCGTGGACCGGCCCGGCGTGGTCGAGATGCTCACCGGCTACCTCGGCCCGAGCGCCAGCCGGTCGGCGCGCACCGCGGCCATCGAGGCGCTCGTCGCCCGCGCCGCGGGGCGGGAGGCCGAGGTGGCGCGCGCGATCGCGCCGCAGCTCGAGGCGAACGACATCTTCGTCCGGCAGGCGGCCGCCGGCGCGCTCGGCCAGCTCCGCCAGCCGGCGAGCGTCCCGCTGCTCCAGGCGCGGCGCAAGGTGGAGCCCGAGAGCCGGGTGGTGAACGAGATCGACGCCGCGCTCCAGGCGATCGGCGGCCGGAGCTGATCGGTCGGCGCGCCGCGCTGGCCGCCCGCTTGCGACGATACGAGTCGCGGGCCGCCACGCGGTCCGCTCAGCGCGATCCAGCTTTCCGCACGGAGGTCACCGGCCATGCACGTCACGATCGAGTACTGCACCGTCTGAAACTACGAGCCGAGGGCCGCCGGTCTGGCGGCCGAGATCGAGCGGAGCTTCCCCGACGCGCGCGTCGAGCTCGTCCCGTCGCGGGGCGGACGATTCGAGGTGGTGCGCGACGGGGTCCCGGTGTTCGAGAAGTCGAAGCTCCGGCGGCACGCGCGGCCGGGCGAGGTCGTGCAGCTACTCCGGCAGCCGTAGTTCGTAACGGGGAGACGCGGGCGCCGTCGTGACGCTGCGACGGCGGCCGCGCCTCGCCGCAGCCCAGCTCGCTCGCGAGGGCGGCGTTGCCTTCTCCCACGCCAGCCGTCCCGCTCAGGGCTCCCTTTGAGCGAGCACGCCGCGAGCACGCCGCGACGCGCGACCCGCTAATTTCACTGGCTCGATTTCATACGCCCGCCCCAGTCGGCGCGCCTGCCGCGCGGCTCTCACCGAACGACGTCTCACACGATGCGCATTGCTCTTTCCACCGGCGGCGGCGATGCCCCCGGTCTGAACGCGGTCATCCGGGCCGCGGTGCTCTCGGCCGTCAACCGCGGCTGGGAGGTGCTCGGGATCAAGCGGGGCTACGCCGGCCTGATGGGAGAGGACGAGGTCATCCCGCTGACGCGCGAGTCGGTGCGCGGGATCGCCCACCTCGGCGGCACGATCCTCCGCACCACCAACCGCGGGAACCCGTTCTGCTACCCGCTCAAGCAGGCCGACGGCAGCTACGTCGAGATCGACCGCTCCGACGAGCTGATCGAGAACGCCCGCAACCTCGGGATCGATGCCATCATCACCATCGGCGGCGACGGCTCGCTCGCCATCGGGCAGCGCCTCGTCGAGAAGGGGATGAAGATCGTCGGGGTGCCGAAGACGATCGACAACGACGTGAGCGGCACGATCACGACGTTCGGCTTCGACACCGCCGTCAACACCGCGATCGAGGCGATCGACAAGCTGCACACCACCGCGGAGAGCCACGACCGGGTGATCGTGCTCGAGGTCATGGGGCGCAGCGCCGGCTTCATCGCGCTCCACAGCGGCGTCGCCGGCACGGCGGACGTGATCCTCATCCCCGAGATCCCGTACGACATCGACCGGGTGTGCGAGAAGGTCCTGCAGCGCGACCGCGCCGGCCGCTTCTTCTCGATCGTGGTCGTCGCCGAGGGAGCGTACCCGGTGGGCGGTCAGGAGTCGGTCCTCGGCACGTCGCTCCCCGGCCAGGCGAAGCGCGTCGGCGGGGTCGCCGAGGCGCTGGCCCGCCAGATCCACGAGCGCACGGGAAAGGAGACGCGCTCGCTCGTGCTCGGCCACCTTCAGCGCGGGGGCATGCCCACCGGCTACGACCGCCTGCTCGCCACCCGCTTCGGCGGCGCCGCGGTGCGCGCCGTCGCCGAGCAGCGGTGGGGCCACATGGTCGCGCTCCAGAGCCCGCACATCGTCACCGTGCCGATCACCGAGGTGCTGAAGCACGAGAAGCGGGTGGACCCGAATCACGACATGGTGCTGACGGCGAGAGCGACGGGGATCTCGTTCGGGGACTGAGCGTTCGGAAGGGCGGAGTGAACTGCGAAGGGCGGAATGAACTGCGAGGGGCGGAATTGGAAGGGCGGAATGAGGCATGAGGCCGGGACGCCACTAGTGGCCAGCAAAGCCACCGGTGGGGTCCCGGCCTCATGCCTCATGCCTCATTCCGCCCTTCAGGGCTTCTCCTTCCGCCCTTCAGGGCTTCTCATCCCGCCCTTTCGGGCTTCTCATTCCGCCCTTCGCGGTTCACTCCGCCCTCCCGCAGCAGTGCGTCGAACTCGATCGCGTTCGTCGTCCCGTAGTTCCCGTGGCAGTTGTTGAACAGCACGTGCACCCGCGCGGTGGACCTGGCCGCCTCCTCGACCGCCGGGATCCAGCTCTCGAGCTGCTCGCGGTCGTAGAGATAGCGATAGCGCTCCACCGTCGGGACGCCCGGCTTCTCCCAGGTGGCGTCGCGGCGGCCGTGGAGGCGGAGCATCGCGAGGCGCGGCGACGTCACGGCGGCGAGCGGGGGCACGCTGCTCGTCAGTCCCCGCGGGCCGTCCACCATGACGTACGGCACCTCGTGGTCGGCCAGGAATCGGAAGAGACGCTCGGCGCGTTCCGGGCGGCCGTCGAACCAGAGGTGGTTCCGTAGCTCCACCGGACCGAGCAGCGCCCCGCCCGGCGCTTCGGCGAGGCGGCGTTGCGCGTCGAGGAGCGCGTCGAGGTTGGCGCGCGTCGGCGTGAACCAGCGCGGGTACTGCATGAGCACGGCGCCGAGCTTTCCCGAGGCGCGCAGCGGCTCGAGCGCGTCGACGAAGATCGCCCAGACCGCGTCGTAGAGGTCGGGCGGCAGGTCCTTGGCGTAGATCCGCGTCTTCGCCGCGAGCTCGGACGGCAGCGCCTCACGCAGCAGCTTCGGCAGGCGGCTCACCTCGCTCGGCTGCCCCGTCATCAGCGCGTGCGCCTTGACGTTGAAGGTGAAGTCGCGCGGCGTGCGCTGGCGCCAGAGCTCCGCGGTGGCGCGCGTCGGGAGCGCGTAGTAGGTCGCGTCCACCTCGACGAGCGGGAAGCGCGTCGCGTAGTAGCGGAGCCGCGCCTCCGGCGTGCGGACGTCGGCCGGGTAGAAGATCTCCCCCTCGAGGAGCGTCGGGTCGGTCCACGACGCGGTGCCGACGAGCACGCGGCCGCCCAGCGCCGGCGCGGCCGCGGGGAGGCCGGCGGCGCGATCCCGCGCGACGTCGTGGCCGGGATCGTGGGCGCGGTCGAGGTCGGGGGCGGGGAAGGCCATAAGACGCGGGAGTGGGAAGTCGGTCGATGTAACCCCCTCTACGCTACACGCTCCACGCTCACTCCGCCCGCGAGTCCTCATGCCCCTGGTCTAGCGCGCTGGACGCCCCTGTCCCACGTTATGGACAGCGGCGGCCGGCCCGGCGCCGCGTGTTACGGGCTAAGTCGCGAAGCGTCAATGTGTTGAGTTCGCGGTACCGACGGGTGATCCCTGGCACCCCCCCTGCACTCGAGATCCGCGCCAGCCGATGGCGGCCGGCCTCACGGAGGAATACTGCATGCGACGCTTCGCGCTGATGGCTACGTTGGTCGGGACCACCCTCGTCACGGCGCCCCTCGGTGCCCAGGGGTGGAAGGGACGTGGCGGAAACGACAACGTTCCCCCGGGACACCGCCCGCCGCCGGGCATGTGTCGGATCTGGATCGACGGGGTGCCGCCGGGCCAGCAGCCGGCGCCCACCGACTGCGCGAACGCGGTGCGCAACCGGCCGGCCAACGGGCGCGTGATCTTCGGCGACGACGCCGGCGGCAGGGGCAAGGGGAAGTCGAAGAAGTTCAAGGGGACGTCGTACGATCGCCGCTACGACCGCGACGACGACCGTGACGACGACCGTGACGAGCGCTACGACCGCGACCGCCGCCGCAGCGCGGACACGTGCGTCGACCGCAACCACAACGGACGCTGCGACTACGCCGAGGGGCGCACGCTGCCGGCGCGGACGCAGCCGACCACGACGCGGC
Source organism: Gemmatimonadaceae bacterium (assembly GCA_045804285.1). GTDB lineage: Bacteria > Gemmatimonadota > Gemmatimonadetes > Gemmatimonadales > Gemmatimonadaceae > DATMHT01. The sequence goes on from JBJMNL010000367.1 coordinate 9,857, forward strand.
CGTCGACGAACACCGGCACGACCCAGGCGCCGCGCCCCAGCACGAGCTCGGGCAGCGGGGGCTGGGCAGCGGACGCGATCGCCCGGGCGCGCGCCCGCCAGGCCGGCAGCGGGAACTGAGCGCGGCCCGCTCTCCCCGAGGCCGATAGAGCCCCATCGACGGACGAAGCGCGGCGACCATGTCTGGTCGCCGCGCTTCGTCGCGTCCGGGGCTCGCGTCCCCAGGGGCGAGCGTCGGGCCCTGCGGGCACGGTGCGGGCATGATGCGGGCACTGTGCGGGAGGCCTGGCGTCGTGTTCATTTCGGGGAGCGAGCGCGGCGATCCGGGCAGGGGCGGCCCCCGCCTTGCGCACCAGCATTGCGCCCGCGTCGCGCGCCGGGGACCACAGGGCTCGCTCGTCAATCACCAGAAGCCGATCCGATGCGCTCCGTTCAGGACCGCTATCTCCCTCCCGACCACGACGCCTTCGTCGCCGCCGAGCCGCCCACCGGGCGCGTGATCGTGATCGCGCCGACGCGCGCCGCCTGCGAGACGATCGAGCTCGCGCTCGGGCTGCACATCGAGACGTATCTCGAGCGCACGAAGGGCGCCGAGGTGCGCCAGCTCGCCGCGTCCGGGAAGGGGTTCGGCATCGTCGCCGGCACGGGGACGGGAAAGACCCTCGCCATCCGTCCGATCGCCGAGACCATCCTCGGCACCACCGATCTGCGCGTCGGCGTCGTCAACCGCGAGCGCGAGGCGACGCCGGAGACGCCGACGTGGAACGTCGTCATCGTCACCACCGGGATCGCGCGGCGCTGGTTCCAGGACGGCGACATCCTGCCGACCGACACGCTCGTGGTGGACGAGATCCACCAGACGTCGGCCGAGCTCGAGCTCTGCCTGTCGCTCGGCAAGCGCGTCGGGTGCCGCTTCATCTGGCTCTCGGCGACGGTGGACCCGACGTTCTACTCGCGCTACCTGAACAGCGCCGCGGTGCTCGAGGTCTACTCGTTCGACCCGAAGAAGGGCGCCAAGGTCGAGGTGGTGAACAAGGAGCCGCTCGAGTTCCTCGACGACCGCTTCCTCCAGCAGGTCGCCCGGCAGCGGCGCGGCGTCGGCACCTTCCTGCCGACGCGCGCCGGCGTCGAGCAGGCGGCGCAGCAGGTGGCGGCGCGCTTCCCGCGCATCAACGCCGCCTACTACCACGGCGGGGAGCCGATCCGCGTCATCCGCCCCTTCCTCGAGGGGGAGGAGGAGAAGCCGTATTTCCTCGCCATGACCGCGGCGGGGCAGAGCGCGCTCAACGTGCAGGGGCTCGACACCGTCGTGATCGACGACACGCGCTTCACGAACGTCATCGAGCGCGGGAAGAACGTGCTCACCCGCACCCACCTCGGCGCCAACGAGATCCTGCAGATGGCGGGGCGCGTGCACGGGCGCGTCGAGGGGGGGCGCGTCTTCATCCTCTCCGACCGCGACATCGACTTCCGCTCGCTCCGGCCGACCGCGCCGGAGTTCCAGCTCGCCGGCGACTCGGAGCGGGTCGCGCTCACCTGCGCCGACCTCGGCGTCCGCGCCGACGAGCTCGACCTCCCCGTGCCGCTCGACCGCGTCGCGTACCGGCGCGCCTACGCGCACCTGCAGGCGCGCGGCGTCATCGACGAGCACGGGCGGCTGTCGCAGTACGGCAGGCGCGTGGAGGCGCTGCCGGTCGACCGCCAGTGGGCGGAGCTGATCGTGAACGCCGACGACGAGCTGATCCCCTACCTCGCCGTCATGAGCTCGATCGAGAGCCTGCACCGGATGACGCGCGAGGAGCGCGACCTCGACGGCGTGCTCGTCCCCGGGAGCGACCACCTGACGGCGTACAACCTGTACGCCGAGGCGTTCTCTCGCGCCGGCTACATGGGGGAGGTTTACGGGCTGCCGCGCCACCTGTTCGACGCCGAGTCGATCGAGCGGTGGGCGGAGGAGCGGGGCGTGCTCGTCAAGTCGATCGAGGACGCCGCGCTCGCGATGGCGAGCGTCTACCGCAGCGTCGGGCTCCCGCTGCCGACGCGCATGCCGCAGGCGCGCGACCACGTGTTCCGGAAGTTCGTCGACCTGCTCGCGCGCTTCATGCCCTTCGACCTCGTGATCGACGAGGAGACGGCGGACGGGCAGGAGGCGCGCGTCTCGAAGACGAGCGTCTGCGGGAGCTGGGGGGCGATCGCCGGCGCGCTGCGCTACTTCGCCGACCGCTTCGGCATCCCGCGCGCGTCGGTCGAGGGGACGCAGGTGCCGCTCGACCTGATCCGCCGCTACGCGACGCGCGGCGAGGCGGAGCTCGTCTACGACCCGCGCCGCAAGCACGCGCCGCTCGCGCTCCGCCGCCGGGTCACCTACTTCGGCTTCGAGCTGGAGCGCGAGGTCGAGCCGATCGAGGGGCCGTTCCCGCCGGAGCTCGCCGAGCGGGCGCGGCGCGTGCTGGCCGAGGCGCTGGCGCGCTTCGACGCGCGCCACGTAGCCGTGAAGAAGAACCGGCCCGCGATCGAGGAGGTGCGCGAGATGTACCGGCGCTCCGGGGGCGCCACGCCGCGCCTCGGCTTCCCCGAGCTCGCGGCCCTGTACGAATCGCAGCTCGCCGGCGTGGACTCGATGGACGCCTTCCGCGAGGCGCCGCTGCGCGTGCGCGTGGGCGACTTCGTGCCGGCCGAGGAGCGCGAGCGGCTCTGGGCGCTGCCGCCGACGACCACGGTGCGCGACCGCGAGGTGGAGATCGACTACGACGTCGAGGAGGGCCAGGCTCCCTCCACGCCCCACGCCTCACGCGCGGCGTCCCGGCCGCCCGGCGCGGAGGGTGAGCGTGGAGCGCCGGACGGGGAGGGGGCTCCCGTGCTCGCCGTCGCCCGGCTTCGCCTTCCGGAGAAGCTCGCGCGCACGCTGGCCGAGGAGGAGCTGCCCGTGCTCGACCGGCCGCTGCGCTTCGTGGTGCTGCGCGGGCAGCGGGGCGCGGTGCGCGCGCGCACGCTCGACGAGCTGCAGGAGGCGCTCGACCGGCCGTGGTCGCCCGACGAGGTGGACGACCGCGAGGCGCGCGCCGCGGAGGTGCACGGCTCCTCGCGCGAGGAGCGGCGGGCGCGCGAGGCCGCGTCCGAGCTCCGCCGCGAGCGCGGGCGAGGGGGCGGGGGGGCGCGCGGCGCCGGACGGCACGGCTCGCGCCGGAGGGACGGCGACGGGCGCCGGGACGCCCGTGGCGGCGAGGCGCGTGGCGGCGAGGCGAAGGGGGGCGGCCCGCGGCGCGGCGGCGGGCGACCATTCAAGGGGAGCCGGGGCGGCGGCGGCGGTCGCGGCGGGCGGTCGCGGTGATGGAGCGCGACCACACCGGCGACCCCCCGCCGCGGACGGTCGCCGAGCCCGAGCCCACGCCGATCGCCGCCGGGCCGCCCCCCGCCGTGAGCGAGCGCGCCCTCGCCCTCGTGACCGCGTTCGCCGTCGCCCAGCGCAACGTCTCCCAGGCGATGCGCGCCGGCCTCGACGAGCACTTTCGCGTCGCGAAGGCGGAGCACGTGAGGGCGTACCACGAGCTGATGGAGTACATCGGGGAGCTGGAAGGGCGAAGGCGAAGGGCGGAATGAAGAGCGAAGGGCGGAATGAGGCATGAGGGATGAGGCATGAGGCCGGGACCTCACCGGTGGCCAGCCAAGCCACGCGGAGCGTCCCGGCCTCATGCCTCGTGCCTCATTCCGCCCTTCTGCTCTCCTCCGCCTTTCTGCTCTCCTTCCGCCCCGCCTAAAGCACCCTCGCCACGCTCGCCGCCGCCCGCTCGATCACCCGGTCCGTCAGCGGGCGGCGGCGGAACTGGTCGAGGTGGATCTCGGCGGCGTACTCGAGGTCGGCGAGGAAGATCTGCTCCAGGCGCGCGCCGAGGTCGTCGTCGAGCGCCATCAGCACCGACTCGTCGTTGAACGCCAGCGAGCGGTTGTCGAAGTTCATCGTGCCCGCCGCCGCCCAGCGGCCGTCGACGACGATCGACTTCGCGTGCATCATCGCCGGCCGGTACTCGAAGATGCGGACGCCGTCGCGGAGGAGCCGCTCGTAGCGGGTGCGGCCCGCGTAGTAAGTCGCCTTGACGTCGCCGTCGCGGTCGCACGTGAGGACGCGCACGTCGGCGCCGCGCTTCGCGGCCTGCGCGAGCAGGTCGCAGAAGTCGTCGTCGGGGACGAAGTAGGAGTTGGTGACGTAGAGCCGCTCGCGCGCCGAGGCGATCGAGAGCGCGAGGAACCGTTCGGCGGAGGTGCTGCCGATCGTCGGCGCGGCGTGCAGCAGCCCCGCGAGGACGCCGCCCGCCGGCCCCTGCTCCTCGGCGGGGAAGAAATGGTCGCCGGTGAGGAGCTCCCCCGTCGCCTCGGCCCAGCCCGCGGCGAGCGTCGCCTGGAGCTGGAGCACCGCCGGCCCCTCGAAGCGCACGTTCGTGTCGCGCCACTGGTCAGCGTGCCGGCCGTCGCCGTACCACTTGTCGTCGATCCCGAAGCCCCCCGTCCAGCCGACGACGCCGTCCACGACGACCACGCGGATGTGCGAGCGGTGCTGGACCTTGTGCAGCTCGTACCAGCGCGTCGGGCGGAAGACGGCCACCTGCACGCCCCCCGCCTTCAGCGAGTCGATGTACGCCTCGGGGAGAGGGCCGGAGCCGAAGGCGTCGCGCAGGAAGAGCACGCGGACGCCGGCGCGCGCTCGCTCGATCAGGATCTCGCGCAGCTCGTCGGCCATCCGCCCGGGCTGGCAGTAGTACATCTGCAACGTGATCGAGCGCTGTGCCGACCGCAGATCCTCCCACAGGCGCGGGTAGGTCTCGTCGCCGCAGGTGGTCACCTCGACGCGATGCCCGGGCGCGAGCGGCGTCTTGGTGAGAAGCTCCATCGTGTGGCAGAAGAGCGGATCGTGGACACCGGGCGGGCCGGCGGCGTCACCCGGCGCGCGCACCCGGTGGACGGGGGTGCCACGCGTGAGGTACAGGAAGCCGACGAGCGCGAGCGCCCCGACGACGAGCACCGCGACAGCGAGGGCGACGTAGCCGAGCCAGTGCATGGACGTTCCCGGTCGAGGATGGCGGGCACGGCCAGAGAAAGAACCGGACCACCGTCCACCGGCCGGGAATCGGGAGGGGGAGCGGAGCGGACCGCGTCTTCCGCCAGCAGTTGCCAGCGGCCGCCCACCCAGCGGTCGCCCGCGCGCCGGCTCAGAGCTCGGCCGCGTACGTCTCCCGCTTCACCTCGGCGAATCCGCGCGCCAGGTAGTTGGGGAGCGCCGCGGGGTCGTCGAGGGTGCAGGTATGCAGCCAGACGCGGGCCGCGCCGCGCGTGCGCCACGCCTCCTCGACGGCGCGGGTGAGCAGGTACTTGCCGAGCCCGCGCCCGATGAAGCGGCCGACGAGGCCGAAGTAGACGATCTCGACGTCCGCGTCGCCGTCGGGCCCCGCGTCGCGTGAGGCGCGGCGGAGCTCGAAGTAGCCCGCGGTCTCGCCGCCCACGGTGAGCACCCAGAGCGCGACGTCGTCCCCCGCGAGGTACTCCCCGAGCTGCGCGTCGCTCCAGGCGTGGCGGTCGCGCCAGTGGTAGCGCTCCCCGACCTCGCGGTACAGCGCGCGGTACTCCGCGGCCGAGGGTGCGCGTCGGCGCTCGACGCGCACGGCGGTGACGTGGTCGGGCGCCGGCGCCGGGCGCAGCGCGCCCGGCGCGGTCATCTCCAGGTAGGTGCGGACGACGTGGACGGTCGGCATGACGGGGCTGGATCGGAGGGGAGGGCGGGGGCGCCGGGCAGCGGCGGGAACCAATAGGACCCATCGGTCCATTAATACGCCGATACGCGGCCGCGATCCGCGTGCGTCGGGGTCACTGATGATGTTGTATATCAGCCGTCCTCAATGATTTACCGAAACATACCAGGCTTGTTCGACCATCGGACCGATTAGTCCCATCATGGCCTTCGTGAGAGACCGACGCTCGAAGATCCTCGACGCCGCCGCGCGGCTCATCGCCGAGCGAGGGTACAGGCAGACCTCGGTCGAGGACGTCATTCGCGAATCGAAGCTGAGCGGGAAGAGTCATTTCTATCACTACTTCGAGTCGAAGGAGCAGCTCGGGTACCAGGTGATCGAGCGGCAGTTCGAGCGCTTCGCCGAGCGCGGCCTGGCGATCCTGCGGGAGCCGATGATCGACCCGCTCGAGCGACTCGCTCTGTTCATCGACACGCTGGTCGCGTTGCAGGTGGAGCGTGGGTGCAGGGGCGGATCCCCCTTCGGCAGCCTGGCCTCGGAGATGGCCGACGCGCACGAAGGGTTCCGCGTGCGCATCGACATCGTCTTCGGGCGCTGGGCGAGTCAGATCGAGGCGTTGCTCTGGGAGGCTCGCCCCCAGCTGGTGGAGGGGACGGACGCGGCGCGGCTGTCGCGCTTCGTCGTGGCGGCGCTCGAGGGGGCGCTCCTGATCTCGCGCGTCCAGCGGGACGCCGCCGCGCTCCAGGGGCTCGCGCTCGACCTCAAGCGCTTCATCGCCATGCACGTGCGCGACGGGGCCGGGGCGCCGATGAGGAGCGTGTGACGAAGCTGAGCTCGGCCGAGCGGACGGGACCGGGACGCTGGAGCACGTTGGACGTATTCCTCACGACGTAGTCCTTTGGTCGCCCTTGCCAGGAGGCCGGGAGCGAGTAGCGTCGTGGGAGGTGCACGATCGGTGGACGCGACGGCTGCGCGGCGCGGTGCGGCGGCGGTCGGAGGTGGGCGGTCGGCCGGGTGTGCTCCCGGCGAGCCCGCGGGTGTGGTGGCCGGGCGGATCGGGAGAAGGCAATGGTCACGATGGGTGTGGGCAGTGACGCCCTCCGGGGGGAGGGCACGCGCGTCGGCGGCCGCGTCGCCGACGCGCCGGCGACGATCGAGGTCGCGCGGGAGCACGCCGCGCCCCCCGCCGCGCGGCGGAAGCAGTTCGAGGCCGAGGCGCTCGTGCATCTCGACGCGCTCTACAGCTTCGCGCTCAAGCTCGCGCGCTCGCGCGACGACGCGGAGGACCTGGTCTCCGACACGGTGCTGCGCGCCTTCGAGCGCTGGGAGCAGTATCACCTCGGCACCAACATCCGCGCCTGGCTCTTCACCATCCTCTATCACGTGTTCGTGAGCCGGAAGCGGCGCATCGACGCGCGCGAGGTGCAGCCGGCGGACGACGGCGACGGCCGGCTGCCGTTCGAGGCCGTGGGGGAGGTGGACCCGGAGCGCCGGTTCTACGACTCCTTCCTCGACGAGGAGATCACGCGCGCGATCGACGCACTCCCGGCGGAGTACCGCTCCGCGGTCGTGCTGAGCGACGTGCACGACCTGCGCTACGCGGAGATCGCGCGGATCCTGAAGGTGCCCGAGGGGACGGTGAAGTCGCGGCTCTTCCGCGGGCGCCGGCTGCTGCAGAAGAAGCTGCTCGGGTACGCGGTGGACATGGGCTACATCAAGCAGGGACAGCGGGAGGTGGCGTAGGCCGGGCGCGCGCGGCGGGGGGGGGCACCGGAAACTCATTCCACTCGCGACCGTCGAGCAGTCGGCCGCGGGCGTTCGGTGTCCGGCCCCCCCACTGCTTCCAGAAGAACGCGACACCTGCGCCGACGCACCGATCCCGGAGGCCGCGCGCCCACGCCTCCTCGCACCGGCGAGCGCCCGCGCCGCTCTCACCGCCGCCGATCACCCAGTGCAGGCCGGTGAGGTCCAGGTCGTCCAGCGGACCGAGGAGCGGCTCGGCGCAGATGAAGCGCACGACCGCCGGGATCTCCCGGAGCGTGTCCGCACGATGGGCAACGTCCATCGACTCGACCGACGTCCCCATCCAGACGTTGGGCGTCCACGTCAGGTGCGGCGCCATCCGCAACGCGCGTTCGGGTCGTTTCGTGAGGAGCTGGAACTGGTGCCGTCGGGCACGGTTCATCACGTCGAAGACACGCTGCACCATCGCCAGTGAGAAGTGCGCGTGGAAGACGTCCGACATGCTGTCGACGAAGATGCGCCGCGGGTCGCGCCAGCGTAGCGGCTGCTCGAGGCGGTCTTCCCAGAAACGCGGCGCGAACGGGTCCGCTCGGCTCCCCTCGGTCGGCTTCACGGGGGTCCGGCGGAGGTACACGTCCCGGGTCTTGGTGTGGGCGATCACGTCCGCGTAGCAATGGTCGCAGCCGGCCGAGACCTTCGTGCAGCCGGTCATCGGATTCCACGTCTCGTCCGTCCACTCGATCCTCGTCGGGCTCATGGGCAGCGCCTCGTGAAGAGGAGCGGCGACCGCGATCGAGAGAGGGAGAGCGTCCGAGGGCGTCGCCGATGTCGGGGCTTGCTACCGCTCCACCACCCGCCGGCGGTGGCGCGCCGCCTTCGCGCGATTGCCGCACACCGCCATGTCGCACCAGCGCCGCCGCCCGTTCTTCGTCGCGTCGTGAAAGACGCGCGCGCATCGAGGGTCGGCGCAGCGGCGCACGCGCGGCAGCTCGCCGAGGATCAGGGCGTCGGCCGCCGAGTCCACCACCGGGATGAGCAGGCTCGCGAAGGCGTCGCCCACCGGCGCGAAGGTGCGCACGAAGCTGCCGTCGGGGCGCGGCTCGAGGCGGCGCATCCCGGCGCTCCGCCCGAGGATGCGGTTGATCTCGCCGAGCGCCGCGACGCGCACGTCGCCGCCCCGGTGCTCGGCGCCCCGCTCGGCCAGGGCGCGCAGCGCGGCGCGCACGCGGCGCGCGTCGGCCAGGGCCGCGGTGGCGCCGGCCGGCTGCTGCTGAGCCCGCCGCCGGATCCCCGCCGCGCGCTCGGCGTCGAGGGGCGCCGCGAGCTCGAGCCAGCGGACGAACGTCTCGAAGTCGTTGAGCGCGTCACCGCGCCCGTCGGGGCGCGACTCGCGCCACGCGTCGTCGGAGTTGACGAAGTCGAGCCAGAGCCGGTCGCCGACGAAGGCGAACGGGGAGACGCGCCGGGCGGGATGCGCGCCGGGCGCGCCTTCGAGGACGTCGCCCGCGGTGGGGAAGGGGAGAGCTGCCATA
>JBJMNL010000368.1:0-3357 GCA_045804285.1 Gemmatimonadaceae bacterium
CCCATGGTAGTGTGCCGGCAGCCGAGGCTCCACCCCGATGCGCCGCCGGCCAACGACGCGGAAGCCCTGCCGTTCGTAGAACGCGACCAGTGCCTCGTTGCTCGCCCACGTGTCCATCCGCAGGCCGGCGCGCCCGAGCGCACGGCACTGCGCCCGCGCCCACCCGAGGACGGCCCCGATGAGCCCCCGCCCGGGATACGTCGCCGCACGTGCGATCCGGTGGAGATAGAGGTGCTCTCCGCGCTCATGCTCACCCCAGATCGCCTCGTCCTCGTGGGCTACCGTGAACACCCCGACCAGCGCGTCGCCGTCCATGACGCGGAAGAGTCGCCCCGCCTCGACCTCCGCGACGATGGATTCGTCCGGGAACTCGGGCCAGAGGATTGCGCCCTGGTCGCGCTGAATCAGCCGGGCATCAGCGTACGCCGCGCGGATCGCGGGAAGATCGGAGACCGTGGCGGCCTCCACTCGTATCTGAGCAGGTTCCATGCGGCGAAGGTTGTGTTCCGTCTGAGAACTCTATCTGTGGTCACGCAGCGAAATCAACACGCCGTCGCCGGCACCACGTCGCGCACACGCCCCGGGCGCTCGTCACACCACGCCCTGAAGACCATCCGGGCGAGGCGACCCGAGGCGCTCATGACGGTCTGGCGCTCCGAAAAGGCGCGCCGAGGCGACTCACCGTCGGCCGTCACCCGGCACATGCACTCGGCCGGACAGGAACTCCTCCCAGGTCCGTCGACCCACTGCTCGATCGGGCGCCAGATTGGCGCCGGACCGGAACGCGCGTGCCGCCGCTCCGGGCAGCGGCACCGAGAGGATGGGTCGCTCTTGGTGTGCGGCCCGCAGGTATCCGCGAATCAGCTCAGCCATCGCATACGCCTTCGGCCCGGCCATGTCAGGCACCATCCCCGCGGGCGTGCCGAGCGCCAGTTCGGCGAGCCGGTCCGCCACTTCGCCGGCGTCGATCGGCTGGAACTGGAACCCGGCCGGAACTGGAATCACCGGCAGCTTGGCCATCTGCTGCGCTACCGTTAACATCAACTCGTGGAACTGCGTCGCGCGGAGCGTCGTCCAGGGGAGACTGGAAGCCGCCACCACACGCTCGGCGGCCCGCTTCGCCGCGAAGTAGCTGAACATGGCGCGGTCGACGGCGCTGACGACGGGAACCCGGTCGGCGCCGACGACCGAGATGTACACCAGGTGCCGCACCCCGGCGCGCCCGGCCGCCCGCACGAGGTTCACCGCCTTGAGCTCGTCGCCCTTCGGGCTGCCCGCACAGTGCACCACGACCTCTGCGCCATCGACGGCGGCGTCGACCCCCTGCCCCGTCTCCAGGTCGCCCGTCACGAGCTCGATCCCCTCGCCCGCCGCGCGCCGGTGCCTGCTGAGCACTCGGACCGTGCAGCCGACGCTGCGAAGGCGCGTGACGACGAGGCGTCCCAGCGTGCCTGTACCACCAGTGACGAGCATGAGCAGATGACGGCTGGTGCGCGCTTCCACGGGGGGCTGCATATGGTAGTCCTCTTCGGTCTCGGATGATGGGCGATCACACCGGCGCTGCCGCGCCGACCTCCTCCGAGAGACCGATGGTGACCGAGGAATGTGACCTGACTGGTGATGGCGCCCCGCTCGCCGCGCGCTTCGAGGAGCACCGAGGTCGCCTGCGCGCAATCGCCCGTCGGATACTCGGCTCCGCGACCGACGCCGACGACGCCGTCCAGGAGGCCTGGCTGCGCTTCAACCGCGCGGACATCGCCGCCATCGACCACCTGGACCGCTGGCTGACCACGGTCGTCTCTCGGGTCTGCCTGAGCATGCTCGAGGCCCAGCGATCACGGCCCCAGCCGCCTGTCGGCGCGGAACTGTCCGAGTCGCACGCGACCGCGGGAGCGTCCGACCCGGAGCGCGAGGCACTCCTTGCCGAATCGGTCGGACTCGCCCTGGGGGTCGTCATCGACACCCTCAGTCCGCCGGAGCGAGTCGCGTTCGTTCTGCACGACATCTTCGCGTACCCGTTCGACCAGATCGCTCCCATCCTCGACCGCGGTGTGCCAGCGACCCGCAAACTCGCGAGCCGTGCCCGGGCCCGCGTGCGTGCGGGGAACGCCGCCGGACCGGCCCGCCGGCTCGCCGAGGCCGCGGTCGTCGATGCCTTCCTCGCGGCGGCGCGCCACGGCGACTTCGACGCACTGCTCGCCGTCCTCGATCCGGACGTCGTCCTCCGCGCCGACACGTATGCCGCCGCGCTCGGCGCGCCGAAGGAGACGCGAGGCGCAGAGGCGGTCGCTACCTTCGCGCGTCGCGCCCGCGGCGCCTCACGAGCACTCCTCGACGGCGCACCGGCGGTGGTGTGGATGCCCGGCGGCGTGCCGCGCGTGCTCTATTCCTTCACCACGGGCGGAGACAGGATCACGGCCATCGATCTCATCGGCGACCCGGCGCGTCTCGGCCAGATCCGCCTCTGTCGGCCGATGGGTCCGAGATGAGCGACGGCGTCGTGCGCTTCAGCGTCGAGTTCGAGGCTTCGCGCCATACCGTCCCGCGGCCGGGTCGCGTAGTGCGTCAGAGATAGCTCAGCCATGGGTCCGCTCGCCGCGCTTTGAGGGCGGCAAACCAACGGCAGCACGGATAGAGCAGCACGACGACCAGGGCCCAGAGGAGGTACACCACGGGCAGGGGCACAGGCCATCCGGGCGGCTGCGTCACGGGAAAGTGCGCGAGGCTCGGCGACTCGAACATCCAGTGCACGGCCCCGAAGCGCATCGCGCTCAGAAGCACCGCCAGCAGGTGCATACAGAGCACGTGCAGTAGATAGTAGAACATCGGCACGCGCCCGAAGGTGAGCGCGGGACGCAGGAGACGGGGTGTGCCGCCGTCCGTCACCCGTAGCAGGAGTAGCGCGGGCCCGAGCGTCATGAGCAGGAACAGCAGCGACGGCGGATACTTCGTCGTGTTCAGGAAGGAGAGCCACGTGTGGGTGGCAGTCCGCTGCGGTGCCCACTGCGGGGCATCGCCGTAGCCGTTTAGCGCCCGCAGCAGGACGAAGCCGAGCGTCAGGGCCATGCCCACCCGGAGCAGAAAGGCCCGCCGCCGCTCGGCCGGCCAGGTGAAGACCTGCCCGAGACCGTAGCCGACCGCCATCACGCCGATCCACGGCACCAGGGGATAGGCCGCGAAGACGAAGACGCGGGGCGTCGCCAGCAGCGCGCCCGGCGCGTGCAGCACGATCCACAGCGGCGCCCAGGTGCCGAATGCTGCCGGGCGGATGGCATCCAGCAGGTCATGCCCGGCGATCATGCCTACGCCGATCGTGGTGACGAGCCAGCCCGGGAGCCGGACCAGTCCGGCCAACGC
>JBJMNL010000369.1:0-1886 GCA_045804285.1 Gemmatimonadaceae bacterium
GCAGCGCGCCCTCGCCGCCCGGCTCGGCCTGCGCGACCTCGGCGTTCACTACCAGAACCTGGCCGTCGCCCGCCCCACCTGGTACCCGGCCGTGCTGTGCGAGGGCGCCTTCCTCATGTTCCCGGAGCAGGAGAACGCGATGCGGGACCCTGGTTATCGGCAGCGGTACGCGGACGGCATCGTGGAGGGGCTGGAGAAGTACTTCGCCGAGCTCGGGCGGTGAGGAAGGGCGGAAGCGGGGAGCGGGGAGTCGTGAGCGTCGCCGCGCGCTTCGCGCGTCCCCTCTCGCTCGTCGTCGGCATCTGCGGCTCGCTGCTCGCCGCGCCCGCGGCGCGCGCGCAGCTGGTGCCCGACGCCGACTGGCGCACGCTCCGCACTCCCCACTTCGCCGTGCACTTCACCCCCCCGCTCGAGGAGGCGGCGCGGCGCGCGGCGGCGAGCGCGGAGCGGGCGTACGCGGCGCTCGCCGCGGAGCTGGTGCCGCCGCGCGGCACGATCGAGCTCGTCGTGGCCGACAACGTGGACTTCTCGAACGGCTACGCCACGCCGCTGCCGACGAACCGCGTCGTCATCTACGCGCACCCGCCGGTGGACGAGCCGTCGCTGCGCTACTTCGACGACTGGAGCGCGCTCGTCATCACCCACGAGCTGACGCACATCTTCCACCTCGACCGCTCGCGCGGGTGGTGGCGCGGCGCCCAGCGCGTGTTCGGCCGCAACCCGGTCCTCTTCCCGAACCTCTACGCGCCGGCGTGGGTGACCGAGGGGCTCGCCGTCTACTACGAGTCGCACCTGACCGGCTACGGGCGCATCGCCGGCTCGCCGCACCGCATGCTCGCCCGCTCCACCGAGCTCGCCGGCGCCGTGCCGCGGCTCGATGAGCTGAGTCTCGCCACCCCCCGCTTTCCCCAGGGGGAGGCGGCGTACGGCTACGGCTCGCTCCTCCTCGACTACCTGGCGCGGACCCGCGGCCCGGAGCGGGTGCGGGCGTTCGTCGAGCGCTCGAGCGCGCAGCCGATCCCCTTCTTCCTCAACTCGGCGGCGCGCCGCAGCTTCGGCGTCTCCCTCGAGCGCGGGTGGCGCGAGTGGCGCGACTCGCTGCGCCGCGACAGCGCGGCGGTCGTCGCGGGGCTCGGCGGCGCGGCGTCTCCCGTCGCCGGCTGGCGCGACCTCACGCGCGGCGGGTGGTACGCGCTCCACCCGCGGTGGGCGGACAGCGCGCGGCTGGTGTACGCGGGGAGCACGGGGCGCGACGTGCCGGCCGCCTACGAGGTGAGCGCCGCCGGCGGCCGGCCGCGCGCGCTGGGGCGCCGCAACGGCACCGACGTCAACGTCGCGCTCCCCGACGGGGCCCTTCTCTACGCGCAGCTCGACTTCACGACGCCGTACGTGATCCGCTCCGACCTCTGGGTGCAGCGCGGGGGACGCGAGCACCGGCTCACGCGCGGCGCGCGCCTCTCCGCCCCCGACGCGCGGCGGAGCGACGGCGCGATCGTCGCCGTGCAGGCGGCGCCGGCCACGACGCGCCTCGTGCGCGTCTCCCCCGACGGGCGCGTCGTCTCCCCCCTCACCGGGACGAGCGCCGACTCGGTGTGGGGGGAGCCGCGCTGGTCCCCCGACGGGCGCCACGTCGCCGCGTCGCTCGTCGCGCGCGGTGGCGGCTCGGCGATCGTCGTCCTCGACACGACCGGCCGCGTGACGCGCGTCGCGTCGCGGAGCCGCGCCGTCGAGAGCGCGCCGGCGTGGAGCGCCGACGGCGCGGCGCTCTACTTCACCTCCGACCGCACCGGCACCGCCGAGCTGTACGTCGTGCCGCTCGCCGAGTCGGGCGCGGCGGACGGCGCGGCGGACGGCGCGCCCGCCGGCGCCGAGCCGCCGCCGGCGCC
>JBJMNL010000370.1:0-2320 GCA_045804285.1 Gemmatimonadaceae bacterium
ATGGACGCGGTGCGGCGCCGCCTCGACTTCACCACGGCGGAGGGGAAGCGCTACGCGCACAGGGACGCGGTCGCGACGCTCGTCGTCCGCCCACGCGGCTGGCACCTCGACGAGGCGCACCTCGAGGTCGATGGACGCCCCGTGTCGGCGAGTCTCTTCGACTTCGGCCTCTACTTCCACCACAACGCGCGCGAGCTCCTCGACCGCGGCTCCGGCCCGTACTTCTATCTGCCGAAGCTGGAGAGCCACCGCGAGGCGCGGCTCTGGAACGACGTCTTCGTTCGCGCGCAGGAGCTCCTCGGCATCCCGCGCGGCACCATCCGCGCGACGGTGCTCATCGAGACGGCGCTCGCGGCGTTCGAGATGGACGAGATCCTCTACGAGCTGCGCGAGCACGCGGCCGGCCTCAACGCCGGGCGCTGGGACTACATCTTCAGCTTCATCAAGAAGTTCCGCCACGACCCGCGCTTCGTCCTCCCCGACCGCGCGCAGGTGACGATGGCGGTGCCCTTCATGCGCGCCTACGCGCAGCTCCTGGTGCGCACCTGTCACCGCCGCGGCGCCCACGCCATCGGCGGCATGGCGGCGTTCGTGCCGAGCCGCCGCGACGCGGAGGTGAACGCCGCGGCGCTCGCCCGCGTGCGCGAGGACAAGCTCCGCGAGTCGGGCGACGGCTTCGACGGTACCTGGGTCGCGCACCCGGACCTCGTCCCGGTCGCCACGGAGGTGTTCGACGCCGTGCTCGGCGCGCGCCCGAACCAGAAGGAGAAGCGACGCGACGACGTGCGCGCCGACGCCGCCGCGCTGCTCGACCTCACGGTGCCGGGCGGCCGCGTGACCGAGGGCGGCGTGCGCAACAACGTCAACGTCGCCATCCAGTACCTCGAGGCGTGGCTCCGCGGCCAGGGCGCGGTGGCGATCCACAACCTCATGGAGGACACGGCGACGGCGGAGATCAGCCGCGCGCAGCTCTGGCAGTGGATCCGCCACGCCGCGCCGCTGGCGGAGGGCGCGACGGTGACCGAGGCGCTCTACCGCCGGGTGCGCGACGAGGAGCTCGCCGGGCTCGGCGGCGGGGGAGGGGACGGCGCCGCGTCGCGCTTCGCGGACGCGGCCGCGCTCCTCGACGAGCTCGTGCTGGGTGAGGAGTTCGCCGAGTTTCTCACCCTTCCGGGCTACCGTCTCCTGTCGCGCCGCTGAGCGGGTCGCGGGCGCGCGGGAGTCGGCGAAGTCGAAGGCGTTGAACGCTCAGACCACAGCGAGGGGAGGACCGATGGGGCGCAGCGATTTCGAGAAGCAGGTCGGCGAGCTGGCCGGCGAATGGACCTCCGGGAAGCGGTGGGCTGGGATCCGGCGCGACTACTCCGCCGCCGACGTCGTGCGGCTGCGCGGCTCGCTCCGCGTCGAGCACACCGTCGCGCGGCACGGGGCGGAGCGTCTGCGCGCGCTGCTCGACGGGGCCAGCTACCTGCACACCTTCGGCGCCCTCACCGGCGCCCAGGCGGTGCAGATGGTCAACGCGGGGCTGCAGGCGATCTACCTGAGCGGATGGCAGGTCGCCGCGGACGGCAACCTCGCCGCGCAGACGTACCCGGACCAGTCGCTCTATCCGTCGAACTCGGTGCCGGCGCTCGTGCGCCGGCTCAACAACGCGCTGATGCGCGCCGACCAGATCGAGTGGAGCGAGGGGAAGGCGAACGGGCGCGACTGGATGGTGCCGATCGTCGCCGACGCCGAGGCCGGCTTCGGCGGCCCGATCCACGCCTTCGAGCTCACGAAGGCGATGATCGAGGCGGGCGCCGCCGGCGTCCATTTCGAGGACCAGCTCGCGTCGGAGAAGAAGTGCGGGCACATGGGGGGCAAGGTGCTCGTGCCGACGTCGCAGTTCGTCCGCACGCTCGCCGCCGCGCGCCTCGCCGCCGACGTCTGCGGCGTGCCGACGGTGCTCGTCGCCCGCACCGACGCGCAGGCGGCGACCCTCCTGACGAGCGACATCGACGAGCGCGACCGGCGCTTCACGACGGGAGAGCGCACCGCCGAGGGCTACTTCGTCATCCGCCCCGGGCTCGACGCGGCGATCGCCCGCGCGCTCGAGTACGCACCCTACGCGGACCTCTGCTGGTGCGAGACGTCCACCCCCGACCTCGCCGAGGCGCGCCGCTTCGCCGAGGCGGTGCACGACCGCTTTCCTGGGAAGATGCTCGCCTACAACTGCTCGCCGTCGTTCAACTGGCAGCGCAACCTCGACGCCGGCACCATCGCGAGGTTCCAGCGCGAGCTCGGCGCGATGGGCTACCGCTTCCAGTTCATCACCCTCGCC
>JBJMNL010000371.1:0-18331 GCA_045804285.1 Gemmatimonadaceae bacterium
GCCGGGGCGACCCGGCCGCGGGTGCGCCGCCCGGCGCCACGCCCGGCGCGCCCCCGCTGCGCCTGCTCGTGGTCGGCGATTCGGCCCCGGCCGGCGTCGGCGCCCCGTCACAGGACGAGGCCCTCCTGGGCCAGCTCGTCGGCGCCCTCGCCGCCGACGGGCCGCTCGCGTGGCGGCTGGTGGCGCGCACGGGCGCGACCGCCGCCGGCACGTGCCGCCACCTGGCCGCGCTCGCCCCCGAGCCCTTCGACGTGGCCGTGACCTCGCTCGGTCTCAACGACGTGACCGCCGGCCGCGCCCCGGCCGCGGTGCTCGCCGACCTCCAGGCGGTCATTGCCCTCCTGCGTGAGCGCTTCGGGGTGCGGTACGTCCTCCTCTCGGGCTTGCCGCGGGTGGGCGAGTTTCCGTCGCTGCCCGAGCCGCTGCGTGGGTACCTGGGCCGCCGCGCGCGGGCGCTCGACGGCGCGCTCGCGGCGTGGGCCGGTGCCCAGCCCGACGTCGAGCACCTCGCACTCGACGTCGCCATCGACCCCGCGGCGATGGCGAGCGACGGATTCCATCCCGGACCGGCGATGTACGCGGCGTGGGCGCGCGCGGCCGCCGAGCGTGTCAGCGCATGGCTCGACACTCCGCCGGGTGAATGCAGCGGGTGAACGCCCAAGCGCACCCGGCATGCCCGCTGCGCGCCACCTCTTGCGAAGGGAGCTCCGCATGTCCACCGCATTCGTCGTTGTAACCGTCCTGGCCGCTGCAATTTACGCGTATGCGGCCTACGTCGATTTCACCGGCGCCGAGTGGGTCGTCGACAACATGACCAAGTACGGGGTGCCGCACTCGTGGCTATTCCTGCTCGGTGTCCTGAAAGCCGCGGGCGCGCTTGGCCTGTTGATCGGCCTCGCGGTGCCTCTGATCGGGGCTGCGGCCGCGATCGGCTTGGTCGTGTATTTCGTCGGCGCCATCGTGACCGTCGTGCGCGCTCGTTGGTACTCGCACCTCGGCTACCCGGCGCTGTTTCTCCTGCCGGCCGCGGCATCGCTCGTGTTGCGGCTGGCTGCGACCTGAGCATCGACGGCCGATGGGCGCGCGCCGGACTTCACACGTTCGGTTGGCCCGCAACGCGTCCGCCAGCTCGGGCCACGCGTAGCTAGGAGCTGTTCCCCGCCCTCGTGAGAATTCAGGCTTGGCCTGAACCGTTCGGGCTCTGTGTGACGAGTGATCGGCCTCCGCCGCTCCGGCGAACGCACGGTGTTCGTACGACCACCCAGACTCCTCCGTCGTTCGGTACGCGCTAGCACGTGAGCTGTCGGCGCTCTCTGAAGCCGAACAACCTTGGGAGGCCGATGCCCACTGAAGTGAACTGGGCCGAGTGGAGCCGCGAGGCGGTCGCACTGATGCAGGCCCGCAACCGGGACTGGACCGAGCGCTTCGATCTGGCGGGAGCGCCGTACCGCTGGGATCTGGATCGCCGGACGCTCACCTTCGCGCGCCGCGCTGACGCCGTGGCCGCAGAGGTCTGCGTCGTCGGAACGGCGTCGATCTGCGCTGGGACCTTCCTCTGGGCGTGGGCGAACGACGCCATCGCGGCAGCCGCATCTCGGCGGCTCGACGCCGTACGCGAGTTCGGACGACGGCATGCGCTCGATCTGCTGACGACGGCGGAATGGCCGGGGGGCCGCGCGGAGGGGCTCGAGATGCTCGCCGTGGCCGGGCGCATTCTCGAGGCCGAGGGTGGGTGGGTCGACACCGACGGGGATCTCACGCTGTTCTTCTTGCTCTTCGGGCTACACACCACGACGGCGAGGCAGCAGGCCGACACGTGATTCGCGGCCATCGGGCGGCGCTCGCCCCGAGACCACCTACGGCCGAGCCCCATCACCGCGCGTCTCCCTTGCCTTCGTCCGCCACGCGGCCCTCGAGCTGCCGCCTCGCCGCGTCCACGAATCGCTTGCACGCCCCCGTATCAGTGACACTCGCGCGTGCGCGCGTCGGGCACGCTGGTCTGTGCCGACAGCGCGGAGGCGTGAGCGAGGGTGACGGACAGGAGAGCGGCAACGATGCGAGGCGGCACGGGAAGTCTCATCCGGTAGTGGAAAATGCGATTCGACTCGGCGCATCGACGCTATGGGAGTCGTCGCCACGCTCGTCACGGTGGCAGCGAGCTGTGGCCGATCGTCGTGAAATCAATCCTTCGCGCAACTCGCGCGGTGAGGACGTGACTCCGCGACGCCTCGGTGGGGAATGGGACTGTCCAAATCAATTCGGCGTCGCGTTGGGGTGGTCACGGGATTGACGGGCGCGAGCATTCCGGCCAGATCGGCTCCAAGGCGGCTCGGATCTCACGGTGAGTCTCGAAGCCGATGCCGGGGCCGTCTGGAAGTGAGACTTCACCATCAGTGAGCGTCTGTCCTTCGGCCAGCCCGCGAAACGGAGCGAAAGCGACCGGATTGATTTCGGCACCGCCCAGCCCGAGCGCCGCGACGATGTGCTGGCAGAACAGCGAGCCTCCGTGGGGCCAGAAGGCCGTCCGGCGCCAGCCCCTGCCGAGCAGCCAGTCCACAATCTGGAGGTAACCTGTCAGACCGTAGCAATGCACCGGGTCGAAGACGAGGATGTCCCGGTCGCGATGCACTCCCCCGTGCCGATCGAGGAGCTTTGCCTCGGCCAAGGAGAACAGCGCCTCGCCGACGGCGATCGGAAACGGACAGAGCTCCGCGACCCGAGCCTGGGTCTCGAAGTCGAGCGGATCGCATGGGTCTTCGAACCACCAGAGCTTTCGCCCCGCGAGCGCTGCGACCACCGCGGGTGCGGTCTCGGGCGTGTAGACGTTCATGGCATCGACGGCCAGACGCGCCTCGGCCCCGAGAAGGCTTGCCGCCACGTCCACCCTGCGCAGATCGGAGCCGACGTCGGCCGCGCCAATCTTGATCTTGGCGTGCGTGAAGCCGAGGTCGAGGAAGCGCCTGATCTCCTCGCTCAAGCGTTCGAGATCATTCTCGGGGTAGGGGTAGCCGCCTCCCGCATAGACCGGCACACGGGACAGCAGCCAGTCATCCATGCCGAGCCGGCGCTGGATGAAGCGGCACAGGGGCGCGTCGGCGATCTTGGCCGCGGCGTCCCAGATCGCCATGTCGAGCGTGCCGACCGCGACGCATCGCTCGCCGTGCCCGCCCGGCTTCTCGCCCGCCATCATCGCCGCCCAACACGCGAGCGGGTCCAGGTCGCCGCCGTCGGCGGACGAGAGCTGCCTCCCGGCGGCCGCGAGCAGACGCGGCGCGAACCGTTCTCGAATGAGCCCGCCCTGGCCGTAGCGGCCGACCGAGGCGAACCCGTAGCCCACGACCGTGCGCCCGTTCCGGACCACGTCCGTCGTGACCGAGACCAGGCTGGTCGTCAGGCCACCGGGCGCCGTGGCGACGTCCGCGTAACGGGCGACGGGGATGGTGTGCTCGCGAATGTCGATGATGCGCACGAGGCCGAGGCGTATGTGTGCCACATGTCAGTCAGTAGAGCGTCGCCCGCAGACGCTCGGCGAGTCCGTGGTCGTACACTGCGCCGCCCTCACGCCCGGCGCTCGCCTCGGCGAGCAGCGTACCGATCGACGGAAGCGCGGCGCGCGCCACGCGGCGCGCTGGATCTCACAGCCTGCTGCGCACGAGCGCCGCGCGCACTTCGCGGGCTCGGCCGGCGGTGCCGTGTGCTCGTTCAGAACACAGGCCGGCCAGAATGCCGTCGCGTCGAGCGGTACCTCCAGCGGCCGCCATCGTTCATCGCGACGACGCATCACACTCGAGGTTGAGACAGTCCGTCACGGCCGGACCGTAGAGGCAGAGCGCGGACGCGCAGTAGCGTTGGGGATTGTCCCTCACCTCCACGGTGATCAGCGGCGTGTCGCCGAACGCGAGCACCTTCACATCCCGCACCGCGGAGTAGGCGAGGGCCACCCCGAACTGCGGATCGTCCGGACCCGATTCGCCGCGCTCCACCGCGCGAGTAGCCGGCCGCAGTCGACGCGTGTCACCTGCCAGGCCCCTCCATGCTCATGACGACAGCCGGCTCACAGACGCAGCACGCGGGTCTGCAGGGCGCGGAGCAGCGCCTGACCCGCCGGCCACTCCCCCAGGCCGGCGGCGGTGTTGAGGTGGCCCGAATGCCCGGCGTCCACGAACTCGGCGCCCCAGGCGGCGGCTATCGCCGCGGCGCGGTCGAACGAGCAGAACGGGTCGTCGCGGCTCGCCACGACCACGCTCACGAACGGGAGCCGATCTCGAGGGACGGGCGCGAACGGCCGCAGCGGCGCCGGCGTGTCGCCGTGCTCCACGTCCGGCGGAGCGACCAGCAGGGCGCCTACGACATCGCACGTCGCGGCTCGCGCCGCCCAGTGCGCGACCGTGAGACATCCGAGGCTGTGCGCGACGAGCACGGGCGGGGCTGGGACCTCGCGAATGGAAGCGTCCAGCGCCGCCACCCAATCGGCGACCGCGGGCGCGTCCCAGTCTGCCTGCTCGACCCGGCGGATGCCGGGGTCGGCCCGCTCCCAGCGCGATTGCCAGTGCTCGGGGCCGGAGCCGGTCCAGCCCGGGATCGTGAGCACGGGCGACGTGCGCGCTCCGGCTGGCCACGGCGCGTGGACGTGCATCACCGGCGGCCACCCACCGCGAGGCGCACGCCCAGCCCAACGAACAGCGCCCCCGTCGCGCGCTCCAACAGGCGTGCCGCCCGGGCGCTCTGCCGCAGGCGCGCGGCGGCACGGCTCGCGCCGAGCGCGACGGCGAGGTTCACCAGCGTGCTGGTCGTGTTGAACAGTAGCCCGAGCGCGAGCACCTGGACGGCGGGGCGGCCGCGGCTGGGGTCGACGAACTGCGGCAGGAAGGCGAGGCAGAACAGCGCGACTTTGGGGTTGAGCACGTTCGTGATCACGCCCTGGCGGAACACCGCCCACCGCGAGGCCGCGACGCGAGGACGCCCGCCGCCGAGCGCGCGCCCGACGAGGCCCGACGGGCGCATCAGCGCGCGGAGCCCGAGCGCGACGAGGTAGGCGGCCCCGGCGAGCCGGACGGCCGCGTAGGCGACCGGCACGGCCGCGAGCAACGCCGCGAGCCCGCCGGCCACGAGCGCGATGTGCACCAGGGTGCCGGCCGTGACGCCGAGCGCGGACACCACCCCGGCGGCTCGGCCTTCGGAGGCGCCGCGCGCCGCGATGTAGAGCATGTCGGGCCCGGGCGTCAGGTTGAGCGCGAGGCCGGCGACGACGAACAGCGCGACGGAGTGGAGTTCGGGCATGGGGAGACGAGGCGGGGCGAGGAACGAGTGCGCACGCGCCGGCGTCACGCGCTGACATCGCGCACGACCTCGTGCGTCGGCGTTACGCCACGGGTGCGCGGCTCGATGACGACCTCGGTGCGCACCGAGTTCGCGATGTAGCACTGCTCGTGCGCCTCGTGGTGCAGCGACGCCTCGGCCGCCGCATCTGCGGGGGCGTGCGGGGCGTAGGTCACCCGCGGCCGCAGCACCACGCGCGTGATCGCGAGCCGGCCCTGCTCATTCTCGGTCATCTCGCCTTCGGCGGCGTCGTCGTAGCGCTCGACCACGACGCCGCGCTTCGCCGCGAGGTAGAGGAAGGAGAGCATGTGGCACGACGAGAGCGCGGCCACGAGCGCCTCCTCCGGGTCCACGCCGGCCGGGTCGGACAGCGGCACCTTCACGTGATGGGGCGAGGACGACGCGGGCACGTCGAGGCCGCCGTCGAAGCGCCACCGGTGCGCGCGGTTGTAGCGGAGGTCGGTGAACGGCGCCTCGCGGCGCTCCCACGTCACGGCCGCGGTGTAGCGGGCCATCTGGCACTCCACGGGAAGGAGGTTGGAGAACGGTACCGCAGTCGGGCATCGCGCTTACGCGACGGGCAATCCGGCCGCCAGGTCGGCGACGATCGAGGCGGCGGGCTCGACGGCGCGCACGAGCCCAGCGCCCTCGCCGGCGTAGAGCGCCATCGCCTCGACGTCGCCCGCCGCCTCCCGCGTCGGCGCGGCG
The DNA here is from genome assembly GCA_045804285.1 of Gemmatimonadaceae bacterium. GTDB lineage: Bacteria > Gemmatimonadota > Gemmatimonadetes > Gemmatimonadales > Gemmatimonadaceae > DATMHT01. The sequence continues at coordinate 6,028 of JBJMNL010000371.1, forward strand.
AAGTGATAGCGCGGCAGCGCCGGCCCGTCGCCGCGCCGGGCGACCGGCTCGCCCTCGTGAGGACGCCCGGGCGCCGCCGGGCGTCCAGCCGCCTCCCAGGCGCGCACGGTGCTGTTGCGCAGCGTCCGCATCGGCGCACCGGGCCAGCCGACGTCGAAGACCGTCGAGTGCACGGTGTCGGCGCCCGTTGCGGCGACGAGGAGGTCCTGGTAGACCGGGTGCGCGTTCGCCTCGCGCGACGCGGCGAAGCGCGTGCCTACCCAGACGCCCTGGGCGCCCAACGCGAACGCCGCGGCGACCCCGCGCCGGTCGACGATGCCGCCGCCGGCGAGCACGGGGAGCGGCGCGAGGGCGTCGACCACCTCGGGCACGAGCGTCATCGTCCCCTGCTCACCGCGCACGTGTCCCCCGGCGTCCCGCCCCTGGGCGACGAGGAGATCGAACCCCGCATCGGCCGCGCACCGGGCCTCCTCGACGGAGCCGACGACCTGGATCGCCACCGCGCCGGCCGCGTGCACGCGGGGCAGGTACGGTGCGCCGTCGCCCCAGAAGAACGAGACGACCGGCACCCCGTGGTCGAGCGCCACGGAGAGCTGCTCCTCGATTGGGAAGTCGAGGACGAAGTTCGCCCCGAACGCCCGACTCGTGAGCGCACGCACGCGGCGGAACAGCGCGCGGAGGTCGTCGACGCCACGCCACGTGCACGCGACGTGGCCCAGCGCGCCTGCCTCCGACACGGCGGCGGCGAGTTCCGCCGAGGCGAGAGAGCCGATCGGGGCCTGGCAGATCGGCAGCTCGACGCCGAGGCGCTGCAGGGCATCCGGAAGTGGCACGTGAAGGGGCCGTACGGGAACGGGGGTGGACCGGCCGCGATGCCGGGCCCGGGTGGCTTCGCCGGGGCCGTACCCCAGAGTCGTGGACAGTCCGCGCTGTCCGGAGAAAATTACGATCGTTCGTACTGAATGCAAGCAGGCGAGCCCGGCACCCGGCGAGGCAGCGCCCCACCCGGCGCGGTTGGAGCCGAAGCGTCAGCCGGCCAGGGCCCGATGCGCGCCGAGCAGCATCTCGAGCGCCGCTTCGGCCCTGGCGCGCGCCCGCGGGTCGCGCATCAGGTGATGCGCCTGGTGGTAGCTCAGCAGGACGCCGTGCAGCTGGAACGCGAACAGCTCGGCATCCGTCGCCGGCGGCAGCTCGCCCGCCTCCACGGCCTCGCCCGCGAACAGGGCGAGCAACGCCATCCACCGCGCCTGCGCCTCCACCAACAGGTCGCGCGACCCGCCAGGCTGCTCGTCGAGCTCCGCGGCGAAGGCGACGAAGGGGCAGCCGCCGGGCAGCCGCTCGTGGCCGTCCCACCCCATCCACAGCTCCATGACGGCGCGGAGCCGCGGGACGCCGGGCGCGGCCGCGAGGACCAGTTCCACGACGTCCGACCGGAAGCGCGCGATGGCCGCCTCGACCACGCGGAATTGGAGGTCCTCCTTGGAGACGAAGTGGGCGAACAGCCCGCCCTTCGACATCCCCACGTACTCCGCCAGCGCCCCGATGGTGATCCCGCCCAGCCCCTCGCGGCTCGCCAGCTCGAGGGCGCGGTCGACGATGAGCTCCTTCGTCCTGGCGCCCTTCGTCGCGCCCTTGATGGCGCCCTTCGTGGCGCCCTTCGTGGCGCCCTTGATGGCGCCCTTCTTCGCGGCAGGGCCGGGCGATCGAGCCGTGCGCCGGGATGGACGAGACTTCGCGTGGGACGGTCGCATGTGACTGTGCTCCTTTTCGCGCGGACGCTCGCGCCTGCGTACGGAGGAACGCACACACGGGCAGCATCGGTGATGCGCCGCCTGCGGTCACGTGGCGGCTGGACACTAATAGAATGTCACGACCGTTCGTATTCGTGCAATGTTCCAACCAGCCGCAAGGCGGCTGCGAGGGTGCGATGCCATGACGACGCCTCGCGACGTACGGCCTAACCCGGCGGGCGCCGCTCCCCCATCCGCGGGCTCCTCGTTCCCGCGTTGCGGACGGCCGCGGGCGTGGCGCCGAAGTGTCGGCGGAAGACGGCGGTGAAATGGCTGTGGCTGGAGAACCCGAGGTCGAGGGCGAGCCGGGTGAGGCTCGCCTCCCCATCCCAGATCCGCGCGACGGCGGTCGCCATCCTGAGCTGGAGCAGGTACTGGTGCATGGGCACGCCCGCATGGGCGCGGAAGACGTGCGCCAGGTGGAACGGCGACACGTCGAGTGCCGCGGCCAGCTCCTCCAGGCGGTGTGCCGCGCCCGGCGCGGCGGCGAGGCGCTCCTTGGCCGCCTCGGCGAGGGCGCGATGACGCCGGGCCGCGCCGCCGCCCCTCAGCCCGCGCGACGGCGACGCGACCGCACTCGCGACGACGTCGTGCAGGAGTAGCAGCGACTCCTCTTCGACGGCCAGGGCGACGCTCGCCGGCGTCGCCGACGTCTCGCACGGGCGACCGGCCGCCGGAGCGTCGCCGACCGCCCGCCGGACTCTGTGGAGCCGCAGGAGCACCGCCGGCGGGACGGCGGCGGTCGTGGGGGGGAAGCCCGCCCCCCTGGCCGGCGCGGCACCGCCGCCGACCGAGGCCACGGCCGCATCCGCGACCCCGCAGTCGAACGCGAGGACCGTCGAGGCGTGACCGCCGGGCGCCGGGTGGCTGACGTGGAGCGACTCGCCCGGACGGAGGAGCAGCGCGCGCGAGGGGTCGACGACCACGCCCTGGCGACCGGCGTGGGACGCGCATCCGGCGAACAGGCCGGCGCGGGTGAAGACGACCTGGTGGCCGGTCGCGTGGAGCTCGCTCCCGCACTCGTCGGGGTGCGCTCGACAGCGGAAGTCCGTGATGCGCACCCAATCCCCGGCGTAGACGGGTCGCGCCTCGCTGTGGGCGCAGGCTAGGACGAGGTCCGCCGCGCTCCTGCTCACAGCGTCGCCAAGAAGTGAAAGCCGAAGATCTTCAACCGCTCGTCAGATGCCCACCCGCGTGCGCGCGACGAACGCGCGTGACCGACGGGTAGCTGAGCCCCCGATGCGCGACGCCAGCCATCGGTCGCCCGTGGCCGCGGAGGTGGGGCAGAGCCTACCCAGGATGGCGCGAACGCGCACGATCGAGATAGGCGTTGAGGCTCGTCTCCCAGGACTGCATGAACTCCGCCCAGTGCGCCGGTGTCCGGCCGCGGACGAATGCCTCGCCGTCGGGGCCGAGCGCGGTGTACCGGTAGCGGACGTGCGCGGTGCTGCCGCAATCGACCGCCGCGACGTCGATCCGGAGCCGCGTGACGAGGTAGCCCGGCGACACCTTGAGCATCTCGACCCGTCGCGCCTCGGCGTCGTGCTCGGTCACGACCCACGTCGCCTCGCGCGCCGCGCCGTCGGGCGTCTCGCCGTCCGGAGTGACGAAGGCGCAGTCGCGCTCCACGAGCCCCGACGCGGAGAGCACGATCGACGGGCGCCAGCCGGGCACCCACTCCGCTTCCCGCACCGGGCAGAGGAGCGCGAAGACCTCGTCCGGTGTGCCGAGGAGCGTCTGGGTGTACGCGAACGCCATGGTGACCGGCGCCCGAACCGGCACGGCGCGACCCGGGGGGGGCCTCTCGCCCGTGGCGATGGCGGCGTCGCTCATCAGCGGGCCGCCGGGGCGAGTGCCGGGGCGTCGGACGCCCCGGCACGCTCCGCGGCCGCGGCTGACCGGGCGTCTGGCGCGGGCTCGTCGCTCGGCCGCACGCGGCCGTCGTGATCGTCGGCTGGTATCTCTGACATGTGAACCCCTCAGCGGAATGCGGCTGCCGGCCTGTCGGGGCCGCGGCGGCCCAACAATGCCGACCGAATCACACCTTGATAATAAAACGATCGTTCGTAATACTGCGCCCGTGAGTGCCGCCGCACAATACCCCTTCGTCTGCCTCGCCGCGCAGGCGGCCGGCGCGATCGCGCCGCAGCCGTCCCGGCCGCGGCTCCCATGAAGGAGGCTCCGTGACCCAAGACTCATCAGACACCCGCCCACCCTCCGCCGACCACGCCAGCACTCCGCTGTTCGCGCTGCTCTACCGGCCGGGCCCGGCGTGGGTGACGGGCCGGCCGATGCGCGACCAGGCGCTCGGTTCCCACAAGGCGTTCGTGAAGGCGCTGTTCGACCATGGGCGCGTGACGGCGGCGGGCCCGTTCCTCGACGACAGCGGGGGGCTCGCCCTCCTCCGCGCATCGAGTCGTGAGGAGGCTGAAGCCGTGCTCGCCGCCGACCCGGCGGTGGCCGGCGGCATCCTCGTCGGCGAGGTCAGGCCGTGGCACCCACTGTTCGACCGGGCGACGCGCGCCGGCGCGGCGCAAAGCGCCGAGGTCGTACGCCAGCTGTTCGCGGCCGTGGAGCGGCGCGATCTCGATGGATTCCTGCGAGCATACGACGAGGGGGTGGTGGTGCACGAGGCGCCGAGTCTGCCGTACGGGGGGGAATACCGCGGGCTGGAGGGGCTCCAGCGCCACGCGCTCGCCTACACGCGCGCCTGGGACGAGCTGCAGGGAGACGAGGAGCGCCGGCTCGAGCCGGAATTCGTGGCGGAGGGCGACCGCGTCGTGGTCCTCTGGCGCCAGCGGGCTCGAGACCCCGTGAACGGCGACAGCTTCGACATGCCGGCGGTCAGCGTCTACCAGCTGCGCGACGGGCGCGTCATCGAGACGCGCATGTTCCACTTCGACACCGCAGCGGTCCGCGATTTCCTGGATCGGGCACACGTCGATGCGCCGGTCGACGCCTGCGAGCGCGAGCTCAACGCGCTGATCGCGCGGGGCGAGTATGCGTGGGCCTTCGAGCGCTTCTACTCGGCCGACGTGCTCATGCAGGAGGCCGGCGGGCGTGAGACCGCCGGCAAGGCGGCCAACCGGGCGCGCGAAGGCATGTTCTTCCGGGCGCTCGAGCGGATCGAGGGCCGGCTACTCGGCGAGGCGGTCGCCGGCGCGACCGCCTACTCCGAGTGGGAGTACCGGATCGACTTCCGTTCCGGCCGCACGCTCGAGTACCGGCAGGTGGCAGCGCGCGTGTGGAGCAACGGCCGGGTGGTGAGCGAGACGTTCTACCACGAGCCGTTTCCCGAGTGGATGATGGACGAGATCCGCGCGACCGCCGCCGCCGACCCGCGCCGCCCCGACCACCGGCCGTGAGGGCACGATCGCGGACCGCTCAGGAGACGTGCCGCGCACGCGTCCCACAATCCAGGGTGAGGCCCATCATGCGTGTGCTGCTGCGACAATCAGTTCTCCTTGCGCTGCTCATGGCGAGCACGGGGGCGGCCGTCGCCGCGCAGCAAGCGGGCGGTGCCCCGCGCTTCACCAACCCCTCCTCGCTGCCGCCGGGCCGTGGCTACTCACAGGTCGTCGAGGTGCCAGCCGGCAGTCGTCTGCTCTTCGTCGCCGGCCAGGTCGCCCTCGACTCGACCGGCGCGCTCGTCGGGGCCGGGGACTTCCGGGCCCAGGCACGCCAGGTGTTCGAGAACCTCGGGCGCGCGCTGGCGGCCGAGGGCGCGACCTTCGCGGACGTCGTCAAGCTCAATTTCTACGTGCTCGACGTCGCGCAGCTGCCGGCGTTGCGCGCCGTGCGCGACGAGTACGTCAACCGGAGGGCCCCGCCGGCGAGTACCCTCGTGGAGGTGCGCCGGTTGTTCCGCGACGACGTGCTGCTCGAAGTCGAGGCCATCGCGGCGGTCCGCTCGCGCTGAACGCCGGTTGCTCGGCGCGTGACGACCGGACGTATCACCCGAGGATCACTCTCTTTCCCCGGAGCGGTGTAATGGACGCAGAGAGGACGAGGCCGTACCGCGCGATCAACCTCGCCGAGAAGCTCGGGTCGATCGGCGAGCAGTGGAGCCCGAGGGTGGTCGCGGAGCGTGAAGTCGAGCTGCTGCCGATCGAGCCGCGCGGCACGCTGCACACGAGGCGCGCCGGCGGCGAGCGGACGGTGCCCATCGGCCGCGGGATCTAGGGAGGACGCCATGCAAATCGCGCCGTCCCGACTCGAGCGCTACGGCACCGTGTACTTGCGCCTCGCGCTCGCCGCGGGGTTTCTGACCGCCGTGGCCGACCGCTTCGGGCTGTGGGGCCCGCCCGGCGCGACGAACGTCGCGTGGGGCGACTTCGGCCACTTCCTCGCGTACACCGCCACGCTCAATCCATACCTCCCCGCCGCGTGGATTCCCCCGCTCGGGTGGGTCGTCACGGTCGCCGAGGTCGGCCTCGGGGGCGCGTTGCTGATTGGCGTCCGCACGCGGGAGGCCGCGTTCGCCGCCGGCGTCCTGCTCCTCCTGTTCGCCCTCGGCATGACGGTGGGAACCGGGGTGAAGTCGGCGCTCAACGCCTCGGTGTTCTCGGCGTCGGGAGGTGCCTTCCTGCTCGCGCACGCGAGGCAGTACGCGTGGAGTGTCGATGCCCTCCGCCGGGCGGACCGCGACACGGCGTTCGCCCGGGCCAGACCCCGGTCCTCACCCTGACATCCCACGTCACCACGCCGCAGCGCGGCCGTCTGCTCCAGGTAACCGTACTTCAGCGTACCGCGCGCGCGCCGGCGTCACAGCGTGAGCTCCCAGGTCTGGCCGACCAGGTCGTGCCCGAAGCTGTGGTGCGGGGCCTCCTCCACCAGGCGGTACCCGGCCGCCTCGTAGATGCGCCTGGCCGACGTCAGCACGCTGTTGGTCCAGAGCGTGATCGTGTGATAGCCGGCGTGGCGAGCGAACCGCGTGCACTCGTCCACGAGCCGGCCGCCGATGCCGAGCCCGCGAGCGGAGGGATCGACGAGCAGAAGGCGCAGCTTCGCGACGCCCGGGCGCTCGCGGTGCCGGACGAGGAACACCGAGCCCACGTTCTCGCCATCGCGCTCGGCGATCCAGCAGCGCTCGCGCTTCGGCTCGTGGTGCTCGACGAAGTCGGCCACGATGCGCGCGACGAGCGCCTCGAAGCGCTCGTCCCACGCGTACTCCGCGGCGTACAGCGCGCCGTGCCGCGCGACGACCCACCCCAGGTCACCCGCGTGCGGTGGGCGGAGCAGGTAGGGCGGCCCGCCGTGACCGCCACCGAGTGCCGCATCACTTCCGGGAGTGCGGGCGAGCACCGCCTCGACGGTGGCCATCGCCCCGAGCAGCCGCCGCTGCTCCCCATCGCTGAGGGCTCCCAGGAGCGCGGCGACGTCGTCGTGGGCACGCGCGTCGAGGTCGGCGAACGCCGCCTGCCCCGCGGCAGTCAGCCGGAGGTGGCTCTGGCGCCCGTCGTCCGGCGACGGCGTCCGCTCCACGAAGTCGCGCCGCTCGAAATCGCGGAGCAGCCGGCTCAGGTACCCGGCGTCGAGCCCGAGCTCGCGCGCGACGTCGGCCGCCGCCGGCGCACCACGGCCGGCGGCGGCCCAGTGGGCGAGCTCGTAGAGCACGCGCACCTCGCCGAGCGAGTAGGGGCTCTGCAGGTGCCCCTCGTCGAGGACGCCGATCTGGCGCGTGTAGAACCGGTTGAAGCGCCGCACGGCCGCGACCCGCTCGCCCGGCACGTGACTCGTTCTCGTCTGTTCCACTTCGCCTCCACACCGCGATCGTGCACGGCCGCCACTCGGCGGCGGGAACCGGTGCCCAATGTCATCCAGATACATGCCTCTGCCAACAACTTTGTTGATCCAGGCACTTAAACGGCAGCGGGCGCTCGCGGCCTCTACCGCCGGGCGACCAGCCTCCTCGCGGCGGCCTTCCTCCGATCAGCCGACCACCGCACCCTGGGAGCGAACAGCTAGTGCCGCAGCGAGCCCATCGCGTGGCGACCTGATTCGGCTCGTGCTCGTTCGGAACGGAGTGAGCATGGCGCGCCCGTTGCCACTCCGGTCCTGCCCGGCGGCGCCGTGCGTCGCCAGCCCCGTCTCCGCCCCGGCACCGACGCCCGCCCGATGTTCATCTCCGACTTCGCCATCCGCCGCCCCATCGTCACCGTCGTGACGATGATCGCCCTCGTCGTCTTCGGAATAGCGGCCCTGGCGAGACTCCAGACCGACGAGTTCCCCGACATCGACGCCCCCATCGTCTTCGTCGGCATCGCCTACCCGGGTGCATCACCCGACCAGGTGGAACGCGAGGTGGTCGACCGCATCGAGGACCGCGTCTCCGGCATCAGCGGACTCGACGAGCTCAACTCGACCTCCACCGACGGCTTCGCCCAGATCATCGCCCAGTTCAAGTTCGACAAGCCCTCGGACCAGGCGACCCAGGACGTCCGCGACGCCATCGACGCCGTCCGCGCCCAGCTCCCGCAGGAGATCATCGAGCCCATCATCCAGCGCTTCGACCCCGGGCAGCTTCCGATCGTCTCGCTGGCGTTGACGTCGAACTCCCTCTCGCCGTCGCAGCTCACCCAGATCGCCGACCAGACGATCGGCGGCGACCTGCGCGCCATCGCCGGCGTCGCCCAGGTCAACATCGCCGGTGCCGACAGCGCCACGCTCAACGTCTTCCTCGACCCCACCCGCCTCCAGTCGGCGGGGGTCGGCGTGGACCAGGTCGTCAACGCGCTCCGCTCCCAGAACCTCGCCGCCCCCGTGGGACAGGTCACGGGGCCGGTCACCGAGCGGTCGATCCGCCTCGAGGGGCGACTCCAGCGTCCCGAGGACTTCGAGCGCCTCACAGTCGCCCAGCGCGGCGGCATCCCGATCACCCTCGGCCAGGTGGCCGACGCGCACGCCGGCGCGGCGGAGCGGCGCTCGGCGGCGCTCTATAACGGAAGGGAGGCGATCGGACTCGACGTCGTGAAGTCGAAGGGGTACAGCACGACCTCGGTCAGCGACGCCATCCGCGCCCGCCTCCCCCGACTCCAGGCGGGGCTCCCGCCGGGCACGACGCTCGAGATCGTCCGCGACGCGGGCCAGCGCGTCCACAACTCGGTGCGCGACGTCCAGCGCACGCTGGTCGAGGGCGCGGCGCTCACGGTGCTGGTCGTCTTCCTCTTCCTCAACTCCTGGCGCTCGACGGTCATCACGGGGCTCGCGCTCCCCGTGTCGGTGCTGGCGTCGTTCGTCCCGCTCTGGCTCTTCGGCTTCACGCTGAACACGATGAGCCTGCTCGGGCTCTCGCTCGCCATCGGCATCCTGATCGACGACGCGATCGTCGTGCGCGAGAACATCGTCCGCCACGTGGAGATGGGGAAGGACCACCTCACGGCGGCGCACGAGGGGACGGACGAGATCGGCCTCGCGGTCGCGGCGACGACCTTCTCCATCGTCTCGGTCTTCGTCCCCGTCGCCTTCATGAGCGGCTTCGCGGGGCAGTGGTTCAAGCCGTTCGCGCTCACGATCGCCTGCGCGGTGCTGGTCTCGCTCTTCGTCTCCTTCTCCCTCGACCCGATGCTCTCGGCCTACTGGCCGGACCCGCAGATCGAGGAGGGACAGCGCCGCAACCCGATCGCCCACGCGCTCGAGAAGTTCAACCACTGGTTCGACCGGCAGGCGCACCGCTACCGCACGGGGATCGCCTGGGCGCTCGACCACCGCAAGACGATGGTCGCGCTGGCCCTGGCCTCGTTCGTCGGCGCGATCGCCCTCCAGGTCTTCCTCGGCGGCTTCGGCTTCGTCCCCGAGAGCGACCGCTCGGAGCTCAACGTCACCGTCGAGGCGCCGCCGGGCTCGAGCCTGGAGTACACGCGCCTCCAGACGGAGCAGGTCGCCGCGCTCGTCAGGCGCCGGCCGGAGGTCGCGTACACCTACTCCACCATCGGCAGCAGCTCGGGCTCGGGGGCGGTGGACGTCGGCAACGTCTACGTCCGCCTGAAGCCCAAGGCGGAGCGCGACGTGAGCCAGACGCAGATCGCGCGCAGCCTCCGTCCGGAGCTGCGCCGGATCGCCACCGTCAACGCCTACCTCCTCGAGGCCGGCGGGCCGGGCGGCGGGCAGAAGCCGCTCCAGCTCCAGCTCCAGGGCCCCGACGCGACGACGCTCGCCTCGCTCGCCGACTCGATCGCGCGCATCGTCCGCCGCACGCCGGGCGCGGTGGACGTGGGACTCTCGACCAAGGGGCAGAAGCCGGAGCTCCGCGTCACGATCAACCGCGGCCTCGCGGGAACGCTCGGTGTCACCGTGGGCCAGATCGCCCAGGCGCTCCGGCCGGCGTTCGCGGGGGTGGACGCGGGGAACTGGGTGGACCCCTCGGGGGAGACGCGCTACGTCCGCGTCCGACTCCCGGCCGAGTCGCGCGAGAGCGTCGCCGACCTGGAGCGGATCCCGATCATCCTCCAGCAGCCGGCGACGGCGGTCTCCAGCACGGGCGCCAACCTCGCGCCGGCGGTCGTCCCGCTCGGCCAGGTGGCGTCGATCGAGCCGAGCACGGGGCCGGCGCAGATCGACCACCTGAACCGGAGCCGCGTCATCACGATCGGCGCGAACATCGAGGGATCGTTAGGCAACATCACCCAGTCGGTGCAGCGCGACCTGCGCGACCTCCGCCTCCCGCCGGGCTACCAGATCGTGCCGGGCGGGCAGGCGAAGGACCAGGCGGAGGTGTTCGGGAGCATCTTCATCGCGCTCGGGATCGCGGTGATGCTCATGTACCTGATCCTCGTCGTCCAGTTCGGGAGCTTCCTCGACCCGCTGGCGATCCTCTCGTCGCTCCCGCTGTCGCTGATCGGCGTCGTCCTCGCGCTCCTCGTCACGCGCGACACGCTGAACATCATGTCGCTCATCGGCGTCATCCTCCTCATGGGGATCGTCGCCAAGAACGCGATCCTGCTCATCGACTTCGCGAAGTGGACGCGCGAGCAGACGCACCTGCCGCTGCGCGACGCGCTGATCGAGGCGGGCGCGATCCGGCTGCGCCCGATCATGATGACGACGGTCGCCCTCATCGCGGGCATGATCCCGGTCGCCCTCGGGCTCGGCGAGGGCGCGGACTTCCGCGCCCCACTCGGCCGCGCGGTCATCGGCGGCACGATCACCTCGACGCTGCTCACGCTGTTCGTGATCCCGACGGTGTACGAGATCCTCGACGGGGCGCGGGAGCGAATGCTGGCGCGCTTCAAGCGGCGGGCGCCGCACGCGGGGGCGGCACTTCCGGCGCCCGCGGCGGGGGACTAGAAGCGGCAGGGTTCCTCGAGCAGCGGCGCACTCGAGGCCAGCTCCGCCAGCAGCGCGCTCGCGAACCGCTCCGCCGCCGCCGGCTCCTCGGCGAAGAAGAGGGAGGGCTCGGTGGCCTCGAGCTCCATGAGGAGGAGGCGGCCGTCGACCTCGACGCCGTCGACGCGCGCGTAGAGCACGGGGGCGGGGAGGGCGGCGACGGCGCGGTTGGCGTCGTCGAGCACGCCGGGCGGCGCCGAGTCGGCGACGGCGGTGCCGCCGTACTGCGGCTGCACGCGGAAGTCGCCGGAGCGCGCGCGCTTGCGCACGGCGTGGCTGAAGCGGCCGCCGTAGTAGAGGAGCGACCACTCGCCCCCGCGCTCGATCTCGGCCATGAAGGGCTGCACCATCGCCCCCGACCTATCGCGCAGGGCGGCGAAACGGGCCTCGTGCGCGGGGGCGTCCGCCGGCGAGGTGCGCCACGTCTCGAAGCCCCCCGCGGAGACGACGGGCTTCACCACCGCGTCGCCCCAGCCGCGGCCGGCGAGCACGCCGGCGAGGGTGGCCGCGTCGCCCGGCATCGCCCACGCGGTGGGGACGACGGCGACGCCGCGCGCCTCGAGCTCGGCGAGGTACGTCTTGCGCGCGTTCCAGCGCACGAGCGCGGGCGGGTTGAGCAGGCGGACGCCGGCGCGCTCGACCCGGTCGAGCCAGGCGAAGAACTCCGCCGGCCGCTGGAAGTAGTCCCAGCAGGAGCGCAGCACGATCGCGTCGTACGCCGACGGATCGAGCAGCGCGTCCCACGGCACCGCGTCCACGCGCACGCCGCGCGACTCCAGCGCGCGCGCGGCGACCGCGTCGTCTTCGGTGAGGGCGGGTTGGGCGGCGTAAGTGGCGAAGGCGACGCGGAAGGGGGGGCTCTTCACGGATGATCGAGCGATGAAGTCCACGAGGTTGAGCGGCGGGCTGCCGGGGGCGGAGCCCCGCGTGCCGGTCGGCGTGCCAGAGGAAGATGACGAGGAGAACGGCAGTTGGCAGTTGAAAGTTGTCAGTTGTCAGTGGGTAGTGACGGCTATGACTACCGACTGCCAACTGCCAACTGCCAACTGCCAACTGCCCTTCTCTGCTCCGTCCGCCGGCTCCGCGCCGATTCCTACAACCTCTCGATCACCGCTCTCGCCGCCCGCTCCAGCGCCTCGTGCTCCCTCGCCCTGTCCTCCGGCGTGAGGACGATGTTGAGCTGGAGGACC
>JBJMNL010000372.1:0-26126 GCA_045804285.1 Gemmatimonadaceae bacterium
GTTCATCACCCTCGCCGGCTGGCACCTCATCAACCTCGAGACGTTCGAGCTGGCGCGCGCCTACCGCGAGGAGGGAATGCCGGCCTACGTCGCCGTGCAGGAGCGCGAGTTCGCGCGCGAGAACGACGGCTACACCGCCACCAAGCACCAGCGCGAGGCGGGCACGGGCTACTTCGACCTCGTGCTCCAGACGGTGAGCGGCGGCCAGGCGTCCACCGCCGCGCTCACTGGGTCGACGGAGGCGGAGCAGTTCCACGTGGCGGCGCATGACCCCGACCTCGGCGCACGCGTCGCGCGGAAGGCGCCCGCCCGGGGGCGCATGAGCGGCGCGAAACGGGCCTAGCGGCCGCCCCGCGCGCCGCGCCGTGTCCGCTGAATCGGACGCGTCTCTCGACGAGGGCGGCCCACGCATCACGCGGCGGGCCGCCCTCGGTCTCTGCATCGCGAGCCTCGCCGCGCCCGCCTGCCGCGGCCAGGCGGGCGCGACCGGGGCGCCGGAATCCGCGGCCAGCCGCCTCCTCGCGCGCCCCGGCCCGCCGCGCGCCGCGCCCCCTCCCGCGGGGACGTCGTCGCTCGGGCTCGCCGCCGGCCGCGACGCGTCGATCCACCTCCCCGCCGGCTACCGGGCGGATTCGCCGGCACCGCTCGTCCTCCTCCTGCACGGCGCCGGCGGCTCGGCGCGCGGGGGGCTCGCGCCGCTCCTCCCCTTCGCCGACGACGCGGGACTCGTCCTCCTCGCCCCCGACTCGCGCGGCACCACCTGGGACTTCCTCCGCGGCGCCTACGGTCCCGACGTCGCGTTCATCGACCGCGCCCTCGCCTGGACGTTCGCGCGGCTCGCGGTGGACCCGGCGCGCCTCGCGATCGGCGGCTTCTCCGACGGCGCGTCGTACGCGCTCTCGTTGGGCCTCACCAACGGCGACCTCTTCGCGCGCGTGGTCGCCTTCTCTCCCTGCGTCCTCGCGCCGACGGCATACCGCGGACGGCCGCGCGTCTTCGTCTCGCACGGCACGTCTGACGAGGTGCTCCCGATCGACGCCTGCAGCCGCGCGATCGTGCCGGCGTTGCGTCGCACGGGCTACGACGTGACCTACCGCGAGTTCGACGGGCCCCACACCGTGCCCGCCGAGATCGCGCGCGCCGCCGTCGACTGGCTCGCGTCCGACGGCGCGCGGCGCTGAGCGACCGCGGCCGCGGATCAGGCGCCGCGCTCGGCGGCCGCCCGCTTCGCGGCGCGCCGAGGGCGCCCGCCGCCCGGCACGATCCCCGCCGTCGGCGGCAGCCCCGCCAGCACGTCGATCATCGCCACGCCGAACTCCGGCAGGTCCCTCGGCACCCGCGCGCTCACGATGTTGCCGTCCACGTGCACCGGCGCGTCCACCCACGTCGCGCCCGCGTTCACCACGTCGTCGCGGATGCCGACGGTGGACGTGAGCGTCCGCCCCCGCACGATCCCCGCCGAGATGAGGATCCACGGCCCGTGGCAGATGGTCGCGACCATCTTGCCGGCCTCGTGCACCTCGCGCACGCGTCGCAGGACGTCCGCGTCACGCCGCAGCTTGTCCGGCGCCCAGCCGCCGGGCGCGAGGATGCCGGCGAGCGAGTCGGCCGGGAAGTCGCGCACGTGGCCGTCCACGGGGCAGGGATAGCCGTGCTTGCCGCGATACGCGCTCTCCCCGGTTCCGGCCAGCTTCGTGTCGTACCCCGCCTCCTCGAGGCGCAGCTTCGGGTACCAGACCTCGAGGTCCTCGTACTCGGGGCCGACGAGGATGAGAATCGTGTTGGAGGGCATGGGAGCCTCGTATCCTGGGGCGGGAGCGAACCGCGGTCGATGGCCGAGAGTCGCCGGTCGTCGACGGTTGTCAGTCGTCAGTCGATAGTCGTCAGTAGGCAGTGCTTCGCGAAGCCTTCCGACCTACCACTAACAACTAACCACTAACCACTGACGACTACCAACTCGTAGTCACTCGACGACTACCAGCTCGTAGTCACTCGACGACTACCAACTCGTAGTCACTCACGACCGGAGCCTACCTCCGCCATTCGCTCCCCCCTTCGCCTCACGGCCGGTACTCGATCGAGAGATACCCCCTCGTCTTCTTCCTGAACGGCTCGTCCAGCGTATAACCGACCCCGGCCAGGGCCCGCACGGCGGGCAGGCTGAGGATCGGCGTGTCGCCGAGCGATAGCGAAGCGTCGACGCCGACGACGCGGAAGGCGTCGGCGAAGCCGCCCCGTGTCGAGTACGCCTCGTAGTAGGGCTCGAGGACGCCGCCGTTGGACAGGGCGACGCGCCACGAGTAGAGCTCGCGTCCGGTGCGCACCCCGAGCGGGGCCGCGGGGAGGGAGACGCGTTGCGTGAGCAGCGCGCCGTCCACGAGCGGCGCGCGCACGCCGCCCACCGCGAAGCGCTCGAACGTGTCCGCGCGCCGCCCCACCGCGCCGTAGCCCACGTCGCCGCGGAGCGCGAGGTCGCCCGCGCCGAGCGTGAGCGTCGCGCCGGTGAGCGCCCGGCGCCACTCGTCGCCCGCCGTCCGGCCCGCCGAGCCCTGCAACGACAGCGCGACGCTGGCGTACTGGCGCCCGTGCACGACGCCGTAGGCGCCCCCGTACTCGGCGAAGACGAGGCTGCGCGCCTCGCGCCCCGCGTCGCCGGCCGACAGCGCGCCCGACGAGGCGCCGAGCCGGAAGCGCGACTCCCGCACGCCGAAATCGCGGACGAGCGTGGCGCTCGCGGTCGCGCCGGCGTAGTCGGCGTCGAGCGCCGCCGGGGCGAAGCTCCCCGCGCGCTGCGCCGACGGCCGCTGCTCGGCGTAGAACAGCTCGCCGCCGAGCACCGGGCGGAAGCCCCGCCACTCGGCGCGCAGCGCCCCGCCGCGCCAGGCGCTCCGGTCGCCGAGCGCGCCCGTCGCCGTCCAGGCGAGCCTGCCGGCCGGGTCGATGCTCGAGATCGTCAGCGTCGCGAAGCGGCCGTCCGTGGCCCAGGCACCGCCGGGCAGCCAGACGTGGCGGCGCGGGCCGGCGCCATACGGGCGCGGGTCGCTCGGCGCGCTCGCCGCGAAGCTGTCGCGCGCGACGCGCGGGAGCGGCGCCGCCGGCGCGAGCTCGGGGGCGATGGCGACGACGCCGTCGAGGCGCACGCTGTCCGCGTTCACCACGTAGAGGTCGAGCCCCGTCGCGTGCTCGCTCAGGTACCAGACGCGACCGTCCACGGGGCTCGGCGCCGGCGCGTAGGCGGCCCCCGTGACGCGGGTCAGCGGGCGCGCCTCCCCCGTCGCGAGGTCGCGCCGCTCGACGTTCGGCACACCGCCCGCTTCCGACACGAGCACGAGCGCGCGGCCGTCGCGCGTGAAGCTCGGGCTGTGGCGATCCACGCCGTCCGAGGGGTCGACGAGACGCGCGTTCGCGCCCGTCGCGTCCATCACGCCGACGCGCCAGACGCCGCGCTCGTCGGTCACGGCGTAGGCGATCGAGCGGCCGTCCGGCGACCAGCGCGGACGCGAGTAGCTGCGCGCCACGCTCCCCGCGGCGAGCACCGTCACGGCGCCGTTGCCGAGGTCCACGCGCACGAGGTCGCAGAAGCCGCGCAGGCAGCGCACCCCGACCGCGCTCCGCCCGTCGGGCGACGGGTCCCCGTAGCGCACGGCGGCGCCGCGGGTGACGCGCCGCAGCCGCCCGCTCCGATAGCTCCACAGGTACAGGTCGGGGCGCTCCGTGCCGTCGCCCACCGGCTCGAAGCGCGACACGAGCAGGCGCTCGCCGTCGGCGAGGAAGCGCGGCGACTCGAACGACCGTCCGGTGCGCGTCTCGAGCGACGCCACCGCGCGGCGCGGGCGCGGGTAGCGGCGGATCGCCGGCACGTCCTCCGGGTCGCGCGCCAGCAGCTCGCGCCGCGCCTTCCGCTCCGCCTCGCTCTCCGGCGCGCTGTCGGCCTTCCAGAGCACGACGCGCCCGGGGCGGTCGCGGTATCTGAGCTGGAGCGCCAGCAGCGTCCCGTCCGGCGAGACCGCCGGATCGCCGGTGTACCACGAGAGCTTCTGCACGAGCGCACCCGGCGTGCCGTCGGCGACGCCCGCGGCCGCGAGCTGCTCCTCGGCGCGCAGCGCCTTCCCCGTGACCTCCGCGGTGAAGCGCCCGTACAGGACAGCCGGGGAATCGCCGAAGACCCCCGTGAACGCCTCGTCGAACGACCGCGTGCGCCGCGCCGTCATCCGCCGCCACAGGTGCACGAGGCTCGAGTCGCCGCGCTTCGCGGCCAGCCACTCGAGGTACGCCGAGCCCACCAGGTAGGCGTAGGAGCCGGTCTTGTACCCCCCGGCCGCGTCGAGCTGCCCGTACGTGGGAAGCTTCCCCTCGAGCGCCCACTGGCGGAGCAGCGCCGCGCGCCAGACGCCGTGCGGACGACCGGCACCCGTCAGCCGCCCCTCGACGTAGGTCGCGTATCCCTCCCACACCCAGCGCGACCCCGCGCGCGCGATGGGGCCGAGGTCGACGGGCAGCAGCCGCCAGAGAATCCGCTGCCGCGGATTGCGCGACGGACGCGTGATGTGCGCGACGTGTGCGTACTCGTGCACCGCGAGCTCCTCGCCCCAGCTCCGGTTGTTGGCGATCTGCGACGTCGGCTCCGGCGGCACGGGCCAGAGATAGATCGCCGGCGCGCCGATCACGGGAAAGGCGGCGCCGTTCGACACGTTGTAGGGGTCGTCCACCACGACGTGCACCCTGTCGCGCGGCCCGTAGCCCACCAGCGCGACCACCGCGTCCCGCTCCGCCTCCATGCGACGCGCCACCGACTCCGTCCACTCCCGCATCTCGCGCGGATAGTGAAAGGCGAAGTGCGGGGTCTCGATCGTCTCCCAGGGGAGGAAAGCGCGGGTGGGGGTGAGGCTCTGGGCGGGCGCGGCGGCGGGGGCGGCGGCGGCGAGCGCCGCGGCGAGAACGAGGCGACGAAGCATGGGCGAAAGATACAGGCCGCTGTGCTGTGCCGGCCCTCCGAGGTCCGTCACGTGCCTCGTCTCGTGCGCGTTCCCGTACTCTCCCGGAAAATCGAACGGGCCGCCCTGCCGCGCGAGGCGGCGGGCGGCCCGTTCGGCCGTACGCTTCTCAGGTCAGCGCGCCCGCGCTGGCCCGTCGCGTCGGCCAGGCGCGCTCTCGCGCGCCGGCCGGCCGCGCCCGGTCATGGCGTCCTGGAGCCAGGTGAGCGGGATGAGGAAGAGCGGCGTCAGGAAGTTCCCCAGCAGCACGTTGATCCAGATCAGCGCGCAATAGAAGGCGCCGAGGCCGAGGCCGGCCCACAGCGTTCCAAGCGGACCACTTGTTTCCAAGGCGAACCTCTGGTCGAAGTCGATGGCGCGCCGCGCGGCGACCGCCCGGCGCGCACTCGGGCCCTCGCTCGGCGATGCCGAGGCCGGGCGACGCGAACGATGGTGCAACTTAGCGGGCGCGGCCGCGGCGGGCCAGAGGGCGCCGCCGCGCGCCACACCCCGTACATTGTCCGGGAATGAGCGACGCAACGAGCGTGCGCGGTCCCCGGCCAGCTCCCCGCGACGCCGCGCGAGCGGATCGCGCGGAGGGCGCCGAGCGCGCGGTGCGCGAGGCCGTCCACGCCGCCCTCGGCCAGGCCGCTCCGGGCCGGGCGGCCGCCAGGGGCGCCCGAGGGCGCGTCGTGCTCGCCGTCTCCGGCGGCCTCGATTCGATGGCCCTCCTCGAGGGGGCCGCGGCCTACGCCCGCGACGCGGTCGCGGCGGTCGCCACCTTCGATCACGGCACGGGGCCGAGCGCGCGCGCGGCGGCGCAGCTCGTCCTCGCCCGTGCCGCCGCGCTCGGGCTCCCCGCCGTCGCCGGCCGGGCCGCGGCGCCGGCGTCGGACGAGGTGGGGTGGCGGCGGGCGCGCTGGCGCTTCCTCGCCGACGTCGCCGCCCGCCACGCCGCCCGCGTCGCCACCGCGCACTCCGAGGACGACCAGATCGAGACGGTCTTCATGCGCGCGCTGCGCGGCGCCGGCGCGCGCGGTCTCGCCGGGCTCTACGCGCCCTCGCCCGTCCTTCGTCCCTTCGTCGCCGTCCGGCGCGCGACGCTGGCGGCGTTCGTGGCCGGCTGCGACGTGCCTTTCGTCGAGGATCCCAGCAACCTGTCGCGCCGCCATCTGCGGAACCGCGTGCGCCTCGACCTGCTGCCCGCCATCGAGCGCGTCCGGCCCGGCTTCGCGCGCGAGCTGCTCGACCTCGCCCGGCGATCCGCGGAGTGGCGCGTCGAGGTGGACGCCCTCGCCCGCGAGCTGGTGGAGCCCGACGCCGCGCTCTCCGGCCAGGCCGCCCGAGGCGAGCTGCGCGTCGCCGCGGGCCGCCTCGCCGGCCTCGACGCGCGCGCGCTCGCGGTGCTCTGGCCGGCGGTGGCGGCGATCGGCGGCGTCACGCTCGATCGCCGCGGAACTCGCCGTCTCGCGGAGTTTACAAGTGAGGGCCGGTCGGGCCGGTCGATCCAGCTTTCGGGCGGGTTCGAGGTGGTGCGCCGGCGCGACGAGTTTGTGCTTAGGGCGCTGCGCGACCATACTTCAAGCCAGCACGATCCGGCCGGCATTGGCACGCCGGAGACGTCCGTGGTCCGGCTCGACGGCGGTTCGCGGCGGCTCGGTCGGTGGCGCTTCGTGCCGGTCCGGGCGACCGAAGCATCGTCGGACGACCTATGGCAGGCCTGCTTCGCCGCCGGGGCCAATGTCATCGTGCGGCCCTGGATGGCCGGTGATCGGATGCGGACCGTGCCTGGAGGTGCGGCACGGCGTGTGAAACGCTTTTTCGGTGACGCCGGCATCGCGGGCGTCGATCGGTCAGGGTGGCCGGTCGTCCTCGCCGACGGCGACGTTGCCTGGATCCCTGGAGTGCGCCGCAGCGCCGCGGCAACCGTCCCGTCCGGCCGACCGGGTCTCTGTTACGCCTGCCATCAGGTGCCTGTCACAGGGCTTGTGAACCCAACATCGACCGAGAGCGATCCGCGCCTCGACGGCCGCGCGCTCAGGCGGGTCGCCTACGACGCCGAGACCATCGCCGAACGGGTGCGAGAGCTCGGCGCCGAGATCACGGCCGCCTATCCCGACGACGACCTGCTCGTGCTCGGGCTGCTCAAGGGGAGCTTCATCTTCCTGAGCGACCTCGTGCGCGAGATCAGGCGTCCGCTCCAGGTCGACTTTCTCGTCGCCTCCAGCTACGGCGACGCGACCGTTTCCAGCGGCGTCGTCCGGCTCGTGTACGATCCGGAAACGCAGCTCGAGGGTAAACACATTCTACTCGTGGAGGACATCGTCGATTCGGGGCGGACCCTGAACCGGCTGATGGGCCTGCTCGGCGAGCGGCGGCCAAAGTCGCTGGAGATCTGCGCCCTCCTCCACAAGCAAATCGCCACGGAGCTGCGCCATCCGACGAGGTTCGTCGGATTCGACGCTCCGCACGAGTTCCTGGTCGGGTACGGCCTCGACCACGCGGAAAACTTCCGGCATCTGCCGTACATCGCGAGCTTGCAGTAAATGCCTCTCTCTCCGCTGAACCAGAACAATCAGGGCCCCAAGAAGCCCTTCAATTGGGGGCGCTTCTCGAAGACGCTCTCCTTCTGGGTCCTCATCATCCTCATTCCGGTCGCCTTCATCCAGCTCCAGAGCGGGCGGGGCGACTCGGCGCCGACCATCTCGTACTCCGAGTACGACGGCCAGCTGAACCGGGACAACGTCTCCAAGGTGACGATCCAGTCGGGGCAGGTGGTGGTCGGCGAGCTCAAGACACCGATCCGGGTCGGCACCAAGGAAGCGCGGAAGTTCACGACCCGGCTGCCGATGGAGAACTCGGCGGCCGACCTCGACCGTCTGCGCCAGCACAACGTGCAGATCGAGGCTACCGAGCAGCGCCCGCCGCTCGGCAGCTACGTCGTGAGCTTCCTCCCCTACCTGCTGCTCATCGGCTTCTGGCTCTTCCTCTTCAAGCAGATGCAGGCCGGGGGCGCGAAGGCATTCTCCTTCGGCAAGTCGAAGGCGAAGCTCCTCACCGGTGACACGCCCAAGGTGACCTTCGCCGACGTGGCCGGCGCCGACGAGGCGAAGGTCGAGCTGCAGGAGATCATCGAGTTCCTCAAGGACCCGCAGAAGTTCACCAAGCTCGGCGGCCGCCTGCCAAAGGGCGCCCTTCTCGTCGGCCCGCCGGGCACGGGGAAGACGCTCCTCGCCAAGGCCGTCGCCGGCGAGGCCGGGCGCCCCTTCTTCTCGATGTCGGGCTCCGACTTCGTCGAGATGTTCGTCGGCGTCGGCGCGAGCCGCGTCCGCGACCTCTTCGAGCAGGGCAAGGCCCACGCGCCCTGCATCATCTTCATCGACGAGATCGACGCCGTCGGCCGCCACCGTGGGGCCGGACTCGGCGGCGGGCACGACGAGCGCGAGCAGACGCTCAACCAGCTCCTCGTCGAGATGGACGGCTTCGAGTCCAACGACGGCGTGATCCTCATCGCCGCCACGAACCGCCCCGACGTGCTCGACCCGGCGCTCCTGCGCCCGGGCCGCTTCGACCGCCAGATCGTGGTCGACGCCCCGGACCTCAAGGGGCGCGAGGGGATCCTCAAGGTCCACCTCCGGAAGGTCCCGGTGGCCGACGACGTCCACGTGACGACGCTCGCCCGCGGTACCCCGGGGATGTCGGGCGCCGACCTCGCCAACCTCGTGAACGAGGGCGCGCTCCTGGCCGCCCGTCGCAATCACGACAAGGTCTACATGAACGACCTCGAGGAGGCGAAGGACAAGGTCATGCTCGGCGCCGAGCGGAAGAGCATGGTCATGAAGGAGGAGGAGCGCCGCCTCACCGCGTTCCACGAGGCGGGCCACGCCGTCTGCGCGATCATGGTCCAGGGCAACGACCCGCTCCACAAGGTCACGATCGTCCCCCGCGGCCGCGCCCTCGGTCTCGCCTTCACCCTGCCCGAGGACGACCGCGTCTCGGTCACCCGCCAGCAGCTCGAGGCGCGCCTCGTGATGGCGTACGGCGGGCGCACGGCCGAGGAGATCGTCTTCGGCCGCGACCGCGTCACGACCGGCGCCGCGAGCGACATCCAGCAAGCCACGGGGATCGCCCGCCGCTACGTCTCGCAGTGGGGACTCTCCGACGCGATCGGGCCGATCCTCGTCGGCGACAACGAGCAGGAGCTCTTCCTCGGCCGCGAGCTGCAGCACCGGCGCGAGGTCTCGGAGAAGACGGCCCAGCTCGTCGACACCGAGGTCGCGCGGATCATCCGCGAGGCGTACGACAGGGCGAAGGACGTGCTGACCCAGAATCGGCCGCTCCTCGACGCCGTGGCCAGCGCGCTCCTCGAGCGCGAGACGCTGACCCGCGAGGACATCGCCATCCTGATGCGCGGCGAGAAGCTCCCGCCGCGCACCACGGGCGCGCCCCCGGCCGCCCCGGCGCCGGTCACCCCGGTCCCGGCCGCCGAGCCGCGCCGCTCCAACCCGCCTCTGCTCGGCGGGCCGGAGCCCGCTCCGGCGTGACCGGCATCACTGGTCGGGCGCGGAGCGCGTAGCGTCGTGTAGCGTGGAGGGGGCATCTCGATCCGTCGAGATGCCCCCTCCACGCTCCGCGCTCCCCGGCCTTCACGATTAGCTTGTCGCATGCCCCAGCGCTGGTACCTCCGCGATCGCGACATCTCCCTCGACCGCCCCTTCGTCTTCGGCATCCTCAACGTCACCCCCGACAGCTTCAGCGACGGGGGTTCCTTTTTTTCCGCCGATGCCGCCCTCGCCCGGGCCGAGCGGCTCGTCGCCGAGGGGGCCGACGGGGTGGACGTGGGGGGGGAGTCCACGCGCCCCCAGGGCGCGGTGCCGGTGGGCGGGGCCGAGGAGCGCCGGCGCGTCCTGCCGGTCGTGCGCGAGCTGCGCCGCCGCTTCCCGGGAATCGTCCTCTCCGTGGACACGGTGAAGGCCGACGTCGCCGAGGCGGCGCTTGGCGAGGGGGCGGACGCGATCAACGACGTCTCCGCCCTCCGCCTCGACCCGCGAATGGGGGAGACTTGCGCGCGGGCCGGCGCGGGCGTGATCCTCATGCACTCGCGCGGCTCGGTCAGCGAGATGGGCACCTACCGCTTCGCGCATTACGAGCGCGACGTCATGGACGAGGTCCTGGACGAGCTGGGCGAGCGCGTGCGGGCCGCGGAGGCGGCGGGCGTGGCTCGCGCGGCGATCCTGGTCGATCCCGGCGTCGGCTTCGCCAAGCGCGGCGAGCACTCGCTTCGCGTGCTCGCCGAGCTGCCGCGCCTCGCTGCGTGGGGGCTGCCGGTACTGGTCGGGGTGTCGCGCAAACGATTCATCGGAGAGCTGAGTGGAGTGAGCCAGCCGGCGGAGCGGGTGAACGGGACCGTGGGGGCCAACGTCGTCGCGCTGACGCGCGGCGCGCGGCTCTTCCGCGTCCACGACGTCCGCGCCAACCGCGAGGCGCTCGACGTCGCGGCGGCGGTGCTCGCCGCCGGGCGCGCAACCGCCGCGGAGCGCGCACCCGCGTGAGTGTCCTCCGCCAGCTGCACCTGCTCAATCCGGGCTGGCGCGACCTCGTCGAGATCGCGCTCGTCGCCTACGTGCTCTACCGCGCGCTGTTCCTGATCCACGGCACGCGCGCCGTGCAGATGCTGGTCGGCATCGTCGTCCTCGTGCTCGTCTACGCCATCGCGTGGATCGCGAAGCTGACGATGATCACGTACCTGCTCGGCCTGGTCTTCACCTACGGCGCGTTCGCCGCGCTCGTCATCTTCCAACCGGAGCTGCGCCAGGCGCTCGCGCAGCTCGGCCAGTCGCCGGTGACGCGCATCCTCGCCCGCCGGCTGGGAGAGATCGAGGTCGCCGAGGAGATCGGCGAGGCGATCGAGCGGCTCAGCCGGAGCGCGACGGGGGCGATCATCGCGGTCGAGCGGGAGATGGGGCTCGGAGAGTACGTGGAATCCGGGTCGGCGATGCAGGCCAAGCTCTCGGCGGACCTGCTCCAGACGATCTTCACGCCCTACTCGCCGCTGCACGACGGCGCGGTCATCGTGCGCGGCGACCTGATCGTGGGCGCGGGGTGCATTCTCCCGCTCACCCAGCGCCCGGTCCCCGACCGTACGCTCGGCACCCGCCACCGCGCGGCGCTCGGGCTGAGCGAGGAGACCGATGCCGTGGTGATCATCGTCTCCGAGGAGACGGCGACGGTCTCCGTGGCCGTCGGCGGCCGTCTGCTCCGCGGGGTGAGCCCGGCGCAGGCGCGCGACCTCCTGTCGGGCCGGGCGCCGCGGGCGACCGCCGAGCACCCGATCGTCGAGCTGGGCGTATAGGCGCGCGCGCGATCGGGCCAGCGCCCGGCGGATCGAGCGGCGCGAGTGCGACGCCCACTCCCGTCGCGGCGGCCGCCATGGCCGCCGCGCTGCTGCTCGCCGCCCTCTACGCGGCGACGCTGGCGCCCACCGTCACCTTCTGGGATGCGGGGGAGTTCGTCGCCGCGATTCATGTGTTCGGCGTCCCCCACCCGCCGGGCACTCCGCTCTACGTCGCCCTCGGCCACGCCTGGGCGAGGGCACTCGGTGCGCTCGCCGGCCTCGGCGCCGCGCCGGCAGCCAACCTCCTCTCGGCGCTCTGCACGGCCGCCGCGGGCGGTCTGCTCGCCGCTCTCGTCGCGCGCTGGACGCGGCGGCCACTCGCCGGCGTCTGCGCCGCGCTCGTCGCCGGCACGACGTCCAGCGTCTGGCTGAACGCCACGGAGACCGAGGTCTACGCCGCCTCACTCCTCCTCGCCGCGCTCGGGCTCTGGTGCGCCGAGCAGCGCTCGCGCGCCGGCGACGACGCGGTTGGCGCGCGGTGGACGGTGCTGCTCGCCTACTCCTTCGCCCTCGCGCCGGCGCTCCACCTGAGCGCGCTGGTCGCGGGCCCGGCGGCCATCGCCCTCGCCGCCACGCGCCCCGACGGCTCGCTGCGCCGCGCCGAGGCCGCCGCGCTCGTGGGCGCGCTCCTCGTCGCGGCGGGCGTGGGGAGCGGGGCGCGCGCGGCGGTCGTCGCCGGCCTCGCCCTGCTCGCGGTGCTACCGGTCGCGCTCGTCGCCACCCGGGACGAGCGGCGGTGGCACGTCGCGAGGCTCGCGCTCGGCGTGCTCGTCGTCTGCGCCGCCGGCGCGAGCGCGCTCGCGATCTTGTACGTCCGCGCGCGCCACGACCCGGCCATCAACCAGGGGAACCCGTCGAGCTGGCCGCGGCTCCTCGACGTGGTGTGGCGCCGGCAGTACGAGCCCGTGCCCCTCGTCCCGCGCCGGGCGCCGCTCTGGCTCCAACTCGGCAACGTCCTCGAGTACGCGGACTGGCAGTGGGCGCTCGGCGTGTACCGTGGCGTGGAGCCCCACTGGCTGCGCACCCCGGTCACGCTGCTCTTCGTCGCGCTCGGCGCGCTGGGCGCCCTGGCGCACCGGCGGGCGGACCCCCGTTCCTGGCGCGCCGTGCTCCTCCTGCTGGCGAGCGCGAGCGTCGGAGTCGCCCTCTACCTGAACCTCCGCCTCGGCCCCTCGTTCGGCGTCGGCATCCTGCCAGAAGACGCGATGCACGAGGCGCGGGAGCGCGACTACTTCTTCGCCCTCGCCTTCTGGACCTGGGGTGCATGGGCGGGCCTCGGCGCCTTCGACCTTGCCCGCCGTGCGGGCCGGCCGAGGCTGGCGCTCGCCGCCGCCGCGCTCCCCGCCGTGCTCAACTGGCGCGCCACCGACCGGCGCGACCTGGCCGAGGCGCCCGTCGCGCGCACCTTCGCCGCCGCGGCGCTGCGGTCGGCGCCGCCCGGCGCGGTGCTCCTCGCCTCCGGCGACAACGACACCTATCCGCTCTGGTATCTCCAGGAGGTCGAGGGGGTACGACGCGACGTCACCGTCGTGACCGTTCCGCTCCTCGGTGCGCCGTGGTACCGTGCGGAGCTCGCGCGGCGTTGGAAGCTGCTCGACGAGCGGTCGCCCGATAGCTGGCGGGGGGAAGAGGCGACCGTGCGCGCGGTGGCCGCCGGCGCGCGGGCGCGCGGTCGGCCCGTGGCCGCGTCGCTCGCCGTTCCGGCGGCGATGCGGGCGCCGGCCGCGGGGGGCGCCGCGCGCTGGTCGCTGCGCGGGCTCGTCTGGGTCCCCGCTCGAGAGGGAAACGAGGGGGGCGACGGGGCCGCGGCGTGGACGTCGGCGGAGGACTCGACCGTCACGGCGCGCCTCGCCGGCGAGCTCGAGCCGGTCGTCGCGCGGGTGCCGCCGCTCTCCACCGACGGGGCGATCGCGGGGATGCACGAGCTGCTCGGCTGCCCGCGGCTGGCGCTCGACGCCGCCCGGCGGACGGAGGGTCCGGCGGCGCGCGCGGACAGCGCATCCGGTTTACTTGATTCGCGCTGTAACCTACGGTAACTTTGGACGTTATGCCTTTTCAGGACCTAGCGGCGCGGGTCGCGGCGGTTGGGGAGCGTATCGATGCTGCGGTGGCGCGTGGTGGGCACCGACAGACGGTGACGCTGGTGGCGGTTACCAAGACGTACGGGCCCGACGCGGTGCATGCGGCGTGGGAGGCCGGCGTGCGGGACGTGGGGGAGAACAAGGTGCAGGAGGCGCTCGGAAAGATCGCCGCCGTCGACGTCCCCGTGCGCTGGCACCTGATCGGCCACTTGCAGCGCAACAAGGCGAAGTCGCTCGACCAGTTCGCGCTCCTGCACTCGCTCGACAGCGCCCGGCTCGCGGACGCCGTCTGCGCGGTGGGGGTGGCGCGTGGCCGGGCCGTGGATGCATTGGTGCAGGTGAACGTGTCGGGGGAAGAGTCGAAGGGCGGCTTCTCGCTCGACGACCTGGCGCCCGAGGCCGAGCGCCTGACGACGCTGGTCGGCGTCCGGGTGCGTGGCGTGATGACCATGGCGCCGCTCGACGCCGACGAGCGGGCGTTGCGGGCGACGTTCGCGGCGGCGCGTGAGGCCCGCGCGCTGCTGCGCGCCGCCGGCCACCCGGCGGACGAGCTGTCGATGGGCATGTCGAACGATTACGAGATCGCGGTCGAGGAGGGCGCCACGATGGTGCGCCTCGGCACCGTCCTCTTTGGAGCGAGAGTGGCCGCATGACCGACGAAGGCTTTTACCTGACGCCGCTCGACATCCGGCGCTACGACTTCGATTCCGCCCGCGTCGGTGGCTACAGGAAGGAGCGCGTCGACCAGTTCCGCGACCAGGTGGCCGACGAGCTCGAGCGGCTGACGCGCCTCAACCAGGACCTCGAGGCGAAGGCGAAGAACTTCCACGAGCAGCTCCGCGCCTTCCGCGAGCGCGACAAGGCGCTCAACGACGCGCTCATCTCGGCGCAGCAGCTCCGCGCCGAGATCCGCGAGCAGGCGGAGCGCGAGGCGCAGCTCATCCTGCGCGAGGCCCGCGCCGAGGCCGACCGCATCATCGAGGGGGCACGCGACGACATCCGCCGGCTCTCCGGCGAGGTCGAGTCGCTCGACCGGACGCGCCGCTCGTACCTCCTGCAGCTCCGCTCCCTGGTGGAGCGGCAGCTCGCCGACATCGACGCCGCCATGTCGTCGCCGCCGCCGCTCCCCCCCGCGGTCGCGGCCGGCGACGGGGAGTCCCTGCGCGCCGGTGACGGACGCCGGTCGAACCACCCCACGCCGGCGTGGCTCGACACCCTGGTGAAGGAATGAGCGACTCGCGCTCCGGCGACCGGCGTCCGCGCAGCACGCGTGCCGGCGAGCGCTCGCTCGGGCGCGCGCGCGACCGCGACGTGCCGGGCGACGACGACGCGGTGAGCAACCCCCTGCAGCTCCAGGCGACGCAGGAGCACCACGCGGTGCGACCGGGAGGCCGGCTCCCCGCCGAGCACTCCACGGAGCGCATCGGCGCCGCCGTGCGCGTCATCCGCGAGCGCTTCGGCGAGACGCCCGAGGTCGCGATCGTCCTCGGCACGGGGCTCGGCGCGCTCGCCGACCGGATCGACACGCGCGCCGTCATCGACTACGGAGACCTCCCGCACTTCCCGCTCTCCACCGTGGAGTCGCACGCCGGCCGGCTGCTCTGCGGCACGCTCGGCGGAAAGACCGTCGTCGCCATGCAGGGGCGCTTCCATCGCTACGAGGGATACACGCTCCAGCAGGTGACCTTCCCGATCCGCGTGCTGCGCGCCCTCGGCGCGCGCACGCTCGTCGTCTCCAACGCCTGCGGCGGGATGCACCCGCTCTGGTCGCCGGGCGACCTGATGCTCATCGCCGACCACATCAACCTGCTCGGCGACAACCCCCTCGTCGGGCCGAACGACGACTCGCTCGGGCCGCGCTTCCCGGACATGTCGGAGCCGTACGACGCGGACCTCCGCGCGATGGCCCGCGAGATCGCGCTCGAGCGCGGGATCACGCTGCGCGAGGGCGTCTACGTCGCCGTGACCGGCCCGAACCTCGAGACGCGTGCGGAATACCGGATGCTGCGCGCCCTCGGCGCCGACTGCGTCGGCATGTCGACCGTCCCCGAGGTGATCGTCGCCGTGCACGGCGGCATGCGCGTGCTCGGCATCTCGATCGTCACCGACCAGTGCCTGCCCGACGCGCTCGAGCCGGTGAGCGTCGAGAAGATCATCGGCGTCGCCACGCGCGCCGAGCCCAAGCTCACCGAGATCGTGAGCGCAGTGGTGGAACGCCTGTGACCGTCGCCGATCCCCGCTCCGTGCACTTCGCGCCGCTCCCGCCGGACCGCCCCGCCCCCGAGGTCGAGGAGGAGCTCCTCGCCCGCTGGGACGAGGAGGACCTCTTCGCGCTCACCCTCGCCAGGAGCGAGGGCGCGCCCGAGTTCGTGTTCTACGAGGGCCCGCCGACCGCCAACGGGCGCCCCGGCATCCACCACGTCTTCGCGCGGACGATCAAGGACCTGTTCTGCCGCCACCGCGCCATGCGCGGCTTCCACGTCCCCCGCAAGGCGGGGTGGGACACGCACGGCCTCCCCGTGGAGATCGAGGTCGAGAAGCAGCTCGGCATCAGCGGCAAGCAGCAGATCGAGGAGCTCGGCGTCGAGCGCTTCAACCAGCTCTGCCGCGAGAGCGTCTGGAAGTACCGCGGGGAGTGGGAGCAGCTGAGCGCGCGCATCGCCTACTGGCTCGACTACGCGCACCCGTACGTCACGTACGACAACGGCTACGTCGAGAGCGTCTGGTGGGCGCTCAAGACGCTCCACGACCGCGACCGCCTTTACCGCGGCCACAAGATCCTCCCCTACTGCTCCCGCTGCGAGACCGCCCTCTCGAGCCACGAGGTCGCGCAGGGATACGAGGACGTCGAGGACCCGAGCGTGTACGTCGCGCTCGACCTGGTCGACGCTTCCTCCACGCTCGGCGCTCCCCGCCGCCGCATCATCGTCTGGACCACCACGCCCTGGACCCTCGTCTCCAACGTCGCGCTCGCGGTGAATCCGGAGCTCGAGTACGTGGAGCTGCGCAAGAAGTCGGGCGCCGACTGGACGATCGTCCTCGCCGAGGCGCGCGCCGGCGCCGTGCTGGGCGCGGATTACGCGGACCGTTGGGACGTCGTCGCGCGCATGCGCGGCGCCGAGCTCGCGGGGCTCCGCTACCGCCGGCCGCTCGATTGGGTCGAGTACCCCGAGGGCAGGCACGAGCTGATCGTCGCCGAGTCGTTCGTGTCCGCCGAGGACGGGAGCGGCGTCGTGCACATGGCGCCGGCCTTCGGCGCCGACGACTACGCGGCCGGCCAGCGGCACGGGCTCGCCTTCGTGCAGCCGGTGAACGCGCGCGGCCAGTTCCCCGCGAGCATGCCCCTCGTCGGCGGCCTCTTCGTCAAGAAGGCCGACCCGCTCATCATCGAGGAGCTGAAGCGGCGCGACCTGCTCTGGAAGGCGGGCACGCTGGAGCATGCCTACCCGCACTGCTGGCGCTGCGGCACGCCGCTGCTCTACTACGCCCGCTCCTCCTGGTTCGTCCGCACGACGGCGTTCAGGGACGAGATGCTGGCGCGCAACGCCGCCGTGAACTGGAACCCCTCCGAGGTCGGGGAGGGGCGCTTCGGCGAATGGCTCAAGAACAACATCGACTGGGCGATCTCGCGCGACCGCTACTGGGGCACGCCGCTCCCCGTCTGGGTGTGCGACGAGGACCCGTCGCACGTCGAGGCGATCGGCGGCTACGCCGAGCTCGCCCGGAAGGTCGGTGCCCCGCTCCCGACCGACTTCGACCCGCACAAGCCCTTCATCGATCGCTACCTCTGGCCGTGTGCGACGTGCGACGGCACGATGCGGCGCGTCCCGGAAGTGATCGACACCTGGTTCGACTCCGGGTCGATGCCCTTCGCGCAGTGGCACTACCCGTTCGAGAACCGGGAGCTCGTCGAGCGCTACTACCCCGCCGACTTCATCGCCGAGGGCGTGGACCAGACCCGTGGCTGGTTCTACTCCCTGCTCGCGATCGCGACGGGGCTCGGGGACTCCCTCCCCAACAACACTCCCGCCACGCTCCGCGCCCCGCGCGCGTCGTCCGCGCCACGCGGGCGGGACGACGAGCGGGAAGCGGCGAGTGGGGCCGGGGCTCCATCGCTCGCCGCGCCCTACCGGGCCGTGGTGGTGAACGACCTCGTGCTCGACGCCGACGGCCGCAAGATGTCGAAGAGCCGCGGCAACGTCGTCAACCCCTGGGACGTCGTGGCGCGCCACGGCGCCGACGCGGTGCGGCTCTTCCTCGTCGCCTCGAGCCAAGTCTGGGTCCCGCGCCGCTTCGACGAGAACGCCATTCGCGAGACGGCCGGCCGCTTCCTGCTCACGCTCAAGAACGTCTACAGCGGGATCTTCGCGCTCTACGCGAACTTCGGCTGGGCCCCCTCCGACCGCGATCCGGCGCCGGCCGACCGCCCGCCGATCGACCGCTGGGTGCTCTCGCGCCTCGCGACCGTGGAGCGCGAGTGCGACCGCCTCCTCGGCGCCTTCGACGCGACGCTCGCCGCGCGCCTCATCATGGATTTCGTCGACGAGGACGTCTCGAAGTGGTACGTGCGCCTCTCTCGGCCGCGCTTCTACGACGTCGACGGCGACGACAACCGGGCGGCGTTCGCCACGCTCCACGAGGTGCTCACGGTCACCTGTCGCCTCCTCGCCCCCTTCGCCCCCTTCGTCAGCGACTGGATCCACCGCGAGCTGACCGGCGAGAGCGTGCACCTGGCGCCGTACGTCCGCGACCGTTCGCGGACGGCGGGCGACGAGGAGCTCGAGGGCGCGATGATGGCCGTCCGGACGCTCGCCACCCTCGGCCGCGCGGCGCGCGAGGACGCCGGGATCAGGGTCCGGCAGCCCCTCTCCCGCATGGTATGCGTTGTGCCCTCAGGCGTCGAACGCTCCGTGCACGACCTGCTGCCGCTGCTGCGTACCGAGCTCAACGTCAAGGACGTCGAGTTCGCCTCGTCCGCCGACTCGCTCGTCACGCTCGAGGCTCGACCGAACTTCCGCTCGCTGGGTAAGAAGTTCGGCAAGGACACCAAGCTGGCCGCCGAAGCCGTGACCCGGCTGACGAGCCAGCACCTGATGGCGTTCGAGCGCGGCGAGCCGCTCGGCATCAGCGTCGGAAACGAGGCCCACCTCCTCGACGCCGAGGATCTGACCATCGTCCGGCGCGCCGCCGGCGAGCTGCTGGTGAAGGAGGCGGGCGGCTACTTTGCCGCCATCGACCGCACGATCACCGCAGAGCTGCGCCGCGAGGGGATCGCCCGCGAGCTGGTGAGCCGGGTACAGAGGCTGCGCCGGGAGTCGGGGCTCCAGGTCAGCGATCGGATCGCGCTCCACGTCTGGGGCAGTGAGGAGGCCGAGGAAGCCGCTCGCGCGCTCCGCGCGTGGATCGCCGGGGAGGTGCTCGCCCTCGACGTGCGCGTCGGCGCGGGCGAGGGGGCGGGCGAGGGGAGTTATCACGCGACGCAGGCGGTGGACCTGGACGGTCTCGCCGCCACCGTCGCCCTGACCAAGGAACAGTAGCGATGGCAACCACCACGGGCGCGAAGCAGAAGTCCAAGCCCATGAACAAGAAGACGCTCGCGCACTTCGAGAAGCGGCTCCTCGAGGAGCGCAAGCGTGTGCTCAAGGAGCTCGGCCACCACGGCGAGACCTTCGGCACCACGCCGCAGGGCGCGGCGGGCGAGCTGACGGCCTACTCCTTCCACATGGCCGACCAGGGGACCGACGCCATGGAGCGAGAGAAGGCCTTCCTCTTCGCGAGTCAGGAGGGGCGCTTCCTCTGGCACATCGACGAGGCGCTGCGCCGGCTCTACCGGTCGCCCGAGACGTTCGGCAAGTGCCACAATTGCGGCGAGGACATCGCCTTCGAGCGACTCGACGCTCTCCCCCACGCGCGGTACTGCATCTCCTGCAAGCAGCGCGAAGAAGACGGGAAGAAGTGATTCCGTGACTGACGCGCGCTTCGAGGCGCCGCGCGGCACCGAGCCGCGCGGCAACGCCTCGCTCTTCTGGGGACTCATCACCGGCGTCGTCGTGGCCGACGTGGTCACGAAGTGGCTGGCCGTCCGCTCGCTCGTCCCGCAGCGCCTCCCGCACGAGGTGCTCGGCGACGTCGTGCGCCTGACGCTCGTCTACAATCCCGGCGCCGCGTTCGGCCTGCACCTCGGGCCGTTCTCGCGCTGGATCTTCATGCTCCTCACCTTCGGCGCCCTCGCGGTCCTCTGGCGGCTCTTTCGTGCCACCCGCGCCGGCGAGCTCGCCCGCACCCTTGCCCTCGGGCTCGTCTGCGGCGGCGCGATCGGCAACCTCATCGACCGCATCCGCTCCGCCCAGGGCGTCGTCGACTTCATCGACGTCGGCATCGGCGACTGGCGGTGGCCCACGTTCAACGTCGCCGACATGGCGGTGAGCACGGGCGCGTTCCTCCTCGCCTGGGTGCTCTGGGGTGAGGACCGCCGCGCGGCGATCGCGGCCGAGTCCGCCGAGCCGGGCGCGGCGGGCGCGCCCGCCGCGCCCGCGACGGCCACCGTCCCCCCGGACCTCCGGTGAGCCCGGCGGCCGGCCCGCCCGGCGCGCCGCCGCCGGGTGGCGCGGGCGCGGGCGGGACGCACCACTCCTTCACGGTCGAGGCGGATAGCGATGTCCGCCTCGATTCGCTTCTCGCCCAGCGCCTGGGGCTCTCCCGCACCCAGTCCGCCACCCTGATCGCCACCGGGCAGGCGACCGTGAACGGGCGCCCCGAGAAGGCGAGCTACCGTGCGCGCGCCGGCGAGCGCGTCGACGTCACCATCCCCCCCCCGCCGTCGCGCGCCGTCGTCGCCGAGGACATCCCGCTCGACGTCGTTTACGAAGACGAGGATCTCGTCGTCGTGGACAAGCCGGCGGGGATGGTCGTCCATCCGGCGCCCGGCAACTGGACCGGCACGCTCGTCAACGCCCTCAAGGGGCGCGGCGGCGAGCTGGCGGACGAGGGCGGGGAGGATCGCGCGGGGATCGTTCACCGGCTCGACAAGGACACTTCGGGGCTCCTCCTCGTCGCAAAGAGCGAGCGCGCGCACCGCTCGCTGAGCCACGCGATCGCCGAGCGGCGGGTTGTGCGGCGGTACGCGGCGCTCGCGTGGGGGCACCTCGACGGCGACCGGCTGACCGTCGACGCCCCGATCGCGCGCGACCCGCGAGACCGAAAGCGCATGGCGATCGTCAGTAGTGGTCGGCAGGCGAAAACGGACTTCGTCCGCCTCGCCCGGTTCGACTCGGCGGACCTGGTGCGCGCTCATCTGCACACCGGACGCACGCATCAGATTCGCGTGCACCTGAGCTCCGTCGGGCACCCGGTGGTGGGCGACGACACGTACGGTGGCGGGGGGGGACGGCGGCTGATGGCCTTGCCGCCGCGCCGGCATTTCCTTCACGCGGCCTGGCTCGTCTTCCGTCACCCGGCGACGGGCGCGGCGATGGAGCTGCGCTCGCCTCTGCCGGCGGACCTCAAGCGCTCGCTCGCCGCCGCGGCGGGCGCGCCCGAACTGGAGCACCACCCGGACCCGCTGGACCACTTTGGCTTCTACGCAGATCCCGACGCAGCAGCAGCGATACCAGGCCGCCGCTGAGGACACGCCGGACGGCGCGACGGAGGACGGCGCCGGAACGGTCAGGCAGCTGCTCACCTTCGCCGCCGGCGGGCGGCTGTACGGCTGCGACGTCGGCGTCGTGCGCGAGATCCTGCCATCCCGCCGCTGCACGCGGCTCCCGGGCGCGCCGCCCTACGTGCGTGGCCTGACGAACCTCCGCGGCACCATCGTCACCGTGATCGACCTCTCGGCGCACCTCGGCGGCGCCGCGACCGGCGCGCGCGCCGCGCGCGGGTCGGGGCCGGCGACGGTGAGTGGCACGGAGGGGTCGATCATTCTCGCGGAGATCGGCACCAAGGTGGTGGGGCTCGCCGTCGACGGCGTGCGCGACGTGCAGACGGTGGACGGGTCGGCGGTGGAGGCGTTCGGCGGCGCCGGCGCGGCGGCGGCAGATGGGCCCGCGGTCGCCGCGGGCGTGGTCGCCGGGCTCGGGCAGCTCGGCGGGGAGATGGTGATCGTCCTGGATGTGCAAACGATTCTCAGGCAAGTCCTGGCTTAATTGGGGGGCACGTTGAGTCACACGGTTCTGATCTGCGACGACGCGATCTTCATGCGGACGATGGTCGGCGACATCCTGCAGCAGGCGGGCTTCGAGGTCATCGGCGAGGCCGAGACGGGGCTGCAGGCGGTGGAGAAGTACAAGCAGCTCCGCCCCGACCTCGTCACCATGGACATCGTGATGCCCGACATGGGCGGCATCGATGCGGTGCGCGAGATCACGAAGTTCGATCCCAACGCGAAGGTGCTGATGTGCAGCGCGATGGGGCAGCAGGCGCTGGTCGTCGAGGCGATCCAGGCGGGCGCGAAGGACTTCGTCGTGAAGCCCTTCCAGCCGAGCCGGGTCCTGGAGGCGGTGCAGCGGGTCCTCGGCTGAGCACCGCCGGCGATGCGGTGGACCGGCGTCGGGTGCGGGGAGTGACGGGCGGTTCTGAACGCCCGGCTCCTCGGCTCGGTCGTCCGCTCCAGCGCGCCCCGCTCCCCCGTCCCTGGTCCCCAGTCCCTGGTTCCTGACGTGGACACCTCACGCTACGCCGAGCTGTTCCTGACCGAGAGTCGGGAGCACCTGTCGGCCATCAACCACGCCATGCTGGCGCTCGAGCGAACCTCGGGCGACGGCGAGGCCGTGAGCGCGCTCTTCCGCGCCGTGCACACCCTCAAGGGGATGAGCGCGACGATGGGCTACGCCGCCGTCACCGAGCTGACGCACGAGCTCGAGTCGCTGCTCGACTCGGTGCGCCGCGGCGAGCGCGCGGTCACGCCGACCCTGATGGATCTCCTCTTCCAGGCGGCCGACGCGCTGGAGGAGACCGTCGAGCTGTCCGTCTCGGGCCGCGCGTCGGAGTGCGACGTCGCCCCCCTGACCCGCCGCCTGCGCGCCATGGGCGACGGGGGAGCGCCGGCCGCGGCGCCTCCCTCGGCGGGGCGCGACGCGCCCGCGCCGGCGGCGTCGCCGGCGGCGCGCCCATGGACGGTCGTCGTGCCGCCCGGCGACGGGCTCGCAGTGCGCGTGCGGGTCGCGAGCGACGCGCCGCTGCCCGGCGTGCGCGCCGTCCTCGTGCTCCAGAAGGCGCGAGCGCTCGGAGACGTCCGCGCCGTCGAGCCCCCGGAGGCCGAGCTGCAGGCGGCGACCTTCGGCCGCGAGCTCGCGCTGCGTCTGGTGACCGACGCGCCCGCCGAACGTGTGGCGGAGGCGCTGCGCGCGGCCGGGGAGATCGAGGCGGTGGACGTGGAGGGGATCGGCGACGAGTCGCCGATCGCGGCGCTCGAGGGGGGCGTCGCCGCGGCGCTCGGCGCCGGCGCGGGGCTCCGGCAGCAGCGGCACGTGCGCATCGACCTGCGCCGCCTCGACGCGCTCATGAACCTGATCGGCGAGCTCGTGATCACCCGCGGGCGCCTCGTGCAGCTCGCCGGCGGACTCGCCGACCCCGCGCTCGACGAGGCGGTGGCGCAGACGTCGCGCCTCATTACCGACCTGCAGGACGAGATCATGACCAGCCGCATGGTCCCGGTCGCGCAGGTCTTCGACCGCTTCCCGCGCCTCGTCCGCGACGCCGCGCGCGCGCTCGACAAGCAGGTGGAGCTCGAGGTCGAGGGGCAGGGGATCGAGCTCGATCGCTCCATGCTCGACGAGATCGGCGAGCCGATCGTCCACCTGCTGCGCAACGCCATCGACCACGGCATCGAGCCCCCCGCCGTGCGCGAGGCCGCCGGCAAGCCCCCCGCCGGCCGCCTCGTCCTCAGCGCCGCGCGCGACCGCTCGGCGGTGCTCATCCGCGTCAGCGACGACGGGCGCGGCATCGATCGCGAGAAGGTGCTCGCGCGCGCCCGCCAGGGCGGCCTCGTCGAGGCGACGCGCACCGAGCTCACCGACGACGAGCTCCTGCGGCTCATCTCGCGTCCCGGCTTCTCGACCGCCGACCGCGTGAGCGACATCTCCGGGCGCGGCGTCGGCATCGACGCCGTGCAGAACCGCGTGCGCGCGCTCGGCGGCTCCATCGACATCCGCAGCGTCCCCGGGCAGGGGACCTCGGTCACCGTGCGCCTGCCGCTCACCCTCGCCATCGTGCGCGCCCTCCTCGCCCGCGTCGGCGAGGAGACCTACGCGCTGGCGATGACGCACGTCAGCGAGACGGTGGAGCTCGAGGCCGCCGAGCGGCGTACGGTGCGCGGGCGCGACGTGCTCGTCCTCCGCGACGAGGTGCTGCCGCTTCTCCGTCTGCGCGAGATCGTCCGCCTCCCCGACGCCACCGGGGAGAGCGAGCAGCCGCAGGTCGTCATCCTCGAGGTCGGAGAGCGGCGTGCCGCCCTCGTCGTCGACGAGATGACGGGACAGCAGGAGATCGTGGTGAAGCAGTTCGACGCCGTTCGCGCCGACGCCGGCCGCGACGGACCCGCCCTGTTCAGCGGTGCGACGATTCTCGGTGACGGGGCCCCCGCGCTCATTCTCGACGTGAGCAGCCTCGTATAACGGAGCGCACATGGCCTCCCCTCTCGGAACATCAATGGAAGACCTTCGATCCCTCAAGGCCATTCAGCTCGACGCGCTGCGCGAGGTCGCCAACATCGGCGCCGGCCACGCCGCGACGGCGCTGTCGACGATGACCGGCGGCACGATCATGATCTCGGTGCCGCGGATCAACATCGCGCGACTCGAAGAGGTCCCGCCGCAGATCTCCGCCCCCGAGGAGCCGGTGGCCGCGGTGCTCATGAACATGCTCGGCGACCTCACGGGGCGGACGCTGCTCGTCTTCCCGAAGCCGACCGCGATCCGCATGGCGGAGCTCATGCTCCGCCGCCCCGCCGGCGCGTGCAAGGAGCTCGGCGAGCTCGAACAGTCGGCGATCAAGGAAGCGGGCAACATCCTCAGCGGCGCCTACATGAACGCGCTGAGCGACTTCATGGGGCTCATGCTCCTGCCGTCGCCGCCCAGCCTCGCCATCGACATGTCGAACGCGGTGCTCACGACCGCCTACCTGCAGTTCGGCACCGACCGCGACTTCGTGTTCTGCGTCGAGAGCGAGTTCTACATGAAGGACATCGACGAGCACCTGCGCGGCTTCTTCCTCCTGCTCCCGGACGTGGCGTCGCTGCAGGCGATCCTGCGCGCGGTGCGGGTGGCCTGATGGCGCCTGGGGCGCGGGCGGCCGCCGGACGCGGGTCGCGGGATGCGGGGCGCGCGTTTTCGGTGCCGGCCGCTCGACGCGTCGCGCTACCTTCCCGGTGGGGGGGCCCCCCCACGCCGGGCTGCCCGCGCCGCGCGCCCCGCTGAGCGATGCCCGCCGCTCCCCTCACCTCCGAGCGCGACCGCGACGTCCTCCGCTCCTTCGCCCGGCGGATCGACCCGTCGGATGCCGGGGCGCACAACAACCTCGGGGTCCTGTACTACAACAAGGGCCTCTATGAGGAGGCCGTCAGCGCCTTCTCGCGCGCGCTCGAGCTCGACTCGAAGATGCAGGTCGCGCAGCGCAACCTCGAGGTCGCGTACTTCAATACGGGGTATTACGACCGCCGCGTCACCGAGCTCCGGGAGCGCCTGCGCGTCGCGGCGGCCGACCGCGAGGCGCGCTGGGAGCTGGGCCGCGCCTACGCCCTCCTCGGCCAGGTCCCGGAGGCGGTGGCGGAGTTCACCGAGCTGCTGCGCCACCACCCCTCCGACGTCGGCGCGCTCGTGCAGCTCGGCCTCGCCGAGAAGGCCGCCGGCGACCTCGAGCAGGCGGAGCGCTGGCTCGAGCGCGCCCTCGCGCTGGAGCCCGGCAGCTCCATCGTCCACTTCTACCTCGGCGAGTGCCGCTACAACCGCGGCCTCAACGACGAGGCGCTCGCCTCGCTCAGGCGCGCCATCGAGCTGAACCCCGACAACCCCGACGCGCACTACCTCATGGGGTTCGTGCTCGGCGACATGGGCCGGCACGACGAGGCGCGCGTCGCGACCAAGCGGGCGATCCAGCTCAACCCGACGCTCTCGCGCGCGCAGGCGAACCTCTCGCTCGACCAGTACAACCCGCAGAAGTACGAGGAGCTGCTCCCGGGCCGGGCGGGGGAGCGCCGCACGCGCGAGATGATGGCGGTCGCCGACGAGGGACAGCTCGCGCACTACAACCTCGGCCTCGCCTTCCGCCAGAAAGGCTACCACGCCGAGGCGCTGCGCGAGTACCGCCTCGCTCTCGACCGCGGCGAGGAGCGCGAGCTGGTGCTGCAGGCGATGGCCGAGGTGCACCTCCTCAAGAAGGACGCGCGCTCGGCGATCGATCTGTACGACCGCCTGCTCGAGTCGCGCCCCGAGAGCCCGAAGCTCTGGAACGAGCGCGGCGTCGCGCTGCACCAGGACGGGCGCTTCGCCGACGCCGCGGAGAGCTACCGCGCCGCGGTGCGGGCCGACCCGCTCTACGCGATCGCCCACAACAACCTCGGCGTCGCCCTCTACCACGCCGGCGACGACGAGGGCGCCGTCGGCGCGTTCCGCCTCGCGCTCGACGCGCGCCCGGCGTTCGTGAAGGCGCGCCTCAACCTCGCGCTCCTTCTCTTCAAGCGGA
>JBJMNL010000373.1:0-6144 GCA_045804285.1 Gemmatimonadaceae bacterium
CGGAAACGTACACCACCGGGCCGGGAGTGGGATCCGGTGGGCCCATCGCATTTCCGGCAGTCGCAACCTGTCGGAGCTCGCTAATGCCCGCGCAGCACGCACTGCGGGAGTGGCGCCCACACCACCGTCACGGTGTGGGCGAAACTGCTGTCGACCGGCCACGATCACGGCAGCTTCGGAAGCCGCTCGGCGGCGTCCACCTCGACGGTGACCTCGTGGGCGCCGACGCCCGCGGTCCTGACGCAGAAGGGGACGCTCGCGCTCTCGGCCAGGGTCCTCGACGTCGTCGGCACCAGATCCCCGGCGCGAGGGTACCGGTCGCCGTGCCGCAGCTTCCGACCTCGCTCGTCGCGCCGACCAGCGTCTCGGTCGGGCGGAATGGGAGCGTCAGGATCGCCGGCCAGGTGCTGGCGCGGTCGGCACCCCGATCCCCAACCCGCAGTTCACCTACGCGAGCGACAACAGCGCGCTCGTGTCGGTCGGCGCCGACGGCATCGCCCGCGCGGGCGCGTCGCTCGGCTGGGCGAACATCACGCTGCGCAGCGGCACCCTCGCGGCGACCACTCGCGTGAGCGTCGTCGACGCGTCGCACCCGACGGGCACCGTGGACGGCACCGTCGCCGGCAGCTCCTGGTCGGTCGCGGTGTCGAGCGGGGAGACGGTGTACGCGGGCGGGTACGACCCGAGCATCCGGCGCGGCGACCTGCCCAGCTACGCCCTGAGCAGCGCGCTCACGGCGACCAACGGCTCGGCGGTCCTCGACGTGACCTTCACTCCACGGGGACGACGGCATACGCCGCCGGCCTCGAGTCGGGCCGCCTGACCGCCATCGCCGTCGCGACGCGGGCGAGCACCAGGACGCTCACAGTCGGCGGAGCGCCGAATCACCTCGCGGTCAACCGCGCAACCGGCAAGCTCTACGCGAACGACTCCAACGGCGGCTCGCTCACGCGGCGCCCTTGCCGTGCCGGCCGGAGGACGTACTATCAGGCAGGATCGGGAGCGCCGCTGCTCACCTCGTCTCTTCGTCTGTCATGAGGAGCGGCCTATGGACCGGCGGCGATTCCTCCGTACTTCCGGGATCTCGCTCGCGACCGGACGGACCCTCGGCGCCGCCGTGCTGGCGGGCGCCGCCTGCACCCCGCCGCCCGCGCCGGGCACGCCCCGCGCGGACGCCTCGCCGCCGCGCGACTGGGACGCCGTCCGACGGGAGTTCGCGCTCGACCCCGGCTACGTCCACCTCGCGCTGTTCTTCATCGCGTCGCACCCGCGCCCGGTGCGCGAGGCCATCGAGCAGTGGCGACGCGCGATGGACGAGAACCCGTTCGACGTCGTCGAGCGCGGCCTCTTCGAGCAGCCCCGCCGCGTGCAGGAGGCGGCCGCCGCGTACGTGGGCGCGCGGCCGGAGGAGATCTCGCTCACCCGGAGCACGACGGAGGGCCTGACCCTGGTCTACGCCGGTCTCCCGGTGCGCGCCGGCCAGGAGCTGCTGACGACGACGCACGACCACTACTCGCACCACGAGGCCAGCCGGCTCGCCGCGGAGCGGGTGGGGGCGACGGTCCGCCGGGTGCCGCTCTACGACGACAGCGCCTCGGCGAGCGAGGACGAGATCGTCGCCCGACTCACGCGCGCCATCCGGCCGGCCACGCGCGCGGTGGGCGTGACCTGGGTCCACTCGAGCACGGGCGTGAAGCTCCCCGTGCGGCGCATCGCGGACGTCGTCGCCCAGGCGAACGCCGGCCGCGACGAGGGCACGCGCGTCTTCCTGGTCGTCGACGGCGTGCACGGCTTCGGCGTCGAGGACCAGGCGATCCCGGCGCTGGGGTGCGACTTCTTCTGCGCCGGCACGCACAAGTGGATCTTCGGGCCGCGCGGGACCGGGATCGTCTGGGCGTCGGCCGATACGTGGCACCTCGTGCGACCCACCGTACCGGCGTTCGCGAAGGACCCGTACGAGTTGTGGATGCGCGGACAGGCGCCGCGCGGTCCGGTCGAGGCGTCGTGGGTGTCGCCGGGCGGATTCCACGCGTACGAGCACCAGTGGGCGCTGCCGGCGGCGTTCGCCTTTCACCAGGGCATCGGGCGCGCGCGCGTGGCCGCCCGGATCCACGAGCTCAACGCGCAGTGCCGCGACGGGCTCGCGGCCATGCGCCACGTTCGCCTCCGCACGCCGCGCTCGGCCGCGCTCACGGCGGGGCTCGTCTGCTTCGACGTCGAGGGGATGAAGCCCGAGGACGTCGTGCGGCGGTTGCGCGAGCGGCGGATCATCGCCTCGACCACGCCGTACGGCGTGTCCTACGCGCGCCTGGCCCCGGGGATCGTGAACTCGCCGCAGGACGTGGAGGCCGCGTTGCGGGCCGTGCGCCAGCTCGGTGACAAGCTGCCGGTTGCGGAGCGCCGATAGCCGATCCGTCAGGGACCCGGCGGCGTGACCGAGAAGTCGACCAGCACGCCGGACACGAAGCGCGCGACGACCTGCGCCCCCGCGTGCCGGTAGGTGCGCTTCACGACCGTCATCGAGCCGTCCTTCACCTCGGCCGCGGTCGCCGCCGGGCCGAGCAGCGCCTCGACCTGCTGCACCGTCTGTCCCTCGTGCAGCGCCGGGACGCCGCCCCAGCTCGGGGGCGCGCCTGCGGGCGTGCCTGCGGGCGTACCAGCGGCCGGGGCCGCGGCGGCCGGCGCGGCGGGGAAGTCGACGTACTGCGCGAGCGCGCGCATCACCCCCTCCCGCGTGAGCCCCTCGGGCGGAATCCCGCCCCGGTAGCGGATGTTGAAGCGGCTCCCGCCTTCGGCGCGCCGCGCGCGTACGCTCGTCTCGTGCGCCACGCGCGCCTGTTGCCCCTCCGCCGCCGCGCGCGCGTTGTCGCGTTCGCGCTCCGAGCGGAGCGCGTCGAGCTCGCGCTGGAGGCGCTTGCGCTCTCCCTTGTCCGACGTCCGCTTGATCAGCTCGCGCAGCGTCCGCTCCTCCTGCGTCTCGCTGGCCGACGCGACTGTCACGTCCGAGCTGCTCTCCACCTCGTCACCGAAGGTGCCGTAACCGCCGCCGCCGAGCTGGAACTCGATGTGCGAGTTCCCCTTCACGACGACCTTGGTGACCATCGCCGGCTGGCCCATCCTGATGGCGGTGCCGTTGTCCTTCAGGCGCTGCGCGACGTCCGGGAAGCTCACCGGCGCCGCGTCGAGCGGGTAGACGTCCACGCCCTTGCTCGTCGCCGGCATGTCGATCCGCGGCGCCACGGTCTTCCCCTCGAATGCGGCGCGCAAGGCCGCCTCGTTCTGGGCGCCCGCGCCGCGCGTGATCGCGGCGAGCGCGAGCGCCGCACCGAGCAATGCGCGCATGTCCCCTCCATCGAGCTGTCGGTGATCGGTCGGGGACGCCCGTGGGCGGGCCGCCGTGATCGCCCTCCGCCGCCGCGGCGCCCGTCGTCGGCGCCCGGTCCCGCGAGGACGCTTCGACGAACGCGGCGGCGCGATGCGGTGTTTCGGCCGGCGCGCGCGGCCCCACGCCACGAGATGTACGTCGAGACGCGCGCGGACGTCGGATCCTCCCCCCTAGCCTCGTCTGTCACGCGCGTGCGAAGGGGCGCACCGTGTCGCCGCCCGCGGAGCGCGCCCGGACGAGCAACGCGCCGTGGAGCAGGCCGGTGGCGAGGAGCAGGGCCGACGCGGCGAGCGCCCACCAGCCGAGATCGGGCGCGGTGACCAGGAGGACGCGCCACGAGGCGCCGGCCAGGCGCGGACTGGCCACCAGAAGCAGCGCGGGAACCAGGACCTCGAGCGCGACCCGGGCGAGCGTTCCCGCCGTCCGCCACCGCCCATGGCGCGCCCGCTGCCGCCGCCGGAGCGCCGCGGACCAGCGCGGCACCCGCAGGAGGCCCCACACGATCCAGGCCGACGCCACCAGCAGCACGGCGTCGAGCACGACGTAGAACACGCGGAGGCTCGGGCCGGTGGGCGGCGGCGGGAGGCCGGCCAGGCGCGCGAAGGCGCCGCGCGTGATGGCACGGTGCGGCTCGAACGCGGTGACCTGGTTGTCCGCGTTCGCGAGCACGATCAGCCCCCACCCGTCCCGCGAGTCCACCATCTGCAGCGAGTGGAAGGACCAGGTCGCCCCGTCGTGGCCGAACACGGGCACGCCTCGGTTGGCGCCGACGGCCCACCCCATACCGTAGCCCGCGGGCGTCGCGCTCTGACCGGGCCGGTGCGTGTGCGGCCCGGGCGCGTGCATCGCGGCGATGCCCGCGGGCGAGAGGACCGACGTCGCGCCGTAGCGGCCGCCGTTCATCTGCGCGATCAGGTAGTGCGAGAGGTCCTCGGCCGTCGAGCTCAGATAGCCCGCAGGCAGATTGGCCGCGCTGAACGGGTCCCGCGCCGGGCGCAGCACCCCGAACCACCAGTTGTAGCCCTGGGCGAGCCCCTGCCGGCGTTCCTCCTCCGCGGAGGTCGTGGTGTGCGTCATGCCGAGCGGCGCGAGAATGTGGCTGCGCACATAACCCCCGTACGACTCGCCGGAGACGGCCTGAACGACGAGGCCGAGCACGTTGTAGTTGGCGTTGGAGTACTCGAAGGCGCTGCCCACCGGCCGGGCGAGACGGACTGATCGCAGGGCGCGCACGTACTGCTCCAGCGTCAGCGCCGGATCGAGGAACGAGTCGTAGTTGGCGGAGCCCGGGATCCCGCTGGTGTGGTACAGCAGGTCCGCGACGGTGATGCGCGCCGAGGCGGCCGAGTCGGCGACGCCGAACCAGGGCAGGTAGCGCTGGACCGGGGCGCCGAGCTCGAGACGCCCGCGCTCCGCGAGCTGCATGATCGCCAGCGCGGTGAAGCCCTTGGTGTTGGAGCCGATGCGGAAGGGGGTCCGCACCGTTACCGTCCGGCCACTGGGGTCGGCGCGGCCGAAGGCGCGCAGGTGGACGACCCGGTCGCCGCGGATCACGGCGATCTGGAGCCCGGGGACGCCGCGCTCGCGCATGGCCGACGTGACAAAGGAGTCGAGCCCGGCGAAGTCGCGGGACGACCACGGCGCCGAAGCGCGTGGCGCCGGTGCGGCGAGCGCCCGGAGCGCGGCGGCCAGCAGCACCGCCGCCAGCAGCTCGACGCGCCAGCGACGACTCTGCGCTTCGGTCATGAGGCCGCGACGCGCCCTGGCGTCCGGCTACGTGGCCGCGGCCCCCGCCACGCTGGCCACCGCCTCCTCGATCAGGCGGGCGACCTCGGTCGGGTGCGAGATGTAGACGACGTGGCTCGCCGCGATCTCCGACGTCCGGGCGCCCATCCGCTGGCCCATGAAGCGCTGGAGCTCCGGCTTGATCGCCCGGTCCTGCTGCGTCACGAGATACCAGGAGCGGATCGTCCGCCAGGCCGGCGTGTCGCCCACCGACGCGCCGAATATGGCGCTGGCAAAGGGCTTCTGCGCCGCCGCCATCACGTTCGCCTGCTCGGCCGGCAGGTCGCCGGCGAAGAGCTCGTGGAACCGCGCGGGGTCGATGTAGAGCGCGCCCGCAGCATCTGGCACGAGCGCGCCGATGATGTCGGCGTCGCCGAACCTGCCGAGCAGTGCGCTGAACGCCTCGCCGGCGTCCGGCCCGAACGCGGCGATGTAGACCAGCGCCCGCACGTTCGGCCGCCCCGCTGCGGCGGCGGTGGTCACCGCGCCGCCGTACGAGTGCGCGGCGACGACGACCGGGCCCGGCTGCGCGTCGATCACTCGCCGGGTGGTGGCGACGTCGTCGGCGAACGAGTTGAGTGGGTTCTGCACGGCGACCACATGGTACCCGTCCCGTTGGAGCAGCGGGATGACGCCCTGCCAGCTCAACCCGTCGGCCCAGGCGCCGTGCACGAGCACGATCGCCGGCCGGTCGCCATTCCCCTGTGTCATCTGCATGGTGCTGCTCCTCCCGGCGACCGGGCGGCCGCCGGCATCTCGAGACCGAGCGCTCGGAGTGAGTGCCCCCCTTAGATGTGGCACGTCGCCGAGGGCCGCAAACACGACCGCGGCGGCCGCCACGGACGACGCCGTGGTGGTGTGCGTCGCGTGAGCGGACGCGGCGGCGTGTCAGATGGCGTACGGCGGTTCACCCCGCCGTCGGGATCGCCTACGGCTCGGCGGAACGGGGCGGAGGCACCTGGCGCGCGTCCCGC
>JBJMNL010000374.1:0-13511 GCA_045804285.1 Gemmatimonadaceae bacterium
CCCCGTCGAACCGAACAGACCGAGCCGGGCGCCGGCGAGCGTCGTGGCCGCGGTGCCGAAGAAGCGGCGGCGGTCGTGGTCGATGTCTTCGGTCATGTGTCCCTCTCCGACCTGGTGCGAGGCGATGGTTTCGGGTGGCAGGGAGCGGGCGGCGCGCCTGACCTCTCGATCAGGGAGCTCGGACCCGG
Source organism: Gemmatimonadaceae bacterium (assembly GCA_045804285.1). Taxonomy (GTDB): domain Bacteria; phylum Gemmatimonadota; class Gemmatimonadetes; order Gemmatimonadales; family Gemmatimonadaceae; genus DATMHT01. The sequence continues at coordinate 189 of JBJMNL010000374.1, forward strand.
GGCGGCCCCAGGCACGAGGGCCGCCGCGCCCGTCCCGTACCCGTGCGGTGAACGTCCGCCGCGGTCGCCGAGCGCGGCCGCCGGTGCGGGCACGCCCCGAGCCGCGGCACAGCCGCCCTAGTCGCGCATGTAGTGGCAGGTGTAGCCGCCGGGGTGCTTCTTCAGGTAGTCCTGGTGATACGCCTCGGCGCTGTACCAGGTGGACGCGGGCTCGATGCTGGTCGTGACCGGCCGCCGCCACTTGCCCGACGCGTCGACGCGTGCCTTCACGCGCTCCGCCGTCTCGCGCTGCTCGGGCGTCTGCGGAAAGATCGCCGAGCGGTATTGCGTCCCGACGTCGTTGCCCTGGCGGTTGAGCGTGGTCGGGTCGTGCAGCTTGAAGAACCACTGCTCGAGCAGCTCCTCGTAGCTGAGCACCGACGGGTCGAACGTCACCCGGATCGCCTCGGCGTGGCCCGACTTGCTGTCGTGCGTGTCGTCGTACTTCGGGTTCTCGAGCCAGCCACCGGTATAGCCGACGTCGGTGTCGATCACGCCGGGCACGCCGCGCAGGATCTCCTCGACGCCCCAGAAACAGCCGCCGGCGAGCACCGCGACTTCAGTCTGCTGCTCGCCGGCCACCGCCGAGCGAGTCGCTCCGCCCTGCTCGTTCATATTCGCTTCTCCCCATCAGGTCATGCCGGACGTCCGCGCGCTCGTCCCGTCGTGGAACGACGCGCACGTGGACGTACGGACGTACACGGAGATATACACGCGATCGGCCCTCGCGGTGTCCCAGCGGCCCCGTCGCCGCGTCGAACGCGTGGGCGTCGGTCCGCGCCGCGCGGCAGAGATCAGCGAGGCGGCGCGGATCCGGCCGTCGCGTAGCCTCCGTCCCACCAGCTCGTGACGATCGCCGCATACTCGTCCGCGCCGTCCTCCCACGTGAAGTGCCCCGCGTCTATGATGTCGAGCTTGCTCCTGGGCAGCCGCGCATGGAGGTACTCGGCGTTGACCGGCGGCACGACCGGGTCCCGCGCGCCCCCGATGAGCTGCACCGGCGTCTGTATCCCCGGCAGCAGGTCGCGGAGGACCGGAAGCTCGGTCGGGTAGGCGCGCACGTAGCGCATCGACTCGACGAAGCGGTCGCCGTCGTACGCCGAGAGGTAGTCCTCGCGGGCGGCGTCGGACGGCGCGTACCGCTCGAGGGTCCCGATCACCGCGGCGACGATCTGTCGCGGGTCGACGCGGCGGTACGGCTCGAGGTCGGGGGCCTCGACCCAGTCCTTCAGCACCCCACCGAGCTGGAGCGGGAACGCCGCGCCCCCGCTCCCGACGACGAGGCTGCGCAGCCGGCCCGGATGCGAGGCCGCCGCGAAGAGCGCGGCCCCGGTGCCGACGTCGGGGCCGACGACGTGCGGCTGCTCGAGCCCGAACGCGTCCGCGACGCGGACGACGAACTCGCCCATCGCCCGCGGGGACAGCAGCGCGTCGCGGCGCTCGGAGTGACCGAAGCCCGGGAGGTCGATCGCCACCAGGTGCATGTGCTCGGCGAGCCGCGACCACGTCGGCTCGTACGCGTACAGGCTCTCCGGCCAGGGGCTCAGAAGGAGGGCATGATCGTCCCGGTCATCGCTCTCGGCGAAGCGGACGGACAGCCCGTCGATGGTGCGGAACTGCGTCCGGATGGATTGCTGCGTTGAGGTGGTCACGGTGTCGCTCCTGACTGCTCGTGGTTGACGATCGTGCTCTGCCGCGGAGCTGGACCTGACGGTGAGTCGGGCCAGCGCCTCCGCTGACGACCACGCCCGCATTCGCCACGTAGCCCACCACCGGCCGGAAAGTTCGATCTGGCGCGCGGACCGTTCGCGACGTGTGAACGAACGCCCGGCTGTCCGAGGGGACAGCCGGGCGTTCCGGTCTGCGAGCGGTCAGTGTCGCGTCCGATCGCCGGCGCGGCCGCGCGCCGCGCGGCCGCCACCTCCGTGACTCATCGTCCCAGCCAGTACGTCGCCTTGACCAGAAAGACGTTGTCCGGTCGGTCGCGGAACAGCGCCCGGTAGTCACGCCCCACGTCCAGGTCGCCGAACGAGCCGTCCCCCGAGCGCTGCTGCGTCCAGACGAGGAAGACCGTCGAGCCCGGGCGGTACTCCCAGCGCAGCACCGCCGTCCCGCGCAGCGAGCGCTGGCTGAAGTTCGGATTGTCGAAGCTGTACGGAAGCGGCGCCCCCGTGGGTGAGCAGCTCACCCGCTGCGTGGGGTGGAAGTCGTAGCGCGTGACGCCCCCGGTCGCGCCGGTGACGGGGCAGATGGTGCCGACGTCGCGCCCGTACTCGAGCTTCTTCACCGTGCCCGGCGCGGCGAACTCGCGGAAGTGGCCGTAGTCGCCGCTCGCGAGGAAGGGCTGCACGAAGAGCTGCAGCGTCAGGTCCGGGGTCATCGTCCAGTTCGCGCGCGTGTCGAGCGAGAGCGTGCGCGTCTTGATGAACGCGAAGACGTAGCGGTCGCCGCCGAACGCCGTCGCCGTCGGGTCGCTCACCGTCGTCACGTACTGCGCCGCGTCCTCGTCGGCGAAGAAGTTGGGGGCGATCTGGACAAAGACGCTCGCCGCCGGCTTGAAGGCGACGCCGGGCTGCACGGAGAACGAGTGCGTCCCCGATCCTATCCCGTGCGCCTTCTCGACGCTCAGGTCGAACACCGCCCGCCGGCGCGCGTCGGTGGAGACCTGGACGTGGCCGAAGTCGAAGCCGGTGCGCCTCACCGCCGGCCCGCCGCGAGTCAGGCGGTCGTCGTCCGTCTCCGCGCGGTGGATGTAGAACGTGCGGAGGTTCCAGTAGTTCAGGAACTCCATCGCGTAGTACGCCTGCTGCTGGTTGTCGGTGCGCAGGCCGTCGTAGTTGAACTGCTGCTGGCCGCCGATGCTCGTGAAGATGTTTCGGTACCAGCGCGTCGGCACCGTCCACTGCCGGCCGACGTTGGCGTTCATCCACTTGTAGTCGGCGCGGTCCAGGTACGCGAGGTCGTTCACCTCGAACCCCGGGCTGCGCCAGTTCTGCGCCGTCTCCCAGAGCCAGTCGCCGTTGTCCTTGGCGAGCCGCGTGTAGAGCCCGTACCCCTGGAGCGAGGTGGCGAGCGTGTCGTAGCGCGTGTCGAAGACGCCGTCGGTGGTCGCGCGGCGGTCGGGGCGCTGGAAGTAATGGGCGCTCGAGCGCTGGGCGAGGGCGATCGCGCTCGGCGCGCCGGCGATGTTCGAGGCGACGACGCTCCCGCGCCAGGAGTACTCGCGCGAGTGCCAGCGGTGGGTCCAGTCGAGCCCCACCGCCTCGGCGTGGCTGCGCAGCCGGTCGGCGGCGACCGTGTCGCCGGCGAGCCGCCGCGCGGTGGAGGTGACGATGGTGCCGACCGACGTCGCCCCATCGTTGAAGTCCTTCTTGACGCGGCCGACGAAGTAGTTCGAGAGCGGCTCGACCATCTGCCGCTGCTGCGGCGCGTCGGGCGCCGTGCGGAAGCGCGCCGTCTCCCGGTTCGCCACCGCGTCGAGCAGGCCCACCGTGTACCCGCTCTTCGTGCGGCCGGTGATCTTGGCGGCGCCGAGGATCGTCGCGTTGTCCGGCACGTCGGCGAACTTCGCGGTGTCGTCCACCCAGCCGTTCAGCTGGGGCGGACGCCCGATGCGCCGCGAGTAGAAGACGCCGAGCCCCGACACGTTGCTGCAGAAAATGCAGCTCATGCCGCCGAAGCTGAACGCGCTCCGGCCGGCGACGAAGAAGGGGCGCTTCTCGTCGTAGTACGTCTCGAACGCCGACAGGTTGAGCGACGCCGGGTCGACCTCGACCTGTCCGAAGTCGGGGTTGAAGGTCGCGTCGAGCGTGAGGTTCGAGGTGAGCAGGTACTTCAGGTCGGCGCCGGCGCTCAGGCGACCGTCGGTCGCGTGGTGGTACGGGTCGCCGGGCTCGGCGTGCCTGAACTGCCCGCCCGACATCACGTACGGCAGCAGCTCGAGCTGCCGCGGTCGCGCGGCGATCGTGATCCCCGTCAGGTGCCCGTAGAATGCCGACCCGCCGCTCGCGTTCTTCCGCCAGAACGACCACATGTCGCGCTCGTTGAGCCGGTCCACGTACCGCCAGATCTGCAGCCCCCACGTCTGCGCCTCGTCGCGCGAGAAGCGGAGCTGGGAGTAGGGGATGCGCAGTTCGGCCGTCCAGCCGGCGGAGTCGACGTGCGCCGCCCCCTGCCAGACCGGGTCCCACGACGCGTCGCCGTTGAACGCGTCGCCGCGGACGCCCGCCGGGTTCACCTCGAACCACGCCTCGTCCAGGTGGTTGTGGTACGGGTCGAGCACGATCGCGATCTTGTCGGTCGTGAGCGAGTTGAACGCTCCGTTGTCGCTGCTGCCGTCGAGGAGCTGGTCGCGCCGGGCGAGCGGCGCGTGCACGCCGCGGGCGCCCATCGGATCGGTCATGCGGGCGCCGATGTAGAGCGCCTCGTCGTCGTAGAGGACGCGAACCTCGGTCGCGAGCGACGCGGGCGCCCCTTCCGTGGGCTGGAACTGCCGGAAGCCGGCGATCGGTGCGGCCTGTGCCCACGCCGCCTCGTCGAGGCGGCCGTCGACGCTGATGTCTGCCGCGCGCCGCGCCGCGCTGGCGAGGAGGGGCGCGGTCGGGTGCACGGAAGAGGTCTGTTGCCCGCGCAGGGCGCCGGGCATCAGGGCGAGGAGCGCTCCGCAGAGCAGCGGGGCGACGCGAGCATGACGGGATGGTGACGGATTCGGCATGACGAGGTCTACGGGCGGGCTGACGGGCTTGTTTCGGAGCGGAGCTCCGGGACGACCCGTTGGACACCGCGTTCGCGCCGGCGGTTTGAACGCCGCGGGGCGAGGGTGGACGAAGGTCCAATGTGCTGGCGCGGCGTTCGGCGCCATTCTCGAGGTGCCGCGGGGCCGGCTGGCGCCGCGCGCTGCTGCTCGCCGCGCTGGCGGTGGCGGGCGCCGCGCCGCGGCTCGACGCGATCTTCTCCCGGGCGCCGCGCCGCGGCGGCCGTCCGATCGAGAGCTGGGGCGAGCTGGGCGTCCGGGGGCCGAGCGGCGCGGAGAACGCCGCGGTCGTCGGAGCGGCCCGTATCCGGTCATGGTGTCGCCGTTCAACACCGCCGGCGATGGGGACGACATCTCCTCGTTCGTCGGCGATGCCCCCCCTGCGGGCACGCCGTCGAGCCTGGGCCCGACCCCGCGGCGTGTCTGTTGCTCGTCGTGACGGGTACCATCCGCACTGCAGTCGGAAGGGGCGTGCCAGGAGGTCGCGTCATGCTGCTCGTCGGCGACATCGGAGGGACGTTCGCGAGGCTGGCGCTCGTCACTCCCGAGCACGGTCTGGCGCAACCTGTCCGGGAGGCGACGCTCGCGACCGGGCGATATGCCGGGCTGGAGGCGCTCGTCGCGGAGTTCCTGCCTCCGGCATCGGAACGAGTGGAGCGCATCGTGCTCGCCGTGGCCGGTCCGGTCAACGGGGGGCGCGCCGAGCTGTCGAACGTGGGGTGGGTCCTCGACGAGCAGACCCTCGGCCAGCGCCTCGGGGGCGCGCCCGTCCACCTGCTCAACGACCTCGTCGCCATGGCGAGCGCCATCCCGTACCTCGATCCGGGCGCGCTCCACACCTTGCAGGCCGGCGTGCCGCTCGAGGGCGGCGCGATCGCCGTGGTCGCGCCGGGTACGGGCCTGGGCGAGGCGTACCTGACGTGGGACGGCGCTCGCTATCGCGCGCATCCCTCCGAGGGCGGCCACGCCGACTTCGCCCCCACAGACGCCCTCCAGGGGGAGCTGCTCGCCTGGCTCAGCGCGCGCTTCGATCACGTCAGTGTCGAGCGCGTCTGCTCCGGCCGCGGGCTGCCGGGCCTGTACGACTTCCTCGCGCAGCGCGGTCCATTGCGCGAGTCGGGACGCGTGGCGGAGCGGCTCGCGGCGGTGCAGGACCGGACGCCCGTGATCGTCGACTCGGCGTTCGACGAGCGCGAGCCGAGCGCGCTGAGCCTGGCGGCGGTGGAGCTCTTCGCCGCCATACTCGCGGCGGAAGCGGGGAACGCCGCGCTGCGGGTGCTCGCGACCGGTGGCGTCTACCTTGGAGGTGGCCTGCCGCGGCGGGTCCTCCGCGTGCTCGCGGGAGACGCGTTCCTCGAGCGGTTCCGCCGCAAGGGGCGGCTCTCCTCGATGCTCGGCCGGGTGCCGGTACACGTGATCACGCGTCCGGGGGCCGTGCTTCTCGGAGCCGCACTCTTCGCGCGCTCGGCGGAGGGTACCCCGACGGGCTGAGCGCGCGTGCGGAGCTCCCCGCCCGCGAGCGCGAGGCAGCGCCCTCCGGTGGCGGCGCCGGACGGGAGCCGGGCGAGCAGCAGCGCCACCCGGCTCCGATCCGTGCCGTCCCTCCTCACCCGATCACCACCCCCGCAGCGCGTTCCACACCAGCGGGAAGGTCGCCATGCTCTGCCCGCGGTACTGCGGCCGGAACCCGTACAGCACGACGTGCCCCTTCCCGCGCCGCACGTCCACCATCGCCGCCTTGCCGTTCAGCCGCGCGCCGCCCAGCAGCCACCCCGAGACGAGCGGGTCCCCCTCCGCCGGATATCGCGCGACGACGGTCGCCCGCGCGGGGTCGGTGACCTCGAACGCCGGCCCGTTCTCGAACCACGCGACCGGCCGCGGCGCCGTCATTCCCGCGGCGAGCGGGCTCCCGCGGTCGAGCTCCACGCGAAAGAGCGAGCCGGGCGCGTAGAAGTCGCTCGGCGCGAGCTCCGCGAGCACGTTCCTGACCGGGAGCGCCAGCGCCTCGATCGCGTAGTCGCTCGCGTCGTTGAACGCGAGGATCGTCCCCCCCTCGTCCACGAACGTCGCGAGCTGCGCGGCGCCGGCGTCGCCCACGCCCCCCTTGAGCGAGTCCGGATACGGGCCCGACGGGCCGCGCGTGATCTGCCGGGCCCCCTGGTCGGGAAGGATGAGCGCGTCGAAGCGCGCGCGAAGTCGCCCCGCGCGAATGTCGCCGGCCGTGACGACCGTGAACGGCACGTGGTACTGGTCGAGCACCCAGCGCGTCCACCCCTCGTCCATCGACGGCGCGTGATTCCTGAAGATCGCGATGCGACGCGTCGTCGTGCCCGAGAGGCCGCGCGCCACCCACGGCGTCGCGCCGACCGGCGCGAGTGGCGTGGACGCGACCGCCGCCGAGTCGTGCACGAAGGCCACGTCGATGCCGTAGAGCAGCGGGAGCGTGTGCGCCGTGACGTCGTACGGACGCTTCGGCGGCCCGCCCGGGTATTCGCGCAGGTTCGGGTAGTGCTGCGGCTCGAGCAGCGCCTTGGCGAACGAGCCGTACGGCTGCGCGGTGTGGATCAGGTAGCTGCCGGCCGGATAGCTCCGCCCCTCGGCGACGAACGCCGCCGGGACGCGACGCACCTCGACCTGCGCGCGCTGCAGGATCCGCAGCACCGCGTTCACCGCCGTGTCGCGCGCCGGCTGCCGCGGGATGACGATCGTCGCCGGCCAGTCGGCGCGGCCCGCCGCCCGGTTCCCCAGGACCGCGTTCCGCTCCACCTGCGCGTAGCTCGCGAGCCACTGCGGGCGGTCGTCCGCCGCCTGCGCGAGCAGCGCCCACGTCGCCGCGGTCTGGTAGCGCACGATGTCGCCGATCGTCCACCGACCGCCCTTCCACGGCGCGAGGAAGTCGACGCTGGCGCTCTTCGGGTCGACGTTGTAGCCCGGCCGCAGCGAGTCGAATGGCACCGTGATCGGCGACGCGAGCGCGGCGCTGGCGGTCTCGGTGAGGATGCGGATCGCGCCGTGGTAGTGCTGGTAGGCGCGGGCCGGCGTCCACGCGTCGTACGACGTGTTGTTCGCGACTCCCGGCAGCCCCTGCGCGGTGAGGCGCCACGTCATCGCCTTCCCCATCTGCGCCACGCCGGCCATCAGGATCGGGTCGATGTTGGGCTCGATCGGGTCCATGTACGGCGGGATGAAGATGCGCGTCCCCGCCGCTCCCTGCTGGTGGATGTCGTTGACGATCTGCGGGTGCCACTGGCCGTACAGCGAATCGACGACGAGCCGCGTCTCGGCCTGCGTGAACGCGTACCAGTCGCGGTTGTTGTCGTGACCCGTGTAATGGTGGTAGAGCCGCGGCGGCGACGTCCCCTCCCACGGCGTGCCGAGCGAGCCGCGGTACCAGTCACCCACGATGTCGACCCCGTCCGGGTTGAGCGACGGGACGAGGATGACGATCGCGTTGCGGCGGATCGCCCGCGCCTCCTCGTCCTCGCCCGCGACGAGCCGGTGCGCGAGGCCGAGCGGCGTGAGGATCCCGCCGACTTCGGTCGAGTGGATGCTCGAGGTGACGAGGATGACCACCTTGCCGTCGCGCTCGAGCGCGGCCACGTCGCCGTCGGAGAGGCCGCGCGGGTCGGCGAGCTTGCGCTGGATCTCGCGGTAGCGCGGCAGCTCGGCGAGCGTCGCCGAGTCGCCGATGAACGCCGCGACGAAGGGGCGGCCGAGCGTCGTCTGGCCGAGCGTGCGCAGCTCGATGCGCGGCGACGCCTCGTCGAGCGCGTGGAAGTACGCGACGACCTGTCGCCACTCGGGCAGCTTGCGGTCGGCGCCCGGCTCGAAGCCGATGACCGAGGCGGCGGTGGGGATCTCCGGCGCGGCGCGCTGCGCGCGCGCACCGATGGGCGCGGCGAGCGCGGCGAGGCCTAACGCGACCGTCGGACGGAAACGCATGCGGGGGGCTCCTGGTGGGCTGGTCCGGCACGCTACGCGCCCCGCGGGGGGAGCGTTGACGCGGCGCCGGACGCGGACGTGAGCCCTTCCGCGCTCCGCCGGAGCGCGTGCACCCCCGCGCCCCTCGCCGGCGCGAGCTCGGCGCAGGCGGGTCGGCGGGCTACCCGATCAGCGGGAAGCCGGCCGCGCCAGCATGGCGGCGCGGCAGAGCTCGTCCAGCTCCGCCTCGGTGGCGTCCTGCCACGCCGGCGGCACGGGCGCGAGCCGCCGGCGCGCGCCGGTCGACGCGAGGAACGCGAGCCACCCGCGCTGCAGCGGTCCCGCGATCGTGAGGCGCCGGTCGCGACCCGAGCGGCGGTCCAGCGCCGGGTCGAAGCCCACCGCGTTCACGACGCGCCGGTCCTCGCCCGAGCGCTTGCGCCGCCAGTCGACGGCGCCGAGCAGCGCGGAGCCCGGCGTCACCTGCCACACGGTCCACTCGACGCCGGCGCGATCCGTGAAGTTCCGCGTCATGCCGCACGACATCGCAAGTCGGAGGCCCGCGTCAGGCGGGCCTCCGACGGGCACCCTCTCACCGCCGTCGCCTCCGCGGCGTCGACGCGCGGAGCGAGCTCGCCTCAGCCGCGGTGTGGCTTCGCGGGCGACGCGAGCGCGCAGAGCCGCGCGAGCTGCTCGGGGGGCGCGCCCTCCCAACCGGAAGGGATGGGCGCCAGGCGGCGGAGCGCGCCGTCTGCCGGGCGGCGGAACGCCAGCCACCCGGCCCGGAGCGCGGGGGCGACGTGACGGGCGGCGCCCAGGCTGGCGGCGGCTCCCTCCATCTTGGCCCCCATCGCGTCGGGGCCGCGTGGGATCACGTCCCACACTTCCCAGAGCATGCCGTCGGCGGCGGTGAACGTGTAGTGGGCCATGGAGCGGAGGGCCCGGCGCGCGGCGGCTGGATCCGCCGAGGCGGGTCTATGTGCTGTCGGAGCTGGTGCGGGAGGGGTTCGAGGTCGGGGCCGGACGGGAAGGGCGGGGCCCGGCGTCGCCGTCCGGCCCCCGCTACCCGCCCGTCCCACCCGCGTCTGGACGAGATGCGCGGATCCCAGACACTCGAATGGCGCCTCGAGTGTGATGCAAATCACACGCCCGAGCGTGGAAGCCCGCTCCCAGCCCGCGCCGGAGCACCGGCGCCCCGGCGCGGGCGCGTCCCGGCCGCCGGTCGTCCGGTCAGTCTGCCTTCTTCCCCCCGTCGCGCTCCCGCGCGATCCACGCCGTCACGCGCCGCTCCAGCACGTCCATCGGGAGCGCGCCGGCGCCGAGCACCTCGTCGTGGAAGGCGCGGATGTCGAAGCGGTCGCCGAGCGCCTGGCGCGCCTGCTCCCGGAGCCGCAGGATCGTGAGCTGGCCGACCTTGTACGCCAGCGCCTGCGCCGGCCACGCGATGTACCGGTCCGTCTCCGACTGGATGGTCGCCTCGTTGGCGCTCGAGTGGTCGCGGAAGAACTGCACCACCTGCTCGCGCGTCCAGTGCTTGTCGTGGATCCCGGTGTCCACCACGAGGCGGATGGCGCGGAGCATCTCGTCGTCGAGCCGGCCGTAGTCGTTGTAGGGGTTCGTGTAGAACCCGACCTCCTTGCCGAGCCGCTCCGAGTAGAGCGCCCACCCCTCGATGAACGCGGTGTAGCCCGCCTGCTGGCGGAAGGGAGGGAGCGCCGGCAGCTCCTGGGCGATCGAGATCTGCATGTGGTGGCCGGGCACCCCCTCGTGGTAGGCCGTGGACTCGTTGTTGATCGTGAGCTGGTTGGCGTAGTCGTACGTGTTGACGAACACGTGCCCCGGACGCGACCCGTCGGGCGTGCCCTGGTTGTACGACGTCGACGCCTCCTTCTCGCGGAACGGCTCGATGGGGAGGATCTCGAGCTTCGCCTTGGGGAGCCGGCCGAAGAGCTTGGGGAGCTGCGCGGTCATCTGCGCCTCGTAGCGGCGGTACTCGTCGAGGATCTGCTCGCGGGAGCGCGGGTGCAGGCCCGGCATCCGGGCGATCGAGTCCCGGAAGGTGCGCAGATCGGAGAAGCCGAGCGTCCGGGCGACGGCGAGCTGCTCGGCCTCGATCCGCGCCACCTCGCGCAACCCGAGCTCGTGGATCTCGCCGGGCGTCATGTTGGTGGTCGTCATGCGGCGGACGGCGAACGCGTAGCGCTCGGCGCCGTCCGGCAGCGCCCAGACCCCGATGTCCGTGCGCCCCTTCGGCGCGTACTCGTCTCGCACGAAGGCCGCGAACTTCACGTACGCCGGCAGCACGCTGTCGCGAATCGCCGCGAGCACGCCGTCGCGCAGGCGCTGGCGGTCGGCGGCCGAGAAGGTCTTCGGGAACTGCGTCGTCGGGATCGCGAACGGCGTCTCCTCGGCCCGCTGCCGCGCGATGTTGTCCGTCTGCGCGGCGACCTGCACGAGGAGGATCTTCGGCGGCATCAGCCCGTCCGCCATCCCCTTGCGCATCTGCACGGTCGTCTCGTCGAAGGCGCGGGGGACCTGCTTCAGCCGCGCGACGTAGTCCTCGTAGTCCTTGACCGTGGCGAACGAGAGAGACGTCACGAGCTGCGGCAGGTCGATGTGCAGGCCGCCGAACTGGGTGACGGGCATCTCCCACTCCGCGAACCTCTCCCCCTCGACCCCCTCGCGGAGGTTCCGCACCATCAGGTCGCGGTTGAGCTGCTCCTGCTCCGGGAAGCCGGTCGTGTCGATCGCCTCGAACCGCCGGAGGAAGCTCCGCGTCCGCTCGTTGTTGCGGTCGATCGCGGCCTGCGAGAAGTCGCTCAGGCGGTCGTTGTAGCGCTTGTCGCCGAGGATCGACGCGAGCTCGGGACTGGTGCGAAGCGTGTACTCCCAGTGCTCGGCCAGCAGCCGGTGCAGCGCGTCGACGCGGGCCCGGACGGATCGTGGCGGCACGGCTCGGGAGGCGTGGGATGGCGTGGTGGCGCCGGACTGCGCGGAGGCGGAACCGGCGGCGAGCGCGGCGGCCGCGAGGAGATACAGGGGACGCTTCATCGACGAGGGACTCCGATCGGTGGGGCTGCAATGATGTCGAGCGGCGCCGGACTCGTACACCCCGGCGCCCCTCAAGGTGCGCGACCGCGGCCGGCGGGGGGAGCGGTCATCCGGACTCGCCGGGGCCGGCCCGGCGCGGGGACCCGTACGGCGGGCGGCGGGGTAGGGATTCCCGCGTACGGCGGCCCGCCCGAGATCGGGCCCGCGCTCGCTCGCCCCGCTCCCCGCGGGCGGACGGCCGCGTTGCTCGCCTCCCGGCGCGTCGTCCCGAGAGAGGGCGCCGCTCGCCCCCGCCTCGCCGTCCCGCCGCCGATCCGCACGTCCCGCCATGCCGTATCGCACGTACCGCGCACCCATCTCTCCGCCGCAGAGGCGCAACGTCCTCCTCGGCGGGGCGCTCCTCGCGGGGAGCGCCGGGTTCGTGAACGCGGTGCTCCTGAGCTTCTTCCGCGTGCCGGTGAGCCACATGTCGGGGGCGGTGGCGCACGTCGGTGTGGGGCTCGGCGGGCGCTCGCTCGGCGAAGCGGCCGGCGCGCTCACGATCATCGGAGCGTTCTTCTTCGGGAGCACCGTGAGCGGCGCGATCGTCGGGCGTGACACCGCGCTCCCGGGACGTCGCTACGGCGTCCTGCTCGTCATCGAGAGCGTCGCGCTCGGCGCGGCGGGGAGCTGCCTGTACGCACGCCTCTCCACGGGGGTGCCGCTCGCCGCCTTCGCCTGCGGGTTGCAGAACGCGATGAGCTCGAGCTACTACGGCCTCGCGCTGCGGACGACGCACGTCACGGGGATGGTGACGGACCTGGGCGTGATCGTGGGGCAGTGGCTGCGTCACCGCCGGATCCCGCGCTGGAAGGCGCTCCTCCTCACCGTGCTGGCGAGCGCGTTCCTGGTGGGGGGCGTGGTCGGCGCGGCGAGCGTGCGCTGGCTCGACTACCGCGTCCTCTACGTGCCCGCGGTCGGGACGCTCGCGGCGGGAGTCGCCTATTTCCTGCGCGCGAGTCGCCGCGTCAGGCGGCAGCGGGCGGCGACGGCCGCCGGACACGTCGCGTACTCGCCGCGCGGGCGCCGCTCCGGGAGCGAGCCCGCCGTGACCGGGCGCGGGGGTAAGGCTCCCGATATGGAGAGCTGAAGGGCGGAAGGAACTGAGAAGGGCGGAAGGAACCGTGAAGGGCGGAATGAGGCATGAGGAATGAGGCCGGGACCCCACCGGTGGCCAGCTGAGCCACCCGGAGGGTCCCGGCCTCATTCCGCATTCCGCCCTTTCAATTCCGCCCTTCGGTCTTCGTCTCCTCATCCCTCATGCCTCCTCCCGCCCTTCGACCTTCGTCACCTCATCCCTCATTCCGCCCTTCAAGCTCTAGCGCCCAACCCTTGACCCCACTCAAGACCTATCGTACGATATATCGTAAGTAATATCGTACTCACAGGAGGTATCCCATGTGTGGCAAACGCGACGACTGGGGCTTCGGCCCGGGGTTTCCCTTCGGCGGAGCCTGGCGTGGCGCGTGGGGCGGGGCGTGGGGGGGCGCGGGCCCGCGCGGCGGACGACGCCGCCGGCA
>JBJMNL010000375.1:0-5387 GCA_045804285.1 Gemmatimonadaceae bacterium
ATGCTCGCCACGTCGATCTCGACCTCGACGCGGGCCGTCTCCGGGTGCGCCTCGTCCGCGACGACGGTCGCCCGCGCGTTCTTGAAGCGACCGCGGACCGTGGTCATCATCATGTGCTTGACCGAGAACTCCACGCTCGAGTGCGCCGGGTCCAGCTCCCACGTGGTCGTCGGCGCCTGCACAGTGCTTGTGTTCGTCACGACTCCTCCCGCCGGACGTGTCCTGCAAGTCGCCTCAGCGCGGCCGTCGCGCTGAAGGCTCAGTCGGGGACGCGCGAACGCTGTGCCACTGCGTCCGCCCCGGCAGCGGAGTCGGCGCGGCTCGATGGCGCGGGCGGCTGCTCGCGACGTGCCGGCGCCCTCAGCCGTCGGCGGGCGCGCCGTCGCGGGACCAGGCGCGGGGCATGCCCGCCTCTCCGCCCCGAGGGGCAGCTCGGGACCGCACGCCCCGCGCCGCGCTCATGCCCGCGCTCATGTGGCCCGATGAGAATTCCCTCTAGAGTACGGTCAGGTGGTATGTGTAGGTCTTGTCGGCCCCACGTACGTCGGTGCCGAACACGCGGATCGTGTGCTCGCCTGGGGAGAGCGGCTTGATCATCATGAAGAAGCCGTCGACGACCGCCGGCTGCGGGCTACCCATCACGCAGGCGTCGAGTGCGGAGAACGTGGGGTCGCCTGTGAGAGTGAAAAGCTGCTCCGAGGTGAAGCGGTACGACAGGACGTCCGGGATCTCGCGGCCGTCGATCGAGACCTCGAGTCGGTTCACGCCGTTCATGAAGGCCATGGCGTCGTCGCGCAGGAACTCGTAGAGCGACTGACCCGGCGCGGGCTTGAAGCTCGGATCGGGGCAGGGCCACGGGTTGACGTAGGCGCCGATCTCGAGGAAGATCGCCCGGTGGCGTGGGATGGTGCACGTACGCGTGCCGCTGAACACCCGGGGCCCGGCGATGCGCGGGAGGAACCAGACGTGATTGTCGTACTGATTCTCGTCGCAGTCGGCGCCGGTCTGATCGAGGAGCGGGTTGTTCGCGAGGGGGTGGCCGTACACCCACTGCGACTCGCGCTCGGCCCACGTGGTCAGGCTCGCCCCGTACGGATGGGCCGTCTGTGGAAAGAGGATCGAGTTCACCGACGACCCGCGGTCGGCGGACGCCACGGCGGCGGATGGACGCGGAGTCGGGCCCCCGGCGCCCGTGACGCGCGTCGCGTCATCGCAGCCGGCGATGGCCGCCGCGAGGGCGGTGGCGAGGATTCCGTATGGCATTCGGATCGGGTACAGCGATCGCATCGTCGTTCCTCCAATCGGTGTGAGACCTCGGCGCTGTCGCGCGGTGGGTGCCACACGGATGCGCGCCGTCGGCATCATGTGCTCGCCGGATCCGGCCGCGGAACGCCGGGCCGCTGTCCCATTCGACGTCCGGATCCGGCGAGCGGCCGGCTGGGCCCGCGCTAGACTTCACACCATGGCCGCGCCGCTCCTGCCGACCTCCGCCCTGCGCGCCGACGTCCTCGCTCGCGCGCTCGACGCGCGCGACGTGCGCTTCGACGGCGCGTTCTTCGTCGGGATCACGACGACGCGCATCTATTGCCGGCCCGTGTGCCCGGCGCGCGTGTCGGACCACAGCCGCCGCCGCTTCTTCGTCTCCGCGGCCGCCGCCGAGCGGGCGGGATTCCGGCCCTGCCTGCGCTGCCGCCCGGAGCTCGCACCGGGGCGGGCACGCGTCGACGCCCTGTCGCGCCTGGCGCACGCCGCGGCGCAACGCATCGCCGCCGGCGCGCTGAACGGCCGCCGCGTGGCCGATCTGGCGCGGGACCTCGGGGTGAGCGAGCGCCACCTCCGACGCGCGCTCGAGGAGGAGGTGGGTGCGTCGCCGCTGGAGCTCGCGCAGACGCACCGGCTGCTGCTCGCCAAGCGGCTGCTGGCCGATACCGTCCTGCCGGTCACGCAGGTTGCGTATGCCAGCGGGTTCCAGAGCCTGCGGCGCTTCAACACGACGTTCCGCGAGCAGTACCGCATGTCGCCGAGCGCCCTCCGGCGGGTGGCGCCCGTGCGTCGTCGCACTAGCGACGACCCGTCCGAGGACACGCCGCTCCGCCTGACGCTCGCCTATCGGCCCCCGTTCGCCTGGGCGGCGCTGCTCGCCTTCCTGGGCCGCGAGGCCGTGGAGGGCGCCGAGCTCGTGAGCGGCGGTCGCTACGCGCGCACCATCGAGATCGACGGGTGGCGTGGCGTCGTGTGTGTCGAGGACGCGGGCCGGCCGGCGGGCGGCCGGCCGGCGCCGCGCGGCCGCCCCGGTGGCGCGCCCTCGCGCGCCCGCACGCACCTGAACGTCGACGTGTCGCCGTCGCTCGTACCGGTGCTCATGCCGCTGCTGGCCCGCTTCCGCCACCTGCTCGACCTCGACGCCGAGCCCGCGGCGATCGACGCGCACCTCGCGTCGAGCGGGCTCGGCGCGCTCGTCGAGCGGTGCCCGGGCATGCGCCTTCCCGGAGCGATCGACGGCTTCGACATCGTGCTTCGCGTCCTGCTGGGGCGGCGCGCCGCCGGTCGCGTGGCGCATGCCGTCGGCACGCCGTTCCAGTCGGCGCAGGCCGGGCTCGACCGCATCCTGCCGGACGCGGGGCGCGTGGTGGAGGCGGGCCCGGCTCGCCTGGCGCGGCTGGGAGTGCCGCGCCGCCGCGCCGAGGCGCTCGCCCTGATCGCGCGTCAGGTGGCCGACGGCGCGCTGCGGCTCGAGCACGGGAGCAGCGTCGCCGCGACGCGCCGCGCGCTCTCGGAGGTCTCGGGGGTCGGCAAGCGCACCGCGAGCGCGATCGTGATGCGCGCGCTCGACTGGCCCGACGCCTTCCCCGCCGAGGACCGCGCCCTGCAACGTGCCGCGGGCGTCACGACCGCGCGCGCCCTGCTCGCCCGCGCCGAGCCGTGGCGCCCGTGGCGCGCGTACGCGGCACTCCACCTCTGGGCACGGCACGGCGTCGACACCCGCGGTGTCGCGTTCGAAGAGAACCGGCGATCGAGCGTGTGAGTCGGTAAATAGCCGATGCTACCGGGCGCCAGACCAGAGGATCTCGGCGATCGACGTCACTCCTTGTATAACAGGAAGAGCTCCTGCTCGCGAGCCGCGTCGCCGTACAGCCAACGCGGAGACTCGTTCACGTTCCACGACGGTCCGGGAAGTCTGTGCATCAGTCGATATCGCCGTGCGTGCAGGCGGGTGAAGCCGGCGGCCTCGATGTCGGCCGCCGTGAGGCCGAAGTGACTCGGGCCGGCGTCGTCGTCCCAGAAGACCAGCGTGCCCGGAGGCGCCGCACGCAGCGCAGCCAGCTTCTGCGGCTTGTCACCCGCGAGTTGGAGTCCGCCCCACGGATCCCAGTCGAACAGGATGGCCACGTACGCCCTGGTCCAGGCGAGCTGGCGGACCGGGCGCGGATGCGCGCGGTACCACGCGTACATGTCGGCTTCCGCCCGCGCGTCGCGCGACGAGGGCATCGCGTCCACGTAGGCGAGCGCGCGCTGCGCGGAAGCGACCAGTACCGCGCCGGTGGTCACGAGTGCGAGCGGCCGGGCCCCCCGCCGCGGCAGGCGCTCGAGCAGCGGCCCGGCCAACGCGGCGGCCGTGTTCCATCCGACGAGCGTGAGGAGCGCGAGGGCCGGGGCGACGCAGACGAAATACCGCGGGTAGCCGGCCGACCCCATCGTGCCCAGCGCCCACATGACCGAGTGCAGCAGGAACAGCACGAGAACCGCCGACGTCAGCTCGGGCAGGCGTCGCCGGAAGAGGGCGACGGCCAGGCCGACGACGAACGGCACCCAGAGCACGGGGCCGACGATCTCGCGCCGCAACTGCCAGTATGTCCAGAATGAGCCGCGCCCGTAGATGGGCGCGGCCCCCCAGTTGCCGGGCCAGTTGTGTTTGATGAAGAGCGGATCGCCCGTGAGGGCGAGCGCCGCGAGCCACCACGCCGCGACGCCGGCGGCGAGCCAGAGCGTCGACGGGAGACGCCGCCACCAGACTCGCGGATCGCGTCGGTCGAGCAGCACCCACACGCCCCACAGCGCACACAGGAAGAACCCCTCCGGCCGAGCCAGGGGGAGCAGCGAGGCGGCGACCATCCCGGCTCGAGCGCGCCCGCCGACGTGCAGCCGGAGCGCTGAGACGAAGACGAGGGCGAAGATCGGCTCCGTCATCGTCTCGAGCGAGAGTAGCAGGACGGAGGGCTGCAGGACGAAGAACGGAACCGCGAGAGGCGCGCGCGCGAGCCCGAGCTGCTCGGCCAGGCGCCACGTCTGCCACGCCGCCGCCGCGCACACGGCCACGGTCATGAGCTTGGCGGCCGGATAGCCGAGTTGCGCCGGAAGGAGGTAGAGCGCCGTGAAGAGCGGGCGCCCCCAGACGTCCACCAGCATTCCGTGGTGACCTGGTCGCCACGCCCAGCGGGCGCCGAGGAAGTGGGCCCCCGCGTCCTCCTGGTGGGCGTCAGGGTAGAGGGCGACGAGCGTCGCGGCGAGCGCCACGAACGATGCGAGCCACAGGAGAGCGTGAAGCTCGGACGTTCGGGTTCTGGCGCTTCGCGGTCGGGGGTCGGACTTCGGCGAGGAGTACGGCGGGGGAGCGGCGGCGCTGGGGAGACTCGACACTCGCGAGGGGGAAGCGGCGCGGGACCGGAATCACGCCGTGAATGACGACACCCCGTCCGGCCGGGGGGCGGAACGGGGCGTCTTGAGAGGCGCCGGCCGGAATCGAACCGGCGAATAGCGGTTTTGCAGACCGCTGCCTTACCACTTGGCTACGGCGCCGTGCCGGCCGCGACTCGTGATACTGCGACCGTTCGTGCAAGCTACCACCCCGCCGAAGCCGCCTCAACCCCTCGCCACCGGCCGCTCCCGCCTCACTCCTTCACCAGCACCGCCTGCCGGAAGTCCCGGTACGGCCACGTTCCCCACGTTTTCTGCACCCACTGCGTCCACTCCGGCGAGCCCTTGCGCACGTACAGCTCGGCGAACGGCGACCGCAGCTCCGTCCGCCGCTCCCAGAGCAGGCGGTAGCCCCGCGCCGTGAAGTCCTCCACCGCGAGGTGGAACCACCAGTCCCCCGTCGCGTTGTCCCACAGCACGACCGTCCCCGGCGGGTACTTGGCGAGCAGCGGCGCCGTAACGTCGTGCCCGCCCACGGGGAGCGCCGTCGTGTCGCGGTCGCGGTCGAGAAAGACGTAGCCGAAGTAGTCCGCCGCCAGGAGCTGCCGTCGCTCCAGGTCGGGGACGAGCCGCCGCGCCTGCCGCACCGACTCCAGCGTCGCCCGCCCCATGTAGCTGGACGGGTTCGAGTCGATGGAGATGAACGCGTGCAGCGCGGCGACCCCGAGGAGCGGCACCATCGCCGCCTCCCA
>JBJMNL010000376.1:0-33811 GCA_045804285.1 Gemmatimonadaceae bacterium
AGGTGGTAGATCACGTCGCCTCGCAGATCGGGCATGCGCAGGTCGACGATGAGCACGTCCACGTGGCGCGTGCTGAGGATGCCGTGCGCCGCCTCCCCGCCCTGAGCGGTGAAGACGTCGAAGCCGGCGCGTCCGAGGGCGATGCGCAGCGCGTTGCAGATCGCCGGCTCGTCGTCCACGACGAGCACCTGGGCCCGGCCGTTGGACGGCGGCGGCGCGATTCTCCGGTCCGTCTCACTCATCGTCCGACCCCGTCCCACGCCCCCGCCGGGGCGATGTAAAGAAGGCTCACCAGGCGCTCGACGCACTGCGGCGGCGTCAGCGACCGGCGCAGCTCGCTCGGCACCGCGCCGAAGGCGTCGCGGACGTGCCGGATGAAGAGCTGCCGCGAGCTGTAGCCGAGCTTCACCACCACGTCCTCCACGGAGTTGCCGGCGTCGCCCAGGTAGGCGTACGCGCGCAGCAGCCGCGCGGTGCGGACGAGCATCCCGGGGCTCGGCAGCCCCGCCCCCTCGAGCGCCCGGTACATCGTCCGTCTGGGCATGCCCGCCGCGCGCGCCAGGTCCGACGCGTCCGCGTACTCGCGCGGCTGCCGGTACATGCGCTCGACCTCCCGGGCGAGAGCGACCGGAAGCAGCGACAGCGGCGTGGCGAGGCGGTCCATGAGGGCGGCGCTGAGGGTCATGCCGGGCTGCTGCTCCAGCGCGTCGAGGAGCCGGCGCGGCTCGTCGTCGAACCGGTAGAGCAGCACCTGCTGCACGCCATGACCCGAGAGCTCGACGATCGCGCGCATGCTCTGGGGCGACAGCGCGGTGTAGACGAGCACGGAGAGCGACGGATGACGGCGCACCAGCTCCACGATCTCCACGGTCCGCGCCGTGCCGTCCGCCGCCGGATCGAGCACCGCGACGTCCGCCGGCCGGCGCCGCACGACGTGCGCGACCTCCGCCCAGCCGTTGACCGGCGAGACGGTGTGGCGGTCGCCGAGGACACGCCGGAGGTAGGAGAGGAGGATGGGAGGTAGGTAGGCGACGACTTCCACTGAGTGGCCGGTGCGCGTGGCACAAATGTGCAACAATCTGGCACAAATCGCACATTAAGGCCCCGCCTTGGCAGGCCTAGCTTCGAAGGAGCTTCTCCGACCCGCCCCACCCTCCCGAGAGGTCTCCCGTGATCCGCCGCCATATCTCCCTCGTCGCGCTCGCCCTCGCCACGCTCGCCGTCGCCGCCTGCTCGAACCCCACCGCCCCGAGCGCCAAGGCGCCCAGGGTCTCGCACGACGCGGGGGTCGTCCAGGGCTCGTCCATCTGAACGATCGCCCGCGAGGCGATAGCCGATCGCGCGCCGCTCGGCGCGCGCCGGGTCACGCAAGAGAGTCACTGGCAGGTTGGCGGACGGCGCTCCCAAGCGTCGGCCGCCGGTAGTCCCGAACGGCTGCGGGCTGGCACCCGCAGCCGTTCGTGGCATTGGTGAGCGCCGGGTGACGCCCGGACGGCGTCGTCGCCGCCCGGACGCCTGGCGCCAGACCCGACGTCGGATCCGACGCCCCGTTCACGACACACCGGCCAGCTGACGCATCTCGCTCACCGCGTCCGCGATCGCGCGCACGTCGGCCGAGAGGGGGACGGCCGGCGCGGCCGGCGCCCTCCGCTCCACCGCGCGCCCCCCCGCCTCGAGCTCGCGCAGCGCCTGCTCCGCGCGGAACGCCACCTGGTGGTACGCGTGCGCCGTCGCCACCTCGATCGCGCGGGCGTAGGAGGAGCGGGCGAGCTCGCGCTGGCCGAAGCGGGCGTATCCCCCGCCGGCATGCAGGAAGTACTCGGCCCGCAGGATCGGGGGGAGCGCGACGTCCGCCAGGTCGCGCCGGTACTGTTCGAAGCGCGGCTCGCTCCCCTCGAGCACTTCGAGGTCGAGCAGGTTGATCATCGCCGCCCAGCGCGAGAACTGCTCCTGGGCGGTCGCGGCGAGAATGAGCAGCGCGTCGCGCGCCGCGCTGCGCACGCCGAGCTTGACGAACGACGTGGCCAGGTCGGCGAGCGCGCGGTCGCGCTCGATCGGGCTGGTGAGGACGTTGAGCGCCTGGTAGGCGAAGCCCGCCGCCCGCTCGAAGTCGCCGCGCGTGTACGCGACGGCGGAGCGATCCAGCAGGGCGAAGCCCTGCACCTCGTCGAGACGTGACTCGCGCGCCCGCACGGTCGTGCGCTCGAGGAGCTGCTCGGCGCGCGGCAGGTTGCCGCGGGCGAGCGCGATCTTGGCGTCCGCGATCTGCGCGCGCAGCACCTTCACCAGGTCGCCGCACTCCGCGGCGATGCGGCCGGCCAGCGAGTAGGCGCTCGCCGCGGCGTCGAGGTCGCCGAGCATGCGCAGGCAGTAGCCCAACCGCATGTTCGCGTCGATCGCCACGTCGGAGTCCTCCTGGGGATCCGCGTACTCCACGATCGTGCTGTAGACGTCCCCGGCGAGCGGCCACTTCCCCTCGAAGTCCAGGGCGCGTCCGTAGGCCATCAGGCGCGGGGCGATGAGCGCGATGCCCGGCCGGCGCGGAATGTCCTGCCGCGGGGTCTCCCGGCGCGCGACGTCGGCGCCGGCCGCCGCCTCGGCCCCCCCCCGCGGCTCGGTGATCGCGTCGACGATGCTGGACAGGATGGCGCGGAGCGCGGGCTGGGCGCCTGCTTCGGCGATCGCCTCCCGCACCGTCCGCACCCCCCACGCGTCGGCCGCGGCCACGTGCGGCCCCTCGTCCAGCCAGGCGTCGACCAGGCGGAGCACGACGAGCCCGGCGCTGGTCACCGGCCAATCGACGTCCCCCTCCTCCATTCCGCCGAGCGCCTGGAAAAAGGGCCCGTGCCGGAGAGCGCGAGAGAATGAGCTCACGACCGCCTCTTTGGTAACGTGTCGCGGACGTCGTGTCCGCACCGGCTTAACCTCGTGCGGCCAGCGGC
Source organism: Gemmatimonadaceae bacterium (assembly GCA_045804285.1). Taxonomy (GTDB): domain Bacteria; phylum Gemmatimonadota; class Gemmatimonadetes; order Gemmatimonadales; family Gemmatimonadaceae; genus DATMHT01. The sequence continues at coordinate 2,943 of JBJMNL010000376.1, forward strand.
GCGCAACAAGTCGCGATTTGTGCCACGTTCGTGGTCGATTTGTGCCACCGACCCGCTACTGTGGCGACGAATGTATCCCGGCGTACATGAGAACGGCGGCCGCCGGACGCGGAATCGGGGCGCCCCTCGTGAGGAGGGGCGCCCCGATTCCGCGTCCGGCGGCCGCCGTTGTGGCGCGCGGCGTTCCGCGCGCTACTTCCGCGCCGCCGACGCCATGGCGCCCGCCTTCCCGTCCGACACGTAGCGGTTGCCGCGCTTCTCGAGCTGGTCGAGCATCCGCTCGACCTCGTTGCCGAAGGCCTCGACGCGGTTGATGCTGCGCGGGTTGAACTGCGGATCGAAGGGGCTGCGCGTCGGGCCGCCGGAGACCTCGAGCACCGCCTCGTAGGAGTAGGTCGCCTCGCGCCCGCTCCTCGGGTCGCGCCACGAGCCGCCCCAGGCGAGCGGCCGGTTCTTCGGCCAGACGCCCAGGGGGAGGGCGAAGGTGCGGACCTTGTAGCCGGCTACCGCGGAGTCGATCGCCATCTGGCCGCGCGCGATCTGCTCCTGCACCATGGCGTCGCCGTACTTCCCGAGGTTGGCGTGCCAGAGCGTGTGGTTGCACAGCTCGAACCCCTGCTCGGCCAGGAACTGCACCTTCTTGAAGCGCCATTCGCTCTTCTGGCCGGCAATGCCCTTCTCGCCGAAGAAGGCGTGCCCCGCCTGCGCCGCCGGGAGCATGCAGAAGACGCCCTTCTTTCCCCAGTCGGGGTGCTTCTGGTGGAAGTCGAGGAGCATGCCCACGGCGCTGTTCGGGTCGACCTCGAGCTGGCCGTTCCTCTCGCTGTAGCTGAACTGCGCCGGCGAGGCGTCGTCGAAGACGAAGACCACGGGGGACAAACCGGCCGGCAGGTCGATCTTCCGGTCGAGCATGTCGGAGATGTTGATCGGCCGGTAGCCGCGGTCGTAGAGCAGCTGCAGCGTGCGGCGGAAGTGCGCGGTATCCACCTTCCAGCGCGACTCGCCGGCGCCGAGGAGGTGGTATTCCAGCACCGGGATGCGACCGAGCTTGTTCGGGGCGCGAGCGCCCGGCGCGGTCGCGGGCGCCGCGGTGCCGGCGGCGCCCGGCGTCTCGATCGACGCGGCGGCCGCGCCGTGCGACGTCCGCGCGGTGTCGTGGCCACTGGTGTCGTTGGCGGCGGCCTCGCGCCCGCAGGCGGTGAGGGCGAGCGCCGAGAGGGTCAGCGCGGTGAGTGAGCGGAGGATGGGGGCGGACGTCGGGCGGCGTCCGGCGCTGTGGCGGCGGTGCATCGAGGGCTCTGCTGGTGTGCTGCGAGGGAAGGGGAGGAGACGCGGCGGAGGAGGGAGGGGCGATGCCCCGGGTCGCGCGGCGGGGGTGAAGCTTAACGGACTCGGCGACGGACTTATAGGGCGGTCGTCGCACCCCGCTGTTCCAGGGCGGGTATGGCCTGACGACGCGTCGCGTCGGCGCGGGAAGCGACCACGCGGGGAGCGCTCCAAGGGGGAGCGCTCTAAGACGGTGATGGCGCACGCCTCGTCACGATGTGCGCTGGCGCACTGAGCCTCGGTGCCGTTGGGCCCTCGCTCCTCGCCGTTCGCCCCCTGCGCGCCCCCCTCGGTGCCCCCCCTTCCGAAACCATGGGCGCCGAGTGGCGTATCACCTGCGTTCTCCGTGGGAGAGCAGGGAACCCATCGCACCACACCCGACGCCCACCCGTGCCACGCTTCTCCTTCTCCGACTTCCGACACCGCTTCGTGGCGGCGCTCCGCCCCGACCCGGCGCGGCCGGCACGACGCTGGGCGCGCGAGCTCTGGCTCCCGCTCGCCCTCCTGGCCGCGGCGGTCGCCGGAGTGACGACGCTCGACACCTGGCTGTACACCTGCGGCTTCGCCGGCTGTCCAGCGCCGTCGGAGATCCGCACCTTCCGCCCCGCCGAGGGGGGGAAGATCGTGGACCGGAACGGCCTGCTCATCGCCCGCCTCACCGCCGTACGGCGGGTGAACGTCCCGCTCCAGCATGTGCCGGTGCACGTGCGGCAGGCCTTCGTCGCCACCGAGGACCGGCGCTTCTACGCGCACAACGGGCTCGATTGGCGGGGCCTCTTCCGCGCCGCCGCGCGCAACGTCGGCTCGCTCGGCGTGCGCGAGGGGTTCAGCACGATCACGATGCAGGTGGCGCGGAACACCTTCGTCGCGCGCTACTTCAGCGACTTCAGCGAGCGCTCGCTGCGCCGCAAGCTGATCGAGCTGCGCGTGGCGCGGCTGATCGAGCGCAACCTCACCAAGGATCAGATCCTCGAGCTCTACCTGAACGTCATCTACCTGGGCAACGGCGTGTACGGGGTCGAGGCGGCGAGCCGCGACCTGTTCGGGAAGAGCGTGGACCGGCTGACGCTCGCCGAGGGCGCGGTGCTGGCGGCGCTCCCCAAGGGGCCGTCGGCGTACACGCCGCGCAACAGCCCGCGCCGCGCGCTCCAGCGGCGCAACCTCGTGCTCTCGCTCATGGTGCGCGAGGGGTACGTCCCGCGCGCCCGCGCCCAGGCCGCGGTCGGGCAGCCGATCGTCGTCGCGCGCGAGGAGTGGCGCCCCGTCCAGCCTAACGACTCGTACGCCGTGGACGCCGTGCGCCAGCTCGTGGACTCGGTGCTCGGGAAGCAGCGCGCCGAGGAGCTCGGCAACGCCACCGTCTACACGACGCTCGACCTGCGCGCGCAGGCGGCGGCCGACCGCGCCGTGCGGCGCCGCGCCGACGCGATCGCGCGCGAGTCCGCCGGCTGGTACGGCGCGCGCGGCGGCCTCCAGGGCGCGATGGTCGCCGTCGACCCGCGCACGGGCGACATCCGCGCCCTCGTCGGCGGACGGACGTTCGAGCGCGGCTCCTTCAACCGCGCGACCGACGCCCACCGTCAGCCGGGCTCGGCGTTCAAGCCCTTCGTCTACGCCGCCGCCCTCGCCTCGGGGATGACGCCGGCGACGATGGTCGACGACGAGCCGGTGGAGATCACGAACGGCGCGGGCGTCTGGGCGCCCACGAACTTCGGCGACGAGTACCTGGGGCGCGTCACGCTCCGCCGCGCCCTCGAGCGCTCGGCGAACGCCGCCACCGTCCGCGTCAGCCGAGCCGTCGGCGAGCCGCGCGTCGTCGCCGTCGCGCACGCCAACGGGATCGCCAGCGAGATCCCGGCCGTGCCCTCGATCGCGCTCGGCGCGGTGGACGTCACGCCGCTCGAGCTGGTCACCGCCTACTCGCCGTTCGCCAACGGCGGCTACCGCGTCCGCCCGCGCCTCGTCCGCCGCATCGAGGCCGCCGACGGCACCGCGCTCTGGTCGCAGGAGACGGCCACCCCCGTCCGCGTCATGGACCCGCGCGACGCCTACCAGTTGACCTCGATGCTGCGCGCCGTCGTCGACTACGGCACAGCGCGCACGGTACGCGACCTCGGCGTCCACGGCCGCGTCGCCGGCAAGACGGGGACGACGAACAACGGCACCGACGTCTGGTTCGTCGGCTACACCCCCTCCCTCGTCGCCGGCTTCTGGTTCGGCTACGACTCGCCGCGCGCCATCAGCGGTGACGCGAGCGGGGGCCGCCTCGCCGCGCCGGCGTGGGCCGACTTCTACGCCGCCGGCTGGCGCGAGCCCGCCGCCTCCGCCGACGCCTGGCAGCCGCCGCCGGGCATGGAGATGCGCGTCATCGACGCCGTCACCGGCGAGCTCGCCGGCGAGTTCTGCCCGATCACCCAGCAGGAGTGGTTCAAGCCCGGCACCGCCCCGCGTACCCCCTGCCGCGAGCACGAGATGCCGGAAGAGATGATGGACGAGAATCACGAGCGCGGCTGGATGAACGACATCACCGACCGCGTGTCGGACGCGCTCAAGAAGGTGTTCAAGTTCTGAGCGGCGAACGGCTCGCACCTTGCCTCTCTTTTCCGGACTCTCACGACGGAGGACGGAGCGATGGCAGAGCGTGAATACCAGCCGGAGGGCGTCCAGGCCGAGGGCGTCGGCGAGCCGGCGGAGCGGCGGCGCGCCGGCGGCGAGTCGGTCGAGGGTCTTGCCGACGGAGCGGCGGCGAGCGGCGCGCCCGATGCCGGCGAGAACGTGCCGCGCGAAGCGCGGAGCGAGGAAGGAATCCCGCCCTCCCCGCAAGGGGACGGCGCTGGCGAAGAGGAGGCCCGGCAGGGCAACCGCCACAAGGGGAATCCCGCGGTCGGAGACGTGGGGGCGTGACGGCGGGCGTGGGGAGAGCCGCGGGCGGTGGGCAGTCGTCAGCTGGTGACTGCCGGTTGGTGGTTGGCGGTTGCTGGTCGTTAGTTGGCAGTTGCTAGTCGTCAGTTCGCACTGTCCCGCCCGGCACTCCCAACTGGCGACTGCCAGCTGCCAACTGCCAACTGACGACTGCCAACTGACGACCGTTGCTCGCGGCCCACTCCTCACCTCCACCCCCACTCTACAGCACACCGAGCCAGTCCTTGCGTCCCCCCTCATAGCCCGGAAAGATCGCGTCCAGCCGCTCGGCGCCGAGGTGGCGCGCGGTGACCTCGGAGAAGAGGGCGCGGAAGTCCGTCGTGAGCGCGAGGTCGCGCCCCTCGTGGAGTTGCTCGCGCGCGAGGCCCGGCCAGCGGCCGTGCACCCGGTGACCCTTCACCTCGCCGCCGATCACGAACATCGCGCCGGCGTGGCCGTGGTCGGTGCCGCGGTTCCCGTTCTCGCGCGCCATGCGCCCGAACTCCGACATCGTCAGGATCACGACGTCCCCCATCCGGTCGCCGAGGTCGGCGACGAATGCGGCGATGGAGCGCGCGAAGTCGTCGAGGCGCAGAGCGAGCTGGCCCGTGGCGCCCCCCTGGTTGACGTGCGTGTCCCACCCACCGACGTCGGCGAACGCGACCTCGACGCCGACGTCGGCCTTGATGAGCTGGGCGATCTGCAGCAGCCGCTGCCCGAACTGCGACCGCGGGTACTCGGCCCCGTTCCGGGGCGCGTACTTCCGCGGGTCGGCCGCGCGGAGCAGCCGCGCGGCCTCGAACATCTCCCGCCCCGCGCCGTGCACGATGTCGGCGCTGCCGGTGCGGTACAGGGCCTCGAGGCGCTCGGCCTGCGTGCCGGTCGCGCGCACCGAGAACGTGTCGAGGCCGTCCATGGCGACGACCGGCGCCGCGCCCTCGAGGATGCGCGGCGTCTGCGCGGCGAGGGCGACCGCGCGGAAGGGAGAGGGCGCCGCCGCGCCGGCGCCGCAGGCCTCGCAGGTGCCGTGCGTCGCGCGTGCGGCGAGGTAGCGGTTCAGCCACCCGTCGGGCGTCCCCTTCGCGTCGGGCGTTGCCGTCTCCATGTAGTCCTGCGCGTCGAAGTGCGAGCGCGTCGCGCTCGGGCTGCCGACGGCGTGCACCGGGGCCAGCAGCCCGCGCTCCCAGAGCGGCGCGAGTGGCGCCAGCGCCGGGTGGAGGCCGAAGAAGCCGTCGAGGTCGATCGCTCCCGCCGCCGCGCCACCGAGCGAGCGCGGGGCGCCCGGCCGGGCGATCGCGATCGACGGGCGGAGCGCGTAGTACTCCGGCTCCCCGTGCGGCACGACGACGTTGAGCGCGTCGGCCGCGCCACGCTGGAAGAGGCAGACGAGCGTCCTGCCGCGAGCCGCGCCCGTCAGCTCCCGCCCGAAGGCGGTGCGACGGAGGAAGCTCGGGCTGAGCCCGAGGGTGACGAGCGCGAGGGCGCCGGACCTGAGAAAGACGCGACGTTCCATGAGAGATGTCCGCTGGCTGACGAGGGTCGCCGGTACCGTCACTCGCCGCCCGCCGCCGGCACTCCCGGCCAACCGGCCGCGGAGTGCCGGCGGCGGGCGGCGGTCCGCTCCGAGCCGGCGCGCCTGAGCTGGTCGGTCATCGCCGCTGAAACTCCGGCGCTCCGATGGCCAGCCCCACCACCTGCGCGAGCCCCTGGAGGTCGGCGCGCGGCCCGAAGCTCTCGCCGCCGCCCGCCGTCGTGTCCGCCCCGATGGCGCCGGAGGCGAGGAACGGGTGCTCGCCCGAGAGCAGGATCGCGCGCGTGTCCGGGGACGCGTCGCCGCTGAGCAGCGCGGCGACGACGCCCTCCACCTGCGCGGATCGCGGCGCGGCGGCGAGCGCGGCGGCGCCCGGCCACCCCGTGGGCGACGCGCCCGGCACCCGACCGGCGGCGAGCGCGAGGCCGAAGTTGATGCGGTTCAGGATCGCCCCCGCATTGATCCACGCCTCCCCCGTCTCCGGCCAGCCGTTCGGCGCCTGGTGGCCGAAGAGCGGCTGGCCGAGTTGCGCGACGAGCCGCGCCTGGCGCGCGCCGCTGTCCGGCGCCGCGTCCACCGCGCGCAGCGCGCTCACGACGAGCTCGAAGGGTGACTTCACCTTCGCGCGGTACGCGGCACGGGAGTAGAACTCGGGAGAGGTGACGATCGTCCACACGACCTGCCGGATGTCGCCGTCGGTCTCCGTGAAGCGCCGCGCGGCGCGCTCGACGAGCGACGCCGGCGGCGTGTCGCTCACGAAGCGCCGGGCGAGCTTGGTGGCGATGAAGCGCGCCGTCGCCGGGTGGCGTGCGACGATGTCGAGCACCTCCTCGCCGTCGTCGATCCCGCGCCCCGCCGGGAGGCGGTGCCCGAGCACCACCTTCTCGCCCGCGTCGTGCATCGCTGGCCGGAAGACGAAGCCGCCTCCCTCGCGCGGCCGCTCCACCGTCCACCCGGTGAGCGCCCGCGCGACGTCGACGACGTCCGCCTGCGTGTAGCCGCCGTCCGCGCCGAGCGTGTGCAGCTCGAGGAGCTCGCGGCCGTAGTTCTCGTTGAGACCACGGCGGGGCGCGGGGGGGCCCCCCCGCCGGGAAGGTAGCACCGCCGCCGGGCCGCCCCGCACCGAAAGCATGCGACCCGGTTCCCGCCGCCCGCGGGCGCGCGCCCGCGCATCGCGCCCCGACAGGCGTGGCCGTCCGCTGTCCGCCTCGCTCTGCCAGTTGTCCAGGTAGTACAGCATCGCCGGACTCTTCGCGACGGCGCCGAGGAGGTCGCGGAACCTGCCTAACGCGTGAGGGCGGATCGCGCGCTGGTCGAAGTCGGCGAGGTAGTATCGCTCCACCGGCCCCCTGGCGGCGTACACGTTGAAGTGGTTCTCCCAGAAGTCCACCATCACTTCCTGGAGCTGCCGCTCGCTCGCCACCGCCCGCGCCACCCGCGCCGACGCGACCTCCTGCGCGACGCGACTCGCGCGCCGCGCGGCCTGGCGCAGCTCCGCGCTGTCCTCACCCGTGAGCGACCGCGGGCTCGGCGCCACCGTGTCGCCGCGAAGGCGCGCCCGCGCGCCCTTTCGGGCGAGCAGGAAGGCGGGCGGCGGATAATCGCGCATCAGCTCGGGCGGCGACTTGCCGAGCGTCTCGTAGCCCGCGAGCGCCTGCTCCGCGGCGTGGTCGTCGATGCGCTCCGGCTGGAGCTGCTCCGCGATCCAGCGCTCGAGCCCCGCCGCCCGTACGCGCGCCGCGTCCCCCGGGCGCGGGCCGAAGGTGAGGCGGCTGAGCGCGTGGACGACCTGCTGGTCGGCGGCGAGCTCGCGCGCCTCGGCGCCCGGGGCGGGAAAGGCGACCACGGCGACGGCCCCCGTACGGCCACCCGCGCACGCCGCGGCGCCGGCGAGCGCGAGCGCGACGACGGGAGCGGCGCGGCGGATGCTGTGACGCGTCAAAGTCGCCTCGGCGAGTGGGTCCGCGCGGTAGACGCCGGGAGAGGGAGGCGCGTTAAGAGGAAAGGCGGGATGAGGAGCCTTGAGGGGCGGAATTGAAAGAGCGGAATGAGGAATGAGGCCGGGACCCCACGCGTGGCCAGCCAAGCCACCGGTGGGGTCCCGGCCTCATTCCTCATCCCTCATTCCGCCCTTTCAGGCTCTATCCCTCATTCCTCATTCCGCTCTTTCAATTCCGCCCTTCAGGTCTCCCCATCCCGCCCATCCTCTTCTCCTCCGTCCGTATCGCCTCACGGCCCCCACCCGGCCTGGCCCTCCTCTTGCCCGGCGCGAAGGAGAGCAGCCCTCGCGTCTTCGATACCTGGACCCTCGCCCTTCGCTCTAATGACCGCCCACGCTTACCTCCAGAGGGCCGCCGCCGCGGCGGCCGCGTTGACCGCTGCGGGGCTTGTCGCCGCCTGCGACGTGAACTTCAAGGGCTCGTCAGGCACGAAGCAGGACACGACGGTGATCGTGCCATCGGCCGACTCGGCGGCGCGACCCGCCGGCGCCCGAGTGGCTGGTGACTCCGCGTCCGCGCCGGGCGGCGTCCCCGCCGTTCCGGGCGACAGCGCGGCCGCCGCGGCGGCCGCGGCCGGTGCCGCCTCCGATTCGGCGGCGCTCCAGCTCTACCCGACCCAGCCGCGCCGCGGGGGCGTCGTCTTCGCCTTCGCCCCGGGCGTCGCGACGACGCAGCCCCGCTGCGTCTGGAAGGGGGCGCCGATCCCGTGCTACTCGGTCAACGGCGGCGTGCTCGCCACCATCCCGCTCCCCGCCGACGAGCCGGCGGGGAGCTACACCCTCGTCGTCGACCGGCCCGCGGGCCGCATCACCCGCCAGGTCACCGTCGCCGACCGCGACTTCGGGCGCCAGCTCGTCTTCCTCGACTCGGCGCGCTACGCCCTCGTCCGCCGGAGCGGCGAGGTCGCGCGCGACGCGCGTGCCGTGCGCGGCATCCTTTCGGGGGAGACCCCCGACCGGCAGTGGAGCGGCCGCTGGCGCGAGCCGCTCCCCGGCGCGCGGAGCCAGGGCTACGGGGTGGAGCGCTTCTACTACCGGTCCTCCGACTCCTCGCGCGCGATCACGCTCAGCCCCACCCTGCGCACGCACGGCGCCTTCGGCACCGACACCACCGAGGGAGGAGGGGGCGGCCAGGAGGACGTGCCCGGCTGGCGCCACGCCGGCATCGACACACCTGCGCGCCGTGGCACCTTCGTCACCGCGCCGGCGTCGGGGACGGTCGCCGACGTCGGCGACTACATCCTCTCCGGACGCACGGTGCTGGTGGACCACGGCCAGGGCGTCTACTCGGCGTACTTCCACCTCGACACGGCGCTCGTCCGCAAGGGCGACCGCGTCCGCGCCGGCCGCCCCCTCGGCCGCGTCGGCGACAGCGGCCTCGCCACCGGCCCGCACCTCCACTACGGCATCTACCTCCACGGCAAGGACGTCGACCCCGCCGCCTGGCGCGACATGCCCCCGTTCGCGCTGACGCAGGACTCGACGAGCGTGGCGGCCGCGACGCGGCGCTGAGACACGCGAGCGCGGCGGCGGCCGGCCGCCCCGTGCGCCACCGCTGTTTCCCGACCGAAGCGCCGCGCGTCTTCCGGTCGTGCCCCACCATACCGACGAGCTCACCCAGCTCCCGCTCCGCAGCGCCTTCGTCGAGGCGACGCACGCCTCGCTCGAGGCGGCGCGCGCGCGTGGGACGCCGCTCGCGCTGCTCGTGGTGGACGTCGACCACTTCAAGCTGATCAACGACACGTACGGGCACCTCCAGGGGGACGACGTGCTGCAGCGCGTCGCCGGCATCCTCCGCCAGAACCTGCGGGGCTACGACGTGGCGGCGCGCTACGCCGGCGACGAGTTCGTCGCCCTGCTTCCCGAGACGTCGCTCGAGCGCGCGCGCGAGGTCGCCGAGCGCATCTGCGCGGCCACGCGGCAGCACGCCTTCGCGCTGCGCGACCGGCCGGCGCCGGACGGAAGGACCCCGACCTCGGTCCCCGCCGTCGGCGCGGCGCTCTCCGTGACGCTCAGCGTCGGCGTCGCCGCCTACCCCGACCACGGCACGACCACCGAGTCGCTGTTCGACGCCGCCGACCGCGCGCTCTACCACGTGAAGCGCAACGGCCGCGACGGCGTCGCGACCGCCGCGGCCGCCGAGCAGCTGTCGGCGCACCGACCACTCGGCATCGAGCGCTTCGTCGGACGCGTCGAGGAGCTGCGCGCCCTGGTGCGACTCCTCGAGGAGGCGGCGGCCGGGCAGCCGCGCGTCGTCGCGATCAGCGGGGAGGCGGGGGTCGGCAAGTCGACGCTGCTGCGCCAGCTCGAGCCCGAGGTCCGCCTCCGCGCCGGCACGCTCGTCACCGGCCGGTGCCACGAGGCCGACGTGCAGCCCCCGTACGGCCCGTGGGCGGAGGTGCTCGACGCGCTCCGCCGCCGCGGCGCCGCCGCCGCCGACCCGTCGCTCTATCAGTGGCGCGAGCTCCCCCAGCTCGTCCCGGCGCTCGCCCCGACCGGCGCCGGGGGCACGCCGGCACCGGCCGACCCGCGCGGCGGAGGGAAGTACCTGCTCCTCGACGAGATCGCCGAGTTCCTGCGCGCGGCCGCGCGCGAGCGCCCGCTCGTCGTCGTGATCGACGACGCGCAGTGGGCCGACGCGGCCTCGTGGGACGTGCTCGAGCACCTCGCCCCGCAGCTCGACGGCCCCGACCGCATCCTCGTCTGCCTGACGATGCGCGCCGAGGAGACGCACGGCGAGGCGCTCGAGCGGCGCCGCCGCCTCTCGCGCCTGGAGCCCTTCCGCGAGATCAGCCTCGGGCGGCTCTCGCGCGACGAGCTCCGGCAGTGGGTGGAGGCGGCGTTCCACCGGCAGGAGGTCGGGCGCGAGCTCCTCGCCTTCCTCTACCGGCAGACCGAGGGGAACCCGCTCTTCGTCGTGCAGCTCCTGCGCACGCTGGTCGACGAGGGCGCGGTGTGGCACTCCGGGGAGCGGTGGGAGTGGAAGCCGGTCTCCGAGCTGCGCCTCCCGGTCGGCGTCGGCGACCTGATCTCGCGTCGCCTCGCGCGGCTGTCGCCGCGCGCGCAGGGGGTGCTGACGACGGCGGCGGTGATCGGCCGCGAGTTCGACGTGGACCTCGCGATCGAGGCCGGCGCGGGGAGCGAGGACGACCTGCTCGACGCCGTCGACGAGGGGGTGCGCGCCGCGGTGCTCCAGCCGTCGGCCGAGCGCGGCGGCGACCGCTACGCGTTCACCCACGTCCTCCTCGCCGAGGTGCTGCGCGACGCGATGAACCCGCGCCGGCGCCGGCGCGTGCACGCCGAGGTCGCCCGTGCCCTCGAGCGCCGGTCGCCCGACGCGGTCGCCGAGATCGCCACGCACTACGATCGCGGCGGCGACGCCGCCGGCGCCTACCGCTTCGCGCTGCTCGCCGCCGACCGCGCGCGGCAGGTCTACGCGCACCAGGAGGGGACGGAGTTCCTGCGCGTGGCCGAGCGCAACGCGACGTCCCCCGCGGAGCTGGCCGAGGTGCGCGTGCGCCGCGCCGCGCTCGCCGAGGCGAGCGGCCGCTACGACGAGGCCGAGGAGCATTGCGACCTCGCCATCGAGTGGCTCGCGGCACACGGCGACGCGGCGCGCACGCTCTCGCTCCGACTCACGCGCGAGCGGGTGCGCGCCCTCCTCGGCCAGCCGGCGCGCGCCACCCTGGACGCCTGCCTGGCGCTCGATGCCGAGGCACGCGCGCTGACCGCCGAGCGCGACGGCGACGCCACCGCGGCCACCGCCGGCGCGGCCGTATCCGCGCTCGAGCGCGACCGCGTGCTCCTCCTGCGCACGATCTCGCAGATGCACGGCCGCCTCGGCGACCGCGACGCCGCCGAGCGCGTGGCGTGGGAGTGCGTGCGCCTCGCCGAGCGCGTGACCGAGCGGGGGAGCGAGCCGGCCGTGCTCGCGGGCGCGTTGCAGCGGCTCGCGGTGACGCTCGACCGCGAGCGACCGTCGCAGGCGCTCGAGGTGCTGCACCGCGCGCTCGACCTCTACCGCGACGCCGGCGACTGCGCGGGGCAGGCGAACTGTCACAACAGCCTCGGCATCCTCCACACCGTGCGCGGCGACTGGGCGCAGGCGGAGCTCGAGCTCTCGACCGCCATCTCGCTCGGTCGCACCGCGGGCACGCCGGACGTGTGGGGGCTCTACACGCTCAACCTCGGCGTCGTCTTCCTGAAGACGGGAGACCACGACCGGGCGCGCGACCTGTTCGGCGAGGCGCTGGCGCTGTTCGCGACCGTGCGCCACGGCGAGCGCCAGCTCTACGCGCTCTACAACCTCGCGCACCTCGAGTACGAGCGCGGCGACGCCGGCGCGGCGGCGGAGTTGTTCGAGGTCGCGCTGGCGATGGCGCGCCAGGTCGGCCACTCGGACGTCGAGATCGGCGCCGCCGCCGGCGCGGGGCTCGCCCGGCTCGAGCGGGGGGAGCTCGCCGCGGCACAGGCGGCCTGCCGCGACGCCGACGAGCGGCTGCGCGCGCGCGTCGACTGGTTCCAGGGACGCGAGCTGGTCGAGGCGCTGCGCGTGCGGCTCAGCGCGGGGCGAGGCGCGCACGAGGAAGCGCTGCGGCACTTCCAGCGCGCGATGCCACTCGCGCGCGCCGCCGACTTCTTCAGCGCCGCGTGGCTCACCGCGCGCGTGGCCGACGTGCTGCTCGCGCGCGGCGGAGCGACCGCCGCCCCGCCCGCCGCGCCGACGGCCGGCGGTCCGCCCGTCCCCGAGTCGGTGGTGGCGGAGGTCCGGGAGTTCGCCGCGGCGACGCGCACGTTGGGCTACGGTGCCCTCGCGCGCCGCTTCGAGGCGCTGCTCGGCGGGAGCGCGCCCTCGTCGTCCGGCGGGCCGCGCGGTCGGACATCGGGACAGATCGTCCGGTCAGCCTGACCTGCGCGCGCCTGCGGCGTCGGCCGCGGCGCCGGGCGGCACGTTGCAAGTGGTTGGGGCGCAGCGTGTTGGCGCGGCGCCGTCGGCGTGAGCGGAGTGGTATGGCGTCTGCCTTTGCGGGGTGCGACGCGCACGTCCGAGGAGCTGGTCCTCGGGCGCGCCGCGCGACACCACCTTCCCCCCCGGGAGCGCTCCATGCGCGGCATCGCGATCTCCATGCTCGCCGTCGCGGCCCCTCTCCCGCTCGCCGAGCTCCCGTCGGCCGGCGCGGCGCCGGCCGCGCCCGCCTCGCTCGAGGCGCCGCCACTCTCGCGCGATGACGCCGCCGCCGCCCAGCTCGCGGCGCATCTCCCGGCGGGGCGGGGCGGCTACCAGGTGCACAACGGCCGCGTCACGCTCGACGCGCCGGCGGCATAGGGGGGAGGGCGCGCCGTGGCTGCCTCCGATCGCGTGACGCGAGGGCCAGCCAGCCGGCGCGTGCCGGACCCGGGGAGGCGCGCAACGGGGAGGCGCGCAACAGGGTGCCGCGGGGGCGAGGCGGGGTCGCCGGCCGCCGCGCCCCCGCCGTCAGTCGGTGGCGCCGGGGCGGCTGCTGCCGGCGCGCGCGCGGTCGCCCGAGGACGCCGCTGCGGCCGTGGCGACCCCGCGCGGCGACTGACCGACCTGGAGCTCGTAGCCCACGCCGCGCACCGTGCGGATGAGCGATCCCCCGGCCGCGGCGTCGTCCCCCTCGAGCTTCTTGCGCAGATAGTTGATGTAGACGTCCACGATGTTGGTGGACGGGTCGAGGGGCGCCTTCCAGACGTGCTCGGAGATCTGCTCGCGCGTCACCGTGTGGCCGGCGTGGCGCATCAGGTACTCGAGGAGCGCGTACTCCTTCTGCGTCAGCGCGACGGGCTGCCCGGCGCGCGTCACCTCGCGCGACAGCGGGTCGAGCGCCAGGTCGCCGGCGCGGAGCAGGGCGTCGGCGGCGCGCATCTCGGCGCGGCGGAGGAGCGCGCGGACGCGGGCGAGGAGCTCGTCGTAGTCGAAGGGCTTGGCGAGGTAGTCGTCGGCGCCCGCCTCGAGCCCCATCACCTTGTCGCTCACCGCGCCGCGCGCGGTGAGCATGAGCACCGGCGCGCGGAAGCCGCGGCGGCGCAGCTCCGCGGTCACGCCGAAGCCGTCGCGCTTCGGCAGGCCGACGTCGAGGACGACGAGGTCGGGGTCGAGATCGAGCGCGAGCGCCACGGCGGCGTCGCCATCGGCGGCGGTGCGGACCCGGTAGCCCTGACCGGCGAGCGTACGCTGGAGGATGTCGAGCACCTCCGGGCGATCCTCGACGACGAGCAGGAGCGCACGCGCGTCGGCACGCGTCTTTTCCGCTGTCGAGTTCATACGCCAAAGCTACCGTTTGTACGCCGGCCGGCAAGCCGCTGCGCGACCCGCCCCGCGACGTGCCCCCTTGAGGGTCCGTCGGGCGGCGGTTTCCTTTCCGCGGTGCCGTCACACCCGATCCCTTCCGCGCGCGACGAGCCGCCGGTCGAGGCACCCGTCGCCGCGCGGCGGCTGCCGTCCGCCGAGCGCGTGCGCGCCGGCCTGCGTGCCGGCCTGGTGGCGTCCGCCGCGACCGCCGGCGCGATGGTCGGCTTTGCCTGGCGCGCTGCTGGCGGCGCGTTCGCCCCGTTTTCCGCGACGGGGCGCATGCTGCTCGGCGTCGCCGCGGCGGAGTCGCGCGGCGCGCAACTCGCCGCGCTCGTCGCCGGGGTCGCGTTCCACGTCGTGCTCGTCGCCGCGTGGACGGTGCTGTTCTCGCTCGTGGCCGGCGCGCTGCGCGGCGTGCGGCTCGCCGTCGCCGCGGCGCTTTTCGCGGCCGCGGCGTACGTCGCCAGCGAGGGAGTGCTGCCACCCCTGTTGCGTCTCGGCCACGGCGTTCGCGCATTTCCCCCACAGGTGGCGCTGCTCTATGTCGTGCTCGGACTGGGTTTGGCGATCGGTATGCGAATTGCCCTTCCCGATCGTCGTAGAGATGGAGTGCGGTGACGGACGCGCCGCGGTGTGCCGGACGTCACAGCTCCGTCGTCGAGCGCGTCGCCTCGAGATCGTGACCCACTCGAGCGCTGCGGGGTAGTGAGAGGAGATCCAACGGTGGGAATGGTCGCGTAGCGTACGACGTCGGCACGAGGGCGCGGGCGGGCCGGCGCAAGGGGATGGGTCGCGTAGCATTCCGGGTGCGTTCCCGGAGAAGAGGAGGAGCCATGGACGTCCTCGTGATGCTCGAGGAGAACGTCGATCAGCCGTCGGTGCTCGCGCACGTCAGCTCCGTGCCGTCGCCGCTCCATGCAGAGCAGGGTGGCGTCGGCCGGTCGCGCGACGTCGTCACGCTCTATGGGGCGGCGGACGCGGAGTCGCTGGCGCTCGCGCTCGCCGCGGCGGTCGAGAGCCACCGCGTGCCGGACGAGCGGTGGGACACCATCCGCCACCTCGGCGTGTGGAAGGAGCGCGGCGCGGTGGGCGACACCGCGTGGCGCGACGTGACGACGGGACAGCTGATGACCCGTGACGTTGACATCCCGGCCGAGCGCCTGCGCGCCACGGCGGGGGAGCTGTTGAGCGAGTGCGGGCAGTTGATCCGCCGCCTCGCCGCCGGCCTGTCGATGCCCGACTGGCCCGAGGGTGCGCGCCGCGCGATCAACATCACGCTGACGCCGGTCGCCGAGGTCACCGCCGCCGTGCGCGCGGGCGCCGATGGCTTTCTGGACATGTTCCGCGAGGCCGACGGCCTGGCGTACGACTCCGAGGGGGATTGAGAGAACGAAACCTGACTCGTCCGAGAACGCGAAAGGCCGTCCGGGGTGGTTGCCCGGGCGGCCTTTTTCCTTCCCTCCTTCCGCCCGCCACTCATCCGTACGCCCTGCCCTCCGGTCCCCTTGACGAGGCCCGTCCTCCGGCTACAGGCTCCACTCGTCCCCGCGGAGTGTGTCGCCCATGTCGCCTTCTCATCCGCGCCGCTCGCCGCCGCCGTCCCGGCGTGCCTCCGGCGGCGAGCGCGTCTTCACCGACGACGACGGGCTCCTCTGGAGCGCCGTGCTGCAGGCCCCGTCGGCCGCCACCGGGCAGGGTGGTGAACCGGGCGCCGCAGGCTCCCGTCTGGCGCTCGTCTTCGCCTGCATCAGCGACGCCCGCCAGTCTCCGCGCGCGATAGCCGTCGATCCGGCCCTGCGCGTCGGCGAGGCCGGGGACGACGACCTCCGCCGCTGGCTGGGACAGGCGCCGAGGATGGGACGACTTTCGTAGGGAGCGGGGGAATGGGGAGTGGGGAGTCACCGAGGGCAGGCGACTCCCCACTCCCCATTCCCGACTCCCGGTTCCATGGAGATAGAGGTCCGCGCTGACCAGGAGGTGCGAGATGCGAGAGTACCGGAGCGAGGAGATCCGCAACGTGGCGGTAGTGGGACACGGAGGGAGCGGCAAGACGACGCTCGTCGACGCCCTCGCCTTCGTGTCCGGCTCGAGCAAGCGCCACGGCTCGGTGCGTGACGGCACCGCGCTGACCGACTTCACCCCCGAGGAGATCGACCACAAGTACTCGATCAATCTCGGCTGCGCCTACGCGGAATGGATGGGCGCCAAGCTGAACCTCATCGACGTGCCCGGCTACCTCGACTTCCAGGGAGACGCGATCGCCGGGCTGGCCGCCGCCGACGGGGCGCTCATCGCCGTCGGCGCGACGACGGGCGTCGAGGTCGGCACCGAGCGCATGTTCCGCGAAGCGGTCGAGCGGAAGGACCCGGTGCTCTTCGTCGTCACGATGATGGACAAGGAGAACGCCTCCTTCGACCGCGTCTACGAGCAGATCAAGGCGCGCCTCACCCAGCGCGTCATCCCGGTCGAGATCCCGATCGGCGAGGGGCCGGCCTTCCGCGGCATCCTCAACCTCTTCTCCAAGCGGGCGAACCTGTACCGGAAGGGAACGAAGACGGGCGAGTTCGACGAGGCCGACGTCCCCGACGAGGAGCGCGCGCGCTTCGACCGCTACTACCAGGAGCTGATCGAGACGATCGCCTCGACCGACGACGCGATGCTCGAGCGCTACCTGGAGGGGACGGAGATCACGCGCGAGGAGGCGCTCACCGCGATGAAGGAGGCGATGAAGCAGGGGACGCTCTTCCCCCTCTTCTGCGTCTCGGCCGAGCTGACGTACGGCACGCGGGCCGTCCTCAACAAGCTCGTCGAGCTGATGCCCTCGGCCTACGAGATGGAGGAACTCCACGCCTTCCAGGGCGCCGAGGGGAGCCGGACCGTGGAGATCCACGCCCGGGACGAGGCGCCGTTCGCGGCGTTCGTGTTCAAGACGCACGCCGAGCCGCACGTCGGCGACGTGAGCTTCTTCCGCATCCTGAGCGGGTCGGTGGTGAACGGGCAGGAGGTCTACAACGCGACGCGTGACACGGCGGAGAAGATGAACCACCTCTCGGTCGCGCTGGGGAAGGAGCGGGTCGAGGTGCCGCGCCTCCACGCGGGCGACGTCGGCTGCGTCGCCAAGCTGCGGAACACGCACACCAACGACACGCTCTCGACGCGCGAGCACCCGGTGCGGCTGCCGCCCATCGGCTTCCCGGAGCCGCTCGTCGCCTTCGCCGTGCACGCGGCGGCGCGGAGCGAGGAGGAGAAGCTGCAGCAGGGGCTCCACCGCCTGCACGACGAGGACCCGACCTTCGAGACGCACTACAACACCGACACCCACGAGACGGTGGTCTCCGGGCTCGGCGAGCGCCACCTCGACGTCTCCCTCGCGCGGCTCCGCCGGAAGTACGGGGTGCAGGCCGAGCTGACGCGGCCGAAGATCCCCTACCGCGAGACGATCACGGCGAAGGCGGAGGGGCAGGGGCGCCACAAGAAGCAGAGCGGCGGGCGCGGGCAGTTCGGCGACTGCTGGATCCGCATGCGGCCGAGCGCGCGCGGCGACGGCTACGTCTTCAAGGACGAGATCGTCGGCGGCGCGATCCCGAGCAAGTTCATTCCGGCGGTGGACCGCGGGGTGCAGGAGGCGGCGGCGCGCGGCGTCCTCGCCGGCTACCCGATGGTGGACTACACGGTGGAGCTGTTCGACGGCTCCTTCCACTCGGTGGACTCGAACGAGATGTCGTTCAAGATGGCCGGCATCCTGGCGTTCAAGACGGTGGCGCAGAAGTGCCGCCCGGTGCTCCTCGAGCCGCTCGACGAGCTCGACATCCTCGTCCCCGACCAGTACCTGGGCGACGTGATGGGGGACCTCTCCGCGCGACGCGGCCAGATTCTCGGCACTGACTCGTCGGGGGACGGGAGCACGCGGGTGCGGGCGGTCGTGCCGCAGGCCGAGCTGCACCTCTACGCCACCGACCTCCACTCGATGACCCAGGGGCGCGGCACCTTCACCCGCCGCTTCAGGGGCTACGAGCAGGTGCCGGGCGACGCGGCGCAGCGCGTGATCGACGAGTCGGCGAAAGAGCAGCGGGAGATGGCGGAGGTGTGAGCGCCGGCGTGAAGGTCAGCGTGTAGCGTGTGACGCACGAGGGGCCGGCTCCCGAATGGCGGAGCCGGCCCCTCGTGCATTCCCACTACGCGCCACGCGCTACGCGCCACATGCTACGCGCGGCTCCGTCACCCCGCCGCCGACCTGCGCTGCTTCTGTCCGCCGCGCTTCTTGGCGGCCTTGGCGATCGACACGACCTCGGTCTCCGCCGCGGAGCCGCACGCCGACGCCGCGATGCCCGGCGCCCGCGCCGGCACGCCCACCGCGCGCGGCTGCTTGTAGACGAAGCGCTTTCCCTCGTAGTTGCGGAAGATCACCTCGTCCTCGGTGATCTCCTCCACGTACTCCGGCAGGAGCGGCACCTTGCCGCCGCCGCCCGGGGCGTCGATCACGAAGTGCGGCACGGCGAGCCCCGACGTCCAGCCGCGGAGCGCCTTGATGATCTCGAGCCCCTTCTCGACCTGCGTGCGGAAGTGCTCGCCGCCCGCCACCTGGTCGGCCATGTAGATGTAGTAGGGGCGGACGCGCGCCTTCAGCAGGCGGTGCATCAGCTCCATCATCACCTTCGGGTCGTCGTTGACGCCCTTGAGCAGGACCGTCTGGCAGCCGAGCGGGATGCCGGCCTTCGAGAGGCGGTCGAGCGCGGCGACCGAGGCCGGCGTCAGCTCGTCGGGGTGGTTGAAGTGCGTGTTCATCCAGACCGGGTGGTACTTCTGCACCATCTCGCAGAACTCGGGCGTGATCCGCTCCGGCAGGTGCGAGGTGATGCGGCTCCCGATGCGGATGATCTCGATGTGCGGGATGGCGCGCAGGTTCTCGAACAGGTACTCGAGGCGGCGGTCGGAGAGCATCATCGGGTCGCCGCCGCTCAGGATGACGTCCCGGATCTCGGTGTGCTGCCGCAGGTACTCGAACGCCGACTCGTACTGGTTGAGCGGGATCTTCTCCGGGTCGCCCACCTTTCGACGCCGCGTGCAGAAGCGGCAGTAGCTGGCGCACACCGGGCTCACCAGGAAGAGGGCGCGGTCGGGGTAGCGGTGCGTGATGTTCGGCACCGGCGAGTCGCCGTCCTCGTCGAGCGAATCGATGACGCCGTCCACCACGTCGAGCTCCTGGACGGTGGGGACGTACTGGTTCCACATCGCGTCGCCGACTTCCTTGATCTGCCCGAGCGCGGCGGGCGTGATCCGCATCTGGAAGTTGTCGAAGGCGGGGCGAAGCGCCTCGACGTCGATCACGTCGTGGCCGAACCGCTCCGCCAGCTTCTCGAGGCTGCTGATGCTCTCGTCGCGCAGGACCTTCTGCCAATCGCTCATCGCTTCGCCGCTCCGCGCCCGTCCGGGCTGGTGATGCTCGTGGTGGTGCCGGTGATCGTGCCCCCGCAACTGCCGACTGCCGATTGACGACCGACCATGGCGGCGAGTCGCTAGCCGCCGGCGGCCGGCTCTTCGAGCCGCTTCGTGTAGATCACCCGGTCGTCGCCGGGCGCATAGAAGTGCCCGACGCGCGCCGCCTCGCGGTAGCCGCGCGCCGCGTAGAACCCGCGCGTCGCGTCGTACTCGGCGCGCGACGAGGTCTCGACGACGAGCAGCCGCGCCCGCGCCTCGGCGAGCCGCCGCTCGACCGCGCCGAGGAGCACCGTCCCCGCCCCCGCCCCCTGCGCGGCCGGGTCCACCGCGATCCAGTAGAGATCGTACGTGCGGTCCGTCGCCGGCGTCGGGCCGTAGCAGGCGTAGCCGAGGAGGGTGCCCTCGTGGGTGTAGGCGCCGAGGAAGGTGTAGTCCACCGCGCCGTCCACCTGCGCCGGCGGCTCGAGCGGGGAGTGCGGGGCGTGGAGCGCGTCGCTCCGCGACGCGCCGTCGACGCTGCCCGCTCCCCGCTCGGTCGCGCCCGTGCCGTACGCCTCGTCGAACAGCTCCAGCGCCACCGCCACCTCGTCGTCGCGGAAGACGCCGGTGGCGCGCAGGATCGCGTCGACTCGCGGGCGATCGCCGGCGGCGAGCGGCGCGACGCGGAGCGTCGGTCGGGCACTCGCGCGGGCGCTCGTGTCCACCGTCAGCCCCGACGCGCCGCGGCAACCGCCGCGGCGCCGCCGCCGCGCGCGACGTCGTCCGCGAGGTCCGCGCGCGGCGCGACGGTGAGCCCGGAGAGCTGCTCCGTGAGCGCCCAGCCGTGGGCCGCCGGAACGAAGTCGCCGCGGCCGGCGGCGCTCTCGACCACGCGCCGCACGAGCGCGCCGTAGTCGAGCCCCGCCGTGCGTCCCATGCGCGCCAGCCCGGCGGTCGGCGCGAAGTCGGGGTTCGCGTTGACCTCGAGGATCCAGGGCCGGCCGGCGCGGTCGATGCGGAAGTCCACGCGCCCGTAGCCGCTGCCGCCGACGACGCGCCACGCGGCGAGCGCCGTCTGCTGGAGCTGCGCGGTGAGCTCGGGAGAGAGGTCGGCGGGGCAGGTCGGCGCGGCGCCGAGGTCCTCGTCGGAGCCCTCGTCCCACTTCGAACGGTACGAGACGATCCGCCAGAGCCGGCGCGGCATCGCGCCGAAGTCGATCTCCGCGACCGGGAGCACCTGGTCGCCGACGATGCCGACGTTGACCTCGCGTCCGTCCACGTAGCGCTGGACGACCACCTCCTCCCAGCGCTCGTGCATCGCCCCGACGCGCGCCACGAGCGCCTTCATGGTCCGCACGACCGACCGCTGCTCGACGCCGATCGAGGCGTCCTCGGCGGCCGGCTTGCAGATCGCCGGGAAGCCGACCGTGGGCAGGCGGACGTCGTGCGCCGCCGGCACGGTGGCCGTGCTCGGGCCGGCGGCGGGGCGTCGCACGACGCCCCAGCGCGGCACGGGGAGGCCGGCGCGGTCGAGGATCGCGTTGACGAGCGGCTTGCGCAGGCAGAGCGCCGCCGTCCAGCTCGAGCTCCCGGTGTAGGGGACGCGGAGCAGCTCGAGCGCGGCGATCACCGTCGGCTCGAGCGCGGCGACGCCGGCGACGCTCTCGCAGAGGTTGAAGACGAGATCGTACTTCCCGCGCCGCACGCGCTCGAACCAGCGTCCGTCGGGGTTGACGGCGATGCGCTCGACGCGGTGCCCGTCGGCGGCGAGCGCGGCCTCCACCGCGTCCACCGTCTCGAAGATCAGGACGTCGGGCGAGGCCACCGCCGCCGACTCGGCGGCCGACACGCCGTCGAAGATGATCGCGACCTTCATGCACCCTCCCGGGAAGAGAGCGGTGGGCGGCGGGCGGCGAGGGGCGATCGTGAGGGTAGCGACCCGGCGGGGCGCTCCGTCGTTCTCACGATCGCCGCCCGCGGCTCGGCGTCCGTCGCTCGATCGGCACACCCTGCCGCGCCGCCGCGTGGCGGAGACAGCTCTGGATGAGCGCGTCGTACTCGATGCCCGCCGTGCGGGCGGCCTTCGGAAGGCAGGAGTTGTCCGCGGGGTCGGGGAGGATCCCCGGGAGGGGGTTGACCTCCACGACGTTCGGGACGCCGTCCGCGTCGAGCCGCACGTCGATCCGCGACCAGTCGCGGCAGCCGAGCGCGTGGTAGGCGCGGAGCGTGACGTCCTCGATCGCGCGGCGCAGCGGCTCGCCGACGCGCGCGGGACACTCGAACATCTCGAGCGGGTTCTCGGGGCGGTCCCACAGCCACTTCGCCTCGAACCCGTAGACCGGGAGGGCGCCCTCGGGGAGGGCGCCGAAGTTCATTCCGACGATCGGGAGGACGCGCGCCGCGGCGCCGTTGCCGAGCACCGCACAGGTGAACTCGCGCCCGGGGAGGTACTCCTCGACCAGCACCGGCTGGCGGTACGCCTCGAGGAGGAACGCCACCTGGCGCTCGAGCTCGTCCGGCGTCTCGCAGTAGTTCCTCTCGGTGATCCCCTTCGAGGAGCCCTCGTGCACCGGCTTCACGAAGAGGGGAAATGCGAGCGCGGAGCGCGGAGCGTGGACGGGGCCACGCGGCAGCTCGAGCTGCCGGGCTGCGCCATCCGCGCTCCGCGCTCCGCGCTGCACGCTCGGCCCGCCGAGCAGCGCGACCAGCTCCCCCTCGTCGTGGACGAGCGCGAAGGACGCCGTCGGGACGCCCCGGAACGCCAGCACCTCCTTCGTCCGCGCCTTGTCGAGACAGAGCGAGAGGGTGAACGGGTCGCTCCCGGAGTAGGGGACGCCGAAGAACTCGCAGATGGCCGGGACGTGCGCCTCGCGGTTCACGCCGCGCAGCCCCTCGGCGATGTTGAAGACGATGTCGAGGCCGCGGGCGCGCTCGGCGCGCAGGCGCTCGGGGAAGTCGGGGGTCGCCTCGAGGCGGACGACGGTGCCGAGGGCGGAGAGCGCGTCGGCGACGGCGTCGATCGTCGCCGGCGAGTCCCACTCGGCGAACTCGTCGTCCGGCGCGGCGGCGAGGGCGGTCGCGGAGGCGCCGGGGGTGGCGGGCGCCGCCGGGAGGAGACTCTCACCCGGAGCGGCGTCGTACCGGGACATGCCGTCCCGGCGAGTACTGGGAGGCTCTTCGTCGCCCAGCGACGACGTGTCGGCCGCCTCCGCCCCGCCGGCGACGGCGAGCGGAGAGGGCTCGGGCTTCTGGTTGTAGGCGAAACCGATGCGAGTCATGCAGCCTGAAACGCCGTTGGTGTGATCGTGCCGACGATCCCGCGAAGGGCGCCTAGCGAGCGCTCACGCCGCGCGGAGAGAGGGGGGCAAGAGCCATTCCAATCGCGGCGTCGCGCGATAATACGAATGAGGGACGAGCGACGCAACAGAGAATTTTCCGTCGCGTCCCCGCGCCGTCCGTACCTCGTACCCGTACCCAGGCGTCCCGACCGGGATGGGTAGGTACAGGTACGAGGTACGGACGGAGCCGGGACCCTCCGCTACACCTTGTGGTACGTCAGCCGTGCCGCCTCGCGCCGGTCGTCGGCGACATAGATCTCGAAGTCGGAGAAGAAGGCCGGCGCTTCCCTCTGCAGCACGCGCAGCACGGCGATGGCCAGGCGGCGGATCTCCAGCTCGGCGGCCTCGCTCGAGCGCAGCTCGAGCATCGTGCGCCAGGCGCGGGCGTTCCCCGTCACCACGATCTTCGTCTCGGTGGAGTTCGGGAGGACGCCGCGCGCCGCCTCGCGGGCCATCTTCCGCCGGTGAACCTTGTCGGCCACCCAGCCGTAGCGCTGCATGAGCTGCTCGACGAGGGCGACGTAGCTCGCCTGCGCCGCCTCGACCTGCGCCCGCCACGCCTCCTCGAGCGCCGCGTCGCCGGCGACCGCCGGCGGGACGACGAAGTGCGCCTCCGACTCGTCCACGTAGCGCTGCGAGAGCTGGGAGTAGGCGAAGCCCGCCCGGTGCCGCACCAGCTCGTGCGTCAGTGACCGGCTCACCCCCTCGATGAGGAGCGAGTAGTTGGCGTGCTCGAGGACGCTCCCGTGTCCCTGCTTCTTGATGTTCTCGAGATAGTCGCGCGTCGTCCGCCCGGCGGGGTTCCGCTGCGACATGTAGCAGAGCCGCCCCGCGAACTCGGCGAGCCGCTCGCCGTCCGTCCCCTCGCCGAGCCACGCCACGCCGAGGTGCTCGGGCTCGGCGAAGCTCGGTCGCGCGAGCACCGTGACGCGCGGCTCGTAGTAGAAGCGCTCCCCGGACGAAGGTGCGGCGACGGAGGCGGGCGATGAGGACGACGGCGCGGACTGCGACATACCAGGGAGACGGGGCGTGAGGCGGGGCCGTGCGCCACCCGAGGGCGTGAACGGCGGGAGGAGGGACGCGAGCGCCGCGGCGCTCGGCGCGGCGCGCAGGGCGTAAGCTAGGGCGCGAGCGGCGATCCGTCGAGCGGACTCGCGTCACGGATCGTGGCCGAGCGGCCGTCGCCGGACGACGGCGCTGCCGAGACCTCGTCGAGGAGCGCGAGGCGCGAGCGCGCGTAGGCCCGCTCGCGCTCCACCCGGTCGAGCACGGCGCGTGCCGCGGGCGGGAGCGGGGGGAGCGCGGGATCGTACTTCACGTCGTCGATCGCCCGCTGGCCGGCGACGGGGACGATCACCCCGGGATTGAGCACGCCCACGGGGTCGAAGCTCCCCTTCACCCGCTCGAAGAGCGCGCGCGTCTCGCCGGGCCACACGCGCTCGAGGAGCGGCGTCCGGAGCCGGCCGTCGCCGTGCTCGCCGGCGAGGGTGCCGCCGAGCCGGGCGGTGAGGGCCACGACGTCGTCGAGCAGTCCGGCCACCTTCGCGCGCCAGTCGGGGTCACGCACGTCGACCAGCGGGTTCACGTGGATGTGCGCGTCGCCGGCGTGGCCGAAGATCACGCCGCGCACGCCGCGGCGCGCCAGCGCCGCTCGCACGCCGCGCACGTAGTCGGGGACGCGCTCCGGCGGGACGGCGCCGTCCTCGATGAACTGCATGCTCTTCAGCGCCGGGTCGAGTCGCGCGAGCACGGGGCTCGCCGCGTGGCGCAGCTCCCAGAGCGCCGGCTCGGTGACGTCGTCGAGCGCGAGCGTGACCTGGCTCGCCCCCGCGCGCTCGAAGAGCGCGCCGAGCGCGCGGGCGCGCTCCACGGCGTCCTCGAGGTCGCGCCCCTCGACCTCGGCGAGGAGCACCGCCTCCGTGTCGGCGGGGATCTCCGGCGAACCGCCGGCGCTGGCGGCGCTGGCGGCGCTGGCGGCGCTGGCGGCGCTGGCGGCGCCGCCGCCGTTGACGAGCGACGCGCCGCTCGCGACGACGTCGAGGAAGGTGCGGTCGAGGAGCTCGCAGGCGCTCGCGCCGGCGCCCGGCGCCTCGCGCGCCAGCACCGCCGCCTCGACCGCCCCCTCGAGCGTCGGGAAGGCGGCGAGCGCGCTGCTCGTCGCGCCCGGCACCGGCGCGAGCGCGAGCTCGAGGCCGACGATGAGCGCCAGCGTCCCCTCGCTCCCCACGACGAGGTCCACGAGGTCGCCGCTGCGCGCGTAGTCGGCGATGGCGTAGCCGGACGAGTCCTTCCGCACCCCGTGGTGCACGCTCGGCCGCGCCGACTCGTGGGCGAGGAGCGCGGGGCGCACGTCGCGCAGGAAGCGCTCGATCGGCGGGACCCCCTCCGGCGCCGGCGCGCCGCGGCGCAGCTCGGCGCGCGTGCCGTCGGCGAAGACGCAGTCGAGGGCGACGACCCACTGGCGCATCGCGCCGTAGCGGAGCGAGTGCGCGCCGGCGGCGTTGGTGGACGCCATGCCGCCCACCGTGCAGAACTTCCCGCTCGACGGGTCCGGCGGAAGGCGGAGCCCATGCCGCCGCGCCGCCGCGTCCACCGCGCCGCAGAGCGCGCCCGGCCCCGTCCGCACCCGGCGCGCCGCGTCGTCCACCGGGCCGATCGCGTCGAGCCGGCTCAGGTCCACGATCACCCCCGGGCCGATCGCGCCCCCCGCCATGCTGCTCCCCGACCCGCGCGGCACGAGCGGCGTCTCGGTGGCCGACGCCCACCGCGCGAGCGCCACCACGTCGGCCACGTCCGCCGGCACCGCGACCGCGAGCGGGACGACGCGCGCGATTCCCGCCGCCTCGGCGTACACCGCGCGTGCCGCGTCGTCGTCGCGGAACGTGCCGCGGAAGTCGGCGGGTCGTCTCATAGCGATCAAGCTAATCGACGGTGGGGGAAGGTTGGTGAGGGGGGAAGGGCGAGATGCTGGAGGCGGGAAGGGCGGCAGGCGGAATGAGGGATCTTGAAGGGCGGAATGAGGCATGAGGAATGAGGCCGGGACGCTACACCTGGCTCAGCTGGCCACCGGTAGCCTCCCGGCCTCATTCCTCATTCCGCTCTTTCAATTCCGCCCTTCAAGGCTCCTCGTTCCGCCCTTCAGCTCTCTTCATTCCGCCCTTCCGCCCCATCGAGCTCTTCCCCGCCGCGGCCGTCCCCATCCGTTGACAACCGTTCCCGCGTCGCACCATCGTTCCCCTCTATGCCGCGCCCTCTGCCGCAAGTCGAGCCTCCGCCGCCGGCGTCGCCGCCGCCCGCGGAGTCACCCCGCCAGTCGGGACTCCTCATCAAGATCGAGACGGACCGCCGGCTCGGGCACGAGTGGGACGAGTGGGACGGGAAGCCACTCGACAACGGAGGTGACTTCCGCGCCGGCTCGACGCGGAAGTACTGGGTGTTCACGGCCATCGGGCTCGCTCTCGTCGCCACGGTCGCGGCGGGCGCGATCTACCTCCTCGCCCCGCGGCTCGCCCTCGTCCACCCGCGGCTCCCGCTGCTCCTCTACGCCGCCGACGGCGTGTTCGGCGCGTCGAGCATGGTGTGGCTCGCGCTGATCGCGGTCTCCTACGTCACCGACCGCGCGCTGCTCCCGGGCAAGCTCGCCGAGCAGGGGCTGCTGCTGAAGACGCTCCGCCTCGCCTCGCGCGTCGGCCAGCTCTTCGGCGTGAAGCGCGACTGGACCGACAACGCGGCCGTCGTCGTCTACAACCGCCTGGCGTGGGCGCGCGACTACAGCGT
Organism: Gemmatimonadaceae bacterium; assembly: GCA_045804285.1. GTDB lineage: Bacteria > Gemmatimonadota > Gemmatimonadetes > Gemmatimonadales > Gemmatimonadaceae > DATMHT01. The sequence goes on from JBJMNL010000376.1 coordinate 29,546, forward strand.
GCGCGCGAACGAGCTGCTCATCCTCATCCCGCGCTGCCTCTCCCGCGCCGCGCTCGACGGCGTCATGGACATCGCCAAGCGCTACAACGTGGCCGCCTTCGTCGCCACGCGCGGCCAGCTCGCCCGCCGCGTGATCAAGGAGCGCCGCCCGAAGGCCGTCGTCGCCGTCGCCTGCGAGCGCGACATGGTCAGCGGCCTCCACGACGTCGCCGGCCGCCTCCCCGTCCTCGGCCTCACCATGCAGCTCCCCAACGGCCCCTGCAAGGACGCGTCGCTCGATCTGGGGAAGATGGAGGAGTTCGTGAGGAAGTACCTGGCCTGAGCTACGGAGGGGCGGTCTCTCGAAGGGCGGATCGAGGAGCCATGAACGGCGAGAGGCGGAATTGAAAGAGCGGAATGCGGAATGAGGCCGGGACGCTACGGGTGGCCGGCTTAGCCACGCGTGGGGTCCCGGCCTCATTCCTCATGCCTCATTCCTCATGCCTCATTCCGCCCTTCAGGGTTTCAATTCCGCCTCTCGCCGTTCGGTCTTCTCACGACCCTCTACAGCCCGAGCAGCGTCGGCCGCGGCGGGTCCTGCGCGTAGTCGTAGAACCCCTTGCCCGACTTCCGACCGTACATGCCGGCGAGCACCATGCGCTTGAGGAGCGGGGGCGGGGCGTAGCGGCGCTCGTGGTACTCGTCGAACATGATCTCGGCGATCTTGTAGATCGTGTCGAGCCCGACGAGGTCGAGGAGGGTGAAGGGGCCCATCGGGTGGCCGGTGCCGAGCGTCATCCCCTTGTCCACGTCCTCGACGCTCGCCACGCCGCGCTCGAGCTGGGTGACGGCGTCGAGTAGGTAGGGGACGAGGAGCAGGTTGACGACGAATCCCGAGTTGTCCTTGGCGGCGATCGGCTCCTTGCCGAGGGCGCGCGCGAAGGCGAAGGCGCGGTCGAACGTCTCGGCGCTCGTCGTCACCGTCCGCACGACCTCGACCAGCTTCATCAGCGGGACGGGGTTGAAGAAATGGAGCCCGACCATCCGGTCGGCGCGCGCGGTCGCCGCGGCCATCGCCGCGATGGTCAGGCTCGAGGTGTTCGACGCGAAGATCGTGTGCGGCGGGCAGAGCGCGTCGAGCTCCTTCCAGAGCGCGTTCTTGACCTCGAGGTCCTCGACCACCGCCTCGACGACGACGTCGCAATCGGCGAGGTCGTCGAGCCGCGCCGTCGTCGTCAGCCGGCCGAGTGCGTCGTCGCGCGCCGCCGGCGCGAGCTTCCCGCGCTCGACCCCTCTGGCGAGCGACTTCTCGATCGCCCCGCGCGCGCGCTGCCCGAGCGCGTCCGACACCTCGCGCACGACGGTCTCGAACCCCGCCTGCGCCGCGACCTGCGCGATCCCGCCGCCCATCAGCCCGCCGCCGAGGACGCCGACCTTTCGAATGTCTGTCATGTTGGGGTAGTACGGGGACGCGTGTAGCGAGTGGCGCGCGGAGGCTCCTTCCCACTCGCTGCACGCTACGCGCTGCTCTTCACACCCTGCTCTTGATCACCGCCCCCAGCACCTCCGCCAGCCCCTGTCCCGGCCGCCGCATCTCCTGATGCTCCAGCCGGTCCAGCACCTGCTCGAGCGCGAGCTGCACGCGGAGCGCGACGCGCGACTGCTGGCGCAGGATACCCGCCGCGCCGCCCAGTGCGCCGACGACCGGGAGGGCGGCGAGCGGGAGGAAGGCGGGGACGAGGACGGCGGCCACCGTCGCCGCGGCCAACGTCCCCGCGCCGAGGAGCGCCCCGCCGCCGGCCACGCGCGCCGAGCGCGACCCGGCGAGCGAGGCGTCGAGGCGCACGAGCACCTGCCCGTCGTCCACCGGCACGACGGTGGCGCCGACGTCGTCGGCGCGCGCGAGGTGGTAGCCGCGCCCGCCGAAGTTGAAGCCGCGCCTGATGCTGCCGACGATGTCGCGCCGCGGCTCCCAGAGCAGGCGGTCGGCGAAGCGGCGCTTGAGGACGAGACACTCCTCGCGCTGCATCCAGGCGTCGAGCGCCGCCAGCACGTCGGGGGCGCGCCCGCGCAGGGTGCGCGTCGCGTGCGTCCCGCGCGGGCCGGCGACTCGCGCGAGCAGGCCCTGCTCCTCTCCAACGGGGAGCGCGACGCGCGTCCGCTCCTCGGCCAGCGCCTGCCGGAGATGCGCCTCCGACAGCCCGACCTCCTTCCCGATCTCGATGAGCTGCCGCTCGCTCACTCCCTCCGGCGCGTCCGCCGCCCGCGCCTGCAGCTCCGCCGCGCGCGCCAGCACCCGCTCGAGCGCCGGACGGTCGATCGGGGGGCTGGGGAGGTTCGAAGGGGACGAGGGGTCGGACATGATCGGAAAATAGTGCCGGGGGCGGAGGACGCGGGATGCGGGGTGCGGAATTCCGGTGCCGGTGGGCGCTCCGGTCGTGCTACCTTCCCGGCGGGGGGGGCCCCCCGCGTCCACGCCGCGCTAGATCCCTCCCAGCACCACGTCGAGCTGGCGCCGGATCTCCTCGCGGATGTTTGCCGGGACGGGGAACGTCGCGACGAGGGCGGACTCGGCGTTGGCGCCGGCCGAGCTCACGTTCGCCGCGTTCAGGTAGTAGCGGGCGTAGCCGTCGGCCAGCTCCGGGCTCGTCTTCAGCACCAGATAGTAGCCGGCGAGCACCGCCGCCGAGCTCTGGATCCGGTCGGCGCCGCCGCTACGCTTCTCGGCCGGCGAGGTGTTGTCGCTCACCACCGTGGACGCGAACACTCCCGCGGTCTCGTGCGCGTACGCGTAGATCGCCTCCGTCGCCGCGGCCGCCGTCGCCGGGAAGTTGACCGTGACCACGTTCTGCCGCTTCCCGCCCGACACGGTGCGCCCCTCCCCGTTCAGCGGCAGCGAGAGGACCAGCTCACCATTCGCCTGCTGCGTGTTGTTGAGGAAGCGCTGCATCCGCGGACGGTAGCGCCGCTGCCAGAGCGAGTCGACGGCGGCGAGGGCGCCGGCGCGCTCCTGCTGCTGCCGGACCCAGTAGTCGTGATAGAATTTGGCGCGCTCGTCCTCCAGCGACCGCATGAAGAGCACGAGCCACTGCCGGTCGGCCGCGCTCGGGAAGGCCTGGGCGAGCGTCGTGATCACCCCCGCCTCCTGCTGGCTCCGCGCCCGGTTCGGATCGCCGTTCGCCTGGATGAAGAGCTGCGTCGCGCGCACCAGCTCCTCCCACGACGTCGCGTAGAGGGCCAGGAACTGCGCGCCGGTGAGCGACGGGTTGGCGGCGAAGCGGGCGGCGAGCTGCTGACGGTTCGCGTCGAGCAGCGTCGTCACGTTGCCGCGGTTCCGGGCCACGGTGAGCTCGTCGCGGTAACCGCGCCGGAAGAGCGGAACGCGCGTGGTGTCGGGCTGGACCATCGCGAAGCCGTGCAGCCAGAGGTCCACGTGCTCGCGCGTCTTCACCGGCCACGCCTGGCTCGCCGCCGGCGCGCCCGACGTGGTGCCCCCCGCGCCCGCGGTCGTCCCGGCGTCCGGCGCCGGCGCGCCCGCGGCGCCCCCCTGTGTGCCCCCGCTGCACGCCGCGCCGCAGACGAGCAGCGCGAGGGCGGAGAAATGACGAACGGATCTCATCGCTCGGTCGTGTTGGTGAGAGGTTGGACGGCTGAGGCCGCACGAGTTGAATCTGCAAGAAGGGCGCGACGGGGAAAGTGGCCGCCGATCGGCCGGCGTCAACGCAACGCTCCCCTCACCCGGCCGGGCGAGAGGAGCGTTCCTCGTCGCATGATCGCGACGGAGCGGAGACCGAGGGATCGCCGTCGCCTGCCGCGCTCCCACGGGGAGCGCCCGCGGGAGCGCCAGCGTGCCCTCCGGGCGGCCGCGGAGCGGGGTCAGGCGGGCGCGTCCTCCACCGTCCTCCCGCAGGTCGTGCAGTACTTCCAGTCCAGCTCGAGCTCCGTGCTGCAGGCGGGGCAATGCTTGATGGTGAGGTTCTGGCCGCAGTGCGGGCAGAAGGTGATGCGTCGCCCCTCGGGGAGCGCGCCGCTGCAGTAGTGACAGTTGCCGGACGCGACGATCGTCGAGGTTCCGCGCTGCGGGGTCGGCATCGGTGGGCGAGGCGGGGATTGGGTGGAGGACGCCGACGGTGGGCGCGGGGGTGGCGCCGCGGGCGGACGGCTCGGGCCCGCGGCGGGCATCGCGTTAGGCATGGGCCGGGCAGCGCGCTCGGCGTCGCGCGGCTCGCGCTGCGGCTCGCGCTGCAGCTCGGCGTCCGCCGGCGGCGGCACCGGCGCCGGCCGCGC
>JBJMNL010000377.1:0-22134 GCA_045804285.1 Gemmatimonadaceae bacterium
CCTTGACCGCGGGCCGCCCGGGCCCGCCTCGGCGTTCCACCGGGGGGCCGCGCGCCCCGATCGTCCTGCCCGCGCCGCCACTCACCTTACAGCACTCGCCCGGACCCACTCCGCATGAGGAGGCCATCGATCGTGCCCATCAGCCAGGCGCCCCGCGACGCCGTGGAGCGCTACCTGGTGGCCCAGGGGAACTCGCCCGCCGTCGTCGCGTGGAAGTACTTCGACGACGGGTTCAACCGCGGCCGGGAACGCGGCATGGTGTGGCTCCAGGAAGGGGTGGTGCGCGGCTTCATCGGCCTCATCCCGTTCGAGCTGCGCGCGGGGGAGATGCGCATTCCCGCCGTGTGGTCGTGCGACTGGTCGCTGGAGGCGCCCGACAGAACGCCGGGGATGGGGATCCTCCTCCTCAAGGCGGCCGTCGAGTCGGCGGGGCTCCTCGTCACCTTCAACGGCAACGAGAACACGGACGCCATCCTGCCGCGCCTGGCCTCGCGTACGGTCGCCGACGCCGGGGTCCGCTTCCTCCTGCCGCTGCGGACGGGCTACTACGTGGGACGCGCCGCCGCACGTCTCCCGGCGCTCGCGGCCGCGCGCGTCCCGCTCGGCTGGGTTCCCCTCCCCGCCGCGCTCCGGCGCCCCGCCGCGCCGGTCGCGGTCGAGCGCGGCGTGTCGCGGGCGCTCGGGCCGATCCTCGACGCCGACGGAGACGGCTCGACGGTCCGGCCGTCGTACGGGCTGGACTACCTCGAGTGGCAGTGCGGCCGCTGCCCGGAGGTCGAGGCCTGGACGTGCTGCGTGACGGCGGGTGGGAGCGGCTCGGCCGTGCGCGCCGCGGTGCTCGTCTGGCGCTCCGCTCGCGCGGGCGCCGACTGGAAGATGGCGCTGTGGGGCGCCGGAGACGCCGAGGCCGCGCGGGCCGCGGTGGTGGCGGGGAGCCGGGTGGCCGCCCGGCACGGCGCCGAGAGCGTGACCGCCACCGTCGCCCGCGCCGACGCCGCCGCCGTCGCGCTGCTCGGCGCGGCGGGCTTCCGGCGCTCCCGCAACCCGGTGGCGCTCTACTTCAGCGAGGGACGCGGCGCCGCCCGCGCGCCGTCCGGCGCCGTCGGCGGCCTGAGCGCGCTCGACACCGACATGGCCTACCTCGGCTAGGGCGCCACGAGTAACCTTACGCTGTGCTCCGGCCCGTGGCGGCCGGCCACGGCCAGTGAACCACGGCCCTGCGGGGTGCTCGGGCGCCGCGCCCGCAGCAGCGGCCCGGAGCGAACGCTTGGAGTGAAGACAGCATGGCAATGCCCCTGGAGCAGGTCGTCGCGACCGCGCTCGGCGTCCCGGTCGGCGCGGTGACGAACGAGCTGGAGTTCAACAGCGTGCCGGAGTGGGACTCGCTCAACCACGTGAACCTCATGCTCGAGCTCGAGAGCGTCTACGGCGTCGAGATCGGCGAAGAGCAGATGGTGGAGCTGAGCAGCGTGGCCGCGATCCGCGACTTCCTCCGGCGAGCGCGGCCCGGCGACGCGCCCGCGGCGGCGAGCCCCACCGGCGCGTGACGACCGACCGCGCGGCGGCCGGTGGCGTGCCGCTCGACGCCGTCGACTTCCGCTCGCTCCGCACCGGCTTCCTCGCCCACGCCGCGTCGCACCCCGCGGACGTGGCGCTCGTGGTCGGCGACGTCACGCGGACGTACGGCGAGCTGGCGCTGACGGCCCGCCGGTGGGCGGGCGCGATCCTGGCCGCCGTCCCGCGCCGCGTCGAGCGCGTGGGCGTCTTCGCCTACCGCAGCGAGGTCGCCTACGCCGGCGTGCTCGCGGCGCTGTGCGCGGGGGCGACGTACGTGCCGCTCAACCGGACGTTCCCGCCGGCGCGGACGCGCGCCATGCTCCGCCGCGCGGCGCTCGACGCGGTGATCGTGGACCGGGCGTCGGCGCCGCAGCTCGCCGCCGTACTGGAAGGGGTGGAGAGCCCGCCGCTGCTCGTCGTGCCCGAGGCGGAGGCACGCGCCGCGGTCCCCGAGGGCGCCGCGCTCCTCGACGCCGACGCCATCGCCCGCGCCGTCCCGGCCGAGGTGCTCCCGCCGGTGCTGCCGGACGACGTGGCGTATCTCCTCTTCACCTCGGGCACGACCGGCGAGCCGAAGGGCGTCGGCGTGACGCAGGGCAACGCGCTCCACTTCCTCGACGTCATGCAGCGCCGCTACGCGCTGCACCGCGAGGACCGCGTGTCGCAGACGTTCGACCAGACGTTCGACCTCTCGGTCTTCGACATGTTCATGGCGTGGAACGCGGGCGCGCGACTCTGCGTCCCGCGCCCGATCGAGCTCCTCGCGCCGGCGGCGTTCGTGGCGAAGCACGGGCTCACGGTCTGGTTCTCAGTGCCGTCGGTGGTCGCGCTCATGCGCAAGAAGGGGCTCCTCCGCGCGGGCGCCATGCCGACGCTGCGGTGGAGCCTCTTCTGCGGCGAGCCGCTGCCGCGCCGGAGCGCCGAGGAATGGCTCGCCGCCGCTCCCGGCTCGACGGTCGAGAACCTGTACGGGCCGACCGAGCTCACTATCGCCTGCTTCGTGTACCGGTGGGACCCCGCGCGCTCGCCGGCGCTCTGCGTGCGCGACCTCGTCCCCATCGGGCGCCCCCTCCCCGGGCTCGGCGCGCTGCTGGTGGACGACGCGCTGCGCCCTGTCGCGGCGGGCGAGCAGGGGGAGCTGTGCGTCTGCGGCCCGCAGACGGTGCCCGGCTACTGGCAGGACCCGGCGCGGACGGCGGAACGGTTCGTCGAGCTGCCGGTGTCGCCCCGCCTGACGAAGCGCTTCTACCGCACGGGGGATCGCGTGGTGGCGATCGCGGACTCGCCGCCGGACGCGCCGGAGTACGCCTACCTCGGTCGCGTCGACCACCAGATCAAGGTGCTCGGCTTCCGGGTGGAGCTCGGCGAGATCGAGGCGGCGGTGGCGCGCTTCCCCGAGGTGGTCGAGGCGGCGGCCGTCGGGTGGCCGGTGGAGGAGGGGCGCGCGCTCGGCACGGTGGCGTTCGTCACCACCGGCGGCGCGGTGGACGCGACGGCGCTGCTGCGCGAGCTCAAGGGCGCGCTCCCCGACTACATGGTGCCGCGCGAGATCGTGGTCCTCGAGCGCTTCCCGCTCAACGCGAACGGCAAGACCGACCGTGCCGCGCTCGCCGCCCTGCTCGACGAGCGGGCGGCCGTCGGCAGTGCCGCCGCCCTCGCCGCGGGCGCGGGTGGCGGGCCCGCGCCCGCGGCGTAGGCGCGCGACCGGCGCGATCGCGGCGTGGCCACCGGCGGTGACGCGTTGCGCGAGGCGACCGACCTCGGCGCCTTCGAGGGCGAGTTCCTCGCGCTCGAGGCGGCGGCGTCGGCGCCGTACTCGCGCTTCGTCTTCGGCAGCGAGGCGCGGGCCGCCGAGGCGCGCGCCGTGCTCTGGGCGCGCGGGCTGTGCGAGTTCTCCCCGCCGGCCGGCCGCCTCTTCCTGCTCGCCGGCCGGCCGGCGGGAATGATCGCGGCCCTCGCCGGCCGCGAGCTCGCGCGCCGACGGCTCGCCGCGGGCGTCGCGCTGGCGAAGTCGGAGCTGCTGGCGGGCGACCCGGCACTCCGCGACCGGATGCGCCTCGCCGGCCGGACGCTCCTCAAGGCGGCGCCCGACGACTTCTACCTCAGCCGGATCGCCACCCACGCGCTGGCGCGTGGGCGCGGCGTCGGCGCGGCGCTGCTCGAGCGCGTGCTGGAGGAGGGGCGTCGCGCGGGGTGCGCCCGCTGCGTGCTCGAGGTGGCGCCGGAGAGCGCCGCGGCGGCCGCGCTCTACGCACGGTTCGGCTTCGTCGAGGTCGACCGCCGGGTGGCGGAAGACCCGGCGAGCGGACGCCGGCTGGAGTACGCGCACCTGAGCCGCGCGCTCTAGCCGGCGCCCGCCGCGCGCCTACCGGCGCCTGACCATGCATCACGGCTGGAGCGTCGGCCTCGCGCCGGCCGCCGCGGGGGGTGCCATGCCGAGGTTGTGCGCCGCGAACGCCCAGAGGTCGGCCGCCTCCTCGATGCGCTTCGACGTCGGCTTCCCCGCGCCGTGCCCCGCCTTGCTCTCGATGCGGATCAGCACCGGCGGGCCCCCGGGCGCCTGATCCGCCTGGAGCGTCGCCGCGAACTTGAACGAGTGGCCCGGCACGACGCGGTCGTCGTGGTCGGCGGTGGTGACGAGCGTCGCCGGGTAGCGCGTGTCCGGCTTCAGGTTGTGCAGCGGCGAGTAGGCGTAGAGCGCGCGGAACTGCGTCGAGTCGTCGGCGGAGCCGTAGTCCGACTTCCACGCCCAGCCGATCGTGAACTTGTGGAAGCGGAGCATGTCCATCACCCCGACCGCCGGGAGCGCGACGCCGAACAGCTCGGGGCGCTGGGTCATCGCCGCCCCGACGAGCAGCCCGCCGTTCGAGCCCCCCTGGATCGCCAGCTTCGCCGGGGACGTGTAGCGCTCGCGCACGAGGAACTCGGCGGCGCCGATGAAATCGTCGAAGACGTTCTGCTTGCGCAGCAGCGTCCCCGCCTCGTGCCACTCCGTGCCGTACTCGCCGCCGCCGCGCAGGTTGGCGACCGCGTAGACGCCGCCCATCTCCAGCCAGACGAGCGTCGCCGGCGAGAAGCTGGGCGTCAGTGAGATGTCGAACCCGCCGTAGCCGTAGAGCAGCGTCGGGTTCGCGCCGTCGAGCGCGACCCCCTTCTTCGCGGTCACGAACATCGGCACCCGCGTGCCGTCCTTGCTCCGGAAGAAGAGCTGCCGCGTCTCGTACCGGCTGGCGTCGAAGTCGAGCGTCGGCGCCTTGACGAGCGTGCTGGCGCGCGTCCGCAGGTCGTAGCGGTAGACGGAGGTCGGCGCGAGGTACGAGGTATACGTGTAGAAGAACTCGCTGTCGCCCCGGCGCCCGTCCACGCCGCCCACCGTCCCGATGCCGGGCAGGGGGAGCTCCCCGAGCGGCCGTCCGGCGAGGGAGAAGAAGCGCAGGCTCGCGTGCGCGTCCTCGAGGTACTCCGCCACGAAGCGGTCGCCGACGAGCGTCACGCCGTCGAGCGCGTCGGGCGCCTCGGCGATCAGCGTCCGCCAGCGCGCCGGCTGCGGGGCGGCGAGGTCCACGGCGATCAGGCGGCCACGCGGCGCGCCGTTGTCGGTGCGCAGGTAGAAGACGTGGCCGCCGTTGTCCACGAAGTCGTAGCTCGCGTCGAAGGCGTCGAGCAGCTTCACCACCGGCGCCTTCACGTTAGGCAGCCGTGGGTCGCCGAGGTCGATGTAGTAGAGGCGGTTCCGCCGGTCGGTGCCCTGCGAGACGGTGATGACCGCGTAGCGGCCGTCGTCGGTCACGCGCGCGTCGAAGCCCCAGTCGGGATGGTCCGGGCGCTGGTAGACGAGCGCGTCGGCCGACTGCGGGGTGCCGAGCCGGTGGTAGTAGAGCTTCTGGTTCTCGTTGACGTTCGTGAGCGCGTTGCCCGCGGTGGGCTCGTCGTAGCGCGAGTAGAAGAAGCCCCTGCCGTCCCTCGTCCACGACAGCCCGGAGAACTTGATCCACCTGAGCGTGTCGGGGAGGTCGCGCCCGCTCGCGACGTCGCGCACGTGGAACTCCTGCCAGTCGGAGCCGCTCGCCGACGTGCCGTAGCCGAGCAGCCGCCCGTCGCTGGAGACGGCGAGCGCGGAGAGCGCGACGGTGCCGTCCTTCGAGAGCGTGTTCGGGTCGAGCAGCACGCGGCCCGGCTTCGCCGGGGCGTCGGTGACGTAGAGCACGGACTGGTTCTGGAGCCCGCTGTTCTCGGAATAGAAGTAGCGCCGGCCGCGCTTGAAAGGGGCGCCGTACTTGGGGAAGTTCCAGAGCCTCGTCAGGCGCTCCCTGATCGCACCCCGCTCGGGGAGGGCGGCGAGATAGGCGAAGGTGACGGTGTTCTCCGCCTCCACCCAGGCCTTCGTGTCGGGGGCGTCGGTGTTCTCGAGCCACCGGTACGGGTCGGCGACGGTGACGCCGTGGTAGACGTCGGTCTGGCCGACCTTGCGAGTCGCGGGGTAGCGCGGGGTGGTCGCCGCCGGTTCCGCGGCGACCGCGCCCGGGACCGACTGGGCGGCCGCGCTCGCGGCGGGCGCGAGCATCGCGCCCGCCGCGAGCGCGGCGAGCAGGGTGGGACGATGGGTGTGCATGCTTCCTGGGCGAGAGGGGCGCACGACGCTCGGCGGGCCCGGCGGAGCCAGGCCCGTGGCACGGGGAATCGCCTTGCGGTGCCGGTCCGGGTGGCAGCATGCTTCCGGCCGGCGCCGTCGTCTCCCGGCCGACGACGCCCGCCGCCGGCCACGCCGGTCGGTGGTCCGCAACCTGCTTCGGGGCAGCACGGCCGCCCCGACGCGGGTAGTCTAGCCCGACCGCGCGCACCCTACAACGCCGGCCGCTCGGCCGGCGGCCCTCCTCCGGCGAGCCACCAGATCCGGCACGGACCGACGACGTGCGACTGAAGCAGATCGCCCTCAGCGCCCTCACGCACCCCGCGGTGGGTCCGCTCCTCCGGCCCCTGCGCCGGGGCGTGGGCACGATCTTCATGCTCCACCGCTTCGCGCACCCCGACCGCGGGGTGCGCGGCCACCCGGCAGGCGTGCTCCGTGAGAGCCTCGCCTACCTGCGCCGCGGCGGCTACCGCGTCGTGCCGCTCACCGAGCTGCTCGACGCGCTCCGCACGCCCGGCGCGCTGCGCGAGCCGGCCGTCGCCTTCACGGTGGACGACGGCTACGCCGACTTCTCGGAGGTGGGCGCCCCGATCTTCGCCGAGTTCGACTGCCCGGTGACGCTGTTCGTGACCACCGGGCCGCTCGACGGCGTGTGCTGGTTCTGGTGGGACCGCCTCGAGTTCGCGATGGAGCATGCCGCGCGTCCGGCGCTCGCGGTGGAGGTCGCCGGCGCGCCGCTCCGCCTGACGTGGGCCACGGACGCGGAGCGCGAGGCGGCGTGGTACGCGCTCGTCGAGGCGCTGAAGCGGGTTCCCGACGCCGAGCGCCAGGACGTCCTCGCCTCCGCCGAGGCGGCGCTCGGCGCGAGCGTCCCCGCCGCCCCGCCGCCGCGCTACACCACCATGAGCTGGGACGAGGCCCGGCAGTGGGCGGGGGCCGGCACCGGCGTGACCTTCGGCCCGCACACGGTGACGCACCCCATCCTCAGCCGCGTCACCGACGCGCAGGCGGCGTTCGAGATCGGCGAGTCGTGGCGCCGCCTGCGCGACGAGCTTCGCGGGCGCGACGGCGCCTGCGTCCCCGTCTTCTGCTACCCCAACGGCAAGGACGCCGACTTCCTGGCGCGCGACGTCGAGGCCGTGCGCGCGGCGGGCCTCGACGCCGCCGTCACGACGGAGCACGGCCACGCCGCGCCCGCCTCCGCGGCCCGGCCGGCCCGCCGCTACGCGGTGCCGCGCTTCCCGTACCCCGACGACATGCCGCATTTCGTGCAGATCGCCACGGGGCTGGAGCGCGCGAAGATGGCGCTGCGGGGCGCGCTGGCGTGACGGGCGCGGGCGCCGGGCGACGACCGCCCCCGTCGCGCCAGCGCGCCGCGCCGCCCGGCGGCGATCCCGCCGGGACGGCCGCGCCCCTTGTCCCTCCGCTCCCCCGCCGACAGCTTTCGCCCCCGTGGAATCCTTCTACGCAGCGTACTACGCGCTGCTCGGCGTCCTTCGGGTCGCGCTGTTCGCCATCGCCGCCCTCCTCGCCGCGGTCTGCGCCGTGGACTGGGCCGTCCGCACGCGGCGCATCAGCCCGTTCGGCCCCGTCGCGCGCTTCTTCCGCGCCAACGTCGACCCGCTGATCGCCCCCGTGGAGCGGCGGGTGGTCCGGGCCGGCGGGCTGCCGACGAGCGCGCCCTGGTGGGCGCTGGCGGCGGTGGTCGTCGGCGGGATCCTGCTCATCAGCCTGCTGACCTTCCTCGGCGAGCAGATCGTCTTCGTCTACGGGTCGGTGGCCGCCGGCCCGCGCGGCATCTACCGCCTGCTCGTCAGCGCAACCTTCTCGCTGCTCCAGATCGCGCTCCTCGTGCGCGTGGCGAGCTCCTGGTTCCGCATCTCGCCGTATTCGGGGTGGGTGCGGTGGTCGTACGCGCTGACGGAGCCGATCCTGCGGCCGCTGCGTAAGGTGGTGCCGACCATCGGCATGATCGACATCACGCCGATCATCGCCTACTTCGTCCTCCAGATCGCCGCGGGCTTCCTGCTCGGCCTCCGGTGGTGAGCCGCTCCCGCCCGACGCGGGCGAGCGCGCCCGCCGCCGCGGCCGGCGACCGGACCGGGGTGGGGCCGGCCCCTTCCGCGGGGCCCGGCGTCACGGAACGTGCAGGGGGTGGTGCGCCTCGCGGTGCGCGTACGGCCGCGCGCCCGGGCACTCGACGGCAATCGACCGCAGAACGACGGGGCCCGCGACGGCCTCGCCGGTGGCATCCAACGCAGAGACGGCACAGATCGATGGCGTCAATCATGTTGATCGGTACGGACGTGGCCCTGCTCGAGGGCATCGCGCAGACGCTCGGGACCGCCGGGCACCGGACCACCCTCGCGGCGTCGCTCGCCGACGCGGCGGGCCGGCCGCTGAGCGGGGAGGCGCCGCTCCTCCTCGTCGTGGAGCGCGAGCTCGCGGTGGGCGGCGCGGGGCGGCCCGCCGAGCTGCTGCGCGCCGTGCCCCTCGCGCCCGGCGGCGCGCTGCTCCTCTTCCGGCGCGGCGGTGGCGCGCACGACGCCGGGAGCGCGACCACCGCCGGCGACGAGGGGGCGCTCCCGGCGGCGCTGCGCCGCACCACCCTGGCCGAGCTCACGCTCCCGCTCGAGCGCCACCGCCTCGTCGCGCTCGCGCACACCGTTGAGGAGCGCGCGCGCCGCACCGGCCGCGGACAGATCCCCACGCCGCCGGAGCATCGGGCCTTCTGAAGGGGAAATGGAGGGAGGTGGGCAGATGCCGGTGGGCAGATGGCCGGTTGGCAGATGGCCGGTGGGCAGTTGGCAGTCGTCAGTTCTCAGTAGGCAGTGGCCACCGGAACTAGCAACTGGCAACTAACGACTGCCAACTGCTGACTGGCATCTGCCTATGACTGGCACTGGCATCTGCCCCGCCCTCCATCTCGGCTCCCCTGCCCGCCGGTCGCTTGCCCTGACCGCCGCGCCCGGGTATATAGAGAGAGCAGTGACAACCGTTCCCGTGGCGATTTCAGGCAAATTGCGGCCACGTAAAACAACTCGCTAAAGCGCCGGCCCGACGCCTGCGCGTCCGGGCTTTTTCGTCGTCCGGGGCGCCGAGGCGGAGCAGTCCCTAATCCGTCATGACCGACTCACACGTCCCCGCCCCTTCGCCCTCGGCGACGCCGGCCGCCTCCGCCCCGTCCGACTCCCCGTATCTCGCCGCGCTGTCGCGCCGCGTCCTCGTCTACGACGGGGCGATGGGGACGAACATCCAGCGGCACCATCTGACGGCCGAGGACTACGGCGGGAAGTCGCTCGAGGGGTGCAACGACCACCTCGTGCTCACGCGCCCCGACGTCATCCAGGGGATCCACGAGTCGTTCCTCGCCGTGGGGTGCGACGTCGTCGAGACGTGCACCTTCCAGAGCACGCCGCGCCGGCTCGAGGAGTGGGGGGTCGGGGACAGGGTGCGTGACATCAACGTCCAGGCGGCGCGGCTGGCGCGCGCGGCGTGCGACAAGTACGCCACGCCCGACCGCCCGCGCTTCGTCGCCGGCTCGATCGGCCCCACCGGGATGCTCCCGTCGAGCTCCGACCCGGTGCTGTCGAAGATCGGGTTCGAGGAGCTGAGCGAGAACTACTACGAGCAGGCGAAGTACCTCGTCGAGGGCGGAGTGGACGTCCTGCTCGTCGAGACGGCGCAGGACATCCTGGAGGTGAAGGCGGCGCTCGCCGGCTTCGAGCGCCTTTTCCGCGAGCTCGGGCGCCGCGTCCCGCTGCAGGCGCAGGTGACGCTCGACACGAGCGGCCGCATGCTCCTCGGCACCGACATCGCGAGCGCGATGACGACGCTCGAGGCGCTCCCCGTGGACGTGATCGGCCTCAATTGCTCGACCGGTCCCGAGCACATGCGCGAGCCGGTGCGCTACCTCAGCGAGCACGCCTCGCGCCCGATCTCCGTCATCCCCAACGCCGGCCTCCCACTGAACACCGGGGTGGGCGAGGCGGTCTACCCGCTCGAGCCGAAGCCGATGGCGGACGCGCTCGGCGAGTTCGTGCGGGAGTTCGGGGTGCGGATCGTCGGCGGCTGCTGCGGAACCACCCCGGAGCACCTCCGGGAGATCGTCTCCGCCGTCGAGGCCACCCGACAGGAGAAGCGGGCGTGGAGCTTGGAGCGCGGAGGGAATCCCCCGGCGGCGCTCCCTCCCCGCTCCGCGCTCCACGCGCACGCCGCCCGCCACGTGCCGCGCGTCTCGAGCGCCATGCGCGCCATCACCCTGCACCAGGACCCGCCCCCGCTGCTGGTCGGCGAGCGCGTCAACTCGCAGGGGTCGCGCAAGGTGAAGCGGCTGCTGCTCGCCGACGACTACGAGGCGATCCTCGAGGTCGCGCGCGACCAGGTGGACTCGGGGGCACACGTGCTCGACGTCTGCGTCGCCCTCACCGAGCGCGCCGACGAGGCGGAGCAGATGGCGCAGGTCGTCAAGCTGCTCTCGATGAGCGTCGAGACGCCGCTCATGATCGACTCCACCGAGGCGTCGGTGATCGAGCGGGCGCTGGAGCACGTGCCGGGCCGGGCGATCGTCAACTCGATCAACATGGAGAATGGCCGGGCGCGCATCGACGCCGTCGTGCCGCTCGCGAAGAAGCACGGGGCCGCCCTCGTCGCGCTGACGATCGACGAGGCGGGGATGGCGAAGACGCGCGAGCGCAAGCTCGAGGTGGCGCGCAAGATCCACGACCTCGTGGTCGGCGAGTACGGCATGGCGTCGGAGGACCTGATCTACGACGCGCTCACCTTCACGCTCGCGACCGGCGACGCCGAGTGGCTGGAGAGCGCGAAGGAGACGATCGAGGGGATCCGGCTCATCAAGCGCGAGCTGCCGGGCGTCTCGACGATCCTCGGCGTCTCGAACGTGAGCTTCGGGCTCTCGCTCGAGGCGCGCGCGGTGCTGAACTCGGTCTTCCTCCACCACTGCGTGCAGGCGGGGCTCGACGCGGCGATCGTCAACCCGGCGCACATCACGCCGTACGCCGAGATCTCCGGGGAGGAGCGGGCGCTGGCGGACGACCTGGTGTTCAACCGGCGGCCGGACGCGCTGCAGCGCTACATCGAGTACTTCGAGCGGCGAGGGACGGAGGACAAGGGAGCGGGGACGGAGCGCGAGGACCCGACGGCCGGGCTCACCCCCGAGCAGAAGGCGCACTGGATGATCCTCCACCGGAAGAAGGAGGGGATCGAGGAGGTGCTCGATGCGGCCGGAGTGCGCGAGCAGCCGGTGCAAGTGCTCAACGAGGTGCTCCTGCCGGCGATGAAGGAGGTGGGCGACAAGTTCGGCGCCGGGGAGCTCATTCTCCCCTTCGTGCTCCAGAGCGCGGAGGTCATGAAGCGCGCGGTCAAGCACCTCGAGCAGTTCCTCGAGAAGGCCGAGGGGTACACGAAGGGGAAGGTCGTGCTGGCGACCGTGTACGGCGACGTGCACGACATCGGCAAGTCGCTCGTCAACACGATCCTCTCGAACAACGGCTACACCGTGTACGACCTCGGCAAGCAGGTGCCGGTCAACACGATCATCGAGAAGGCGGTGGAGGTCGGGGCGGACGCGATCGGGCTCTCGGCGCTGCTCGTCAGCACGAGCAAGCAGATGCCGCTCTGCGTGCAGGAGCTCGACAAGCGCGGGCACGACTTCCCGGTGCTGATCGGCGGCGCGGCGATCAACCGGCGCTTCGGGCGGCGGGCGCTGTTCGTGGACGGCGAGCGGCCGTACGAGCCGGGCGTCTACTACTGCAAGGACGCCTTCGAGGGGCTGGAGACGATGGACCGGCTCCAGGACCCCGCGGAGCGCGAGCGCCTCGTGACGCGTCTCGTCGACGAGGCGCGGCGCGACGTCTTCCTGCACACGACGGTGGGGAAGGACGTCGCGGCGGGGACGGACGACGAGCGCCGGTCCGGCGTCGCCGCCGACGCGCCGGTGCCGCCGGCGCCCTTCTTCGGGACGCGCGTCGTGCGCGACATCCCGCTCGACGAGGTGTTCGCGCTGCTCGACCTCGACGAGCTGTTCCGTCTGCAGTGGGGGGGGCGCGGCTCGGGCGAGGCGTTCGAGCGCGCCGTGCGCGAGGAGTTCGAGCCGACGCTCGCGCGCCTCGAGGCGGACGCGAAGGCGAGCGGCTGGCTGGTCCCGCGCGCCGTCTACGGCTACTTCCCGGCCCAGTCGCAGGGGAACGACCTGGTGGTGTACGACCCGGCGGCGTACGCGAGCGACGGGGGGAGCCTGCGCGAGATCGCGCGCTTCCATTTCCCGCGCCAGGTCGGGCGCGAGCGGCTCTGCATCGCCGACTACTTCCGCCCCGCCGAGAGCGGGGAGGTGGACGTCGTCGGCTTCCAGGTGGTGACGGTGGGCGACGAGGCGACGCGGCGCTTCGAGGCGCTGCAGGCGCGCGGCGACTACAGCGAGGCGTTCTACTCCCACGGCCTCGCCGTCGAGGCGGCCGAGGCGGTGGCGTCGTGGATGCACCAGCGGCAGCGGCGCGAGCTCGGCATCGGCGAGGAGCGCGGCAAGCGCTATTCGTGGGGCTACGGCGCCTGCCCCGACCTCGAGGACCACGCGCAGCTGTTCAGGATCCTGCCGGTGGAGCAGGCGCTCGGCATGACGCTGACGAGCGCGTTCCAGCTCGTCCCCGAGCAGAGCACGGCGGCGATCGTCGTCCACCACCCGGAGGCCAAGTACTACGCCGTCCGCGGAGAGGGCGCCGCGGTCGGGCAGGCGGAGGCGGTGGCGTGAGCGGCCGTTCCGCGGCGCTCGCCCGCCTCCTCGACCCCGAGCGCGTCGTCGTCTTCGACGGCGCGATGGGGACGATGCTGTACGCGCGCGGCGTCTTCATCAACCAGTGCTACGACGAGCTGAACGTCCGCGCGCCGGAGCTCGTGCGCGACGTGCACCGCGATTACGTCAGGGCGGGCGCGGAGGTGCTGGAGACGAACAGCTTCGGCGCGAACCGGGTGAAGCTGAGCCAGTACGGGCTCGAGGGACAGGTGCGAGAGCTGAACCTGGCCGCGGCGCGCCTGGCCCGCGAGACGGCGGACGCCGCGACCGCGGCGCGCGACGGCGGCGGCGGCGGTGCGCCCCCGGTGCTCGTCGCCGGCGCGGTGGGCCCGCTCGGGGTGCGCCTCGAGCCCTACGGGCCGACGAGCCGCGAGGAGGCGCGCGCCGTCTTTCGCGAGCAGATGGCGGCGCTCGCCGAGGGGGGCGTGGACCTCCTCCTCGTCGAGACGTTCGGCGACCTGGACGAGATCGAGCAGGCGATCGGCGCGGCGCGCGAGGCCGCGCCGGCGCTCCCGGTGATGGCGCAGATGACGATCGGCGTCGATGGCCGCACCCCGTACGGCGCGACGCCGGAGGACGTGGCGCGCGCCCTCGACCGGTGGGGCGCCGACGTGATCGGCCTCAACTGCTCGGTCGGGCCGCAGACGATCCTCGACGCGGTCGAGCACATGGCGCGCGTCACCACGCGCAAGCTCTCGGCGCAGCCGAACGCCGGCATGCCGCGCGACATCGGCGGGCGCAGCATGTACATGGCGAGCCCCGAGTACATGGCGAGCTACGCGCGCCACCTCATCAACGCCGGGGCGAAGGTGGTCGGCGGCTGCTGCGGGACGACGCCGGAGCACATCAAGGCGATCGCGCAGGGAGTGCGGCCGCTGGCGCCGAAGCACGCGTCGCTCGGGCGTGCGCCCGCCGCGGGCGGGCGCATGGGCGCGGGGGGGCCCCCCCACCGGGAAGGTACCACGGAGCCCGCGCCCGCCGCCGCCGATTCATCGCGCCCCGCATCTCCCGTCGGCGAGCGCCGCACCGACGGCCGCGTCACCCCCATCGCCGAGTCCAGGCACACCGGCGTCGCCCCCGTGCCGTTCGCCGAGCGGTCGCGTCTCGCCGGGAAGATCGCGGCCGGGGAGTTCGTGACGTCGGTCGAGATCGTGCCGCCGCGCGGCGTGGACGCGACGAAGCTGCTCGCGGACGCGGCGACGCTGGCGCGTGCCGGCGTGGACGCGATCAACGTCCCCGACGGGCCGCGCGCGCAGAGCCGCATGGGGGCGATCATGACGAGCCTCCTGATCGAGCAGCGCGTCGGGATCGAGTCGGTGACGCATTACTGCTGCCGCGACCGCAACCTCCTCGGCATGCTGAGCGACCTGCTCGGCGCCTCGGCGATGGGGTTGCGCAACATCCTCCTCATCACCGGCGACCCGCCGAAGATGGGTCCCTACCCCGACGCGACGGCGGTCTTCGACATCGACGCGATCGGGCTCACGAACCTGGTGAGCAACCTGAACCGCGGGCTCGACCCCGGCGGGAACGCCATCGGCGCGCCGACGCGCTACGCGATCGGCGTCGGCGTCAACCCGGCGGCGATCGACCCCGAGCTGGAGCTGCGCCGCTTCCGCTGGAAGGTGGAGGCGGGGGCGGAGTACGCGATCACGCAGCCGGTGTTCGACGTGGCGCAGCTCGAGCGATTCCTCGGCACCATCGAGGACACGCGGATCCCGATCGTCGCCGGCATCTGGCCGCTCGTCTCGGCGCGCAACGCCGAGTTCCTGGCCAACGAGGTGCCGGGAGTGACGGTCCCCGAGGAGGTGATCGCGCGGATGCGCCGGGCCAACGAGCGCTCGAAGGAGCACGCGGTAGCCGAGGGAGTGGCGATCGCGCGCGAGATGCTCGCCCGCGTGCGCGGCGGCGTGCAGGGCATCCAGGTCTCGGCGCCGTTCGGGCGCGTGGAGCTGGCGCTCGAGGTCATCGGCGCCTCCACCCGGTCGCCGAGCCGCGACGTCGCCGGCGTGGCGACGGCACCCGCCTGACGCACCCGCCTGACGCACCCGCCTGACGCACCCGCCTGACGCACCCGCCTGACGCGCCGGCCTGGCGCTTGCAACCCAGACCGTCGCCGCCGCGGCCGCGGGAGCCCGGCGTGAGATGCGCCCGCGCGCCGACGGTTCACTGCGCCGCCGCCGGGCCGCCGGGCCGCCGATCGCCATGGGCGCGGGGGATGGGGGGACGTGTCGTCAACGAGCGCGGTGCGCCCGACACTCCGCTTCGGCGTCATGTGCAATGGCGACCTGCTCGAAGCCGCCTTCGCCGACGCCATCCGTGAGCTGCTCCGCGTCGACGGGGTGGAGCTCGCCCTCGTCATCGTCGACGCCGACCCTCCGGCGCGCAGCACGCGCGCCGAGAAGCTGCGAAAGCTCGCGACGTTCCAGGTCGCGCTGTGGGCGGCGTACCAGCGGGCGTTCCCGCTGCGCGAGCTCCCCTGCTACCGGCCCACCGACATGTCGGACGTCTTCGCCGGCGTCCCGCGGATCGAATGCAGCACGGTGCGGAAGGGGAGGTTCAGCCAGTACTTCCGCCCCGAGGACGTCGAGGCGATCCGTGCCCACCGACTCGACTTCGTCCTTCGTTTCGCGTTCGGCATCGTCCGCGGCGAGATCCTGCAGGTGCCCACGTACGGCGTCTGGTCGTACCACCACGGCGACGAGCTGAAGTACCGCGGGGCCCCGCCCGCCTTCTGGGAGATCTACGACGGCGAGCCGGTGACGGCGGCCATCCTCCAGCGCCTCACCGACCGGCTCGACGGAGGCGTCGTCCTGCAGAAATGCTTCCTGCCGACGCGGCGCCACTCCTACGCGGAGAACCTGAGCACCCTCGTGCGCGCCACGTCGTACATGCCCGCCCGCGTGGCGCGTGACATCCAGAACGGATGCGCGCACTACCTCGACGCCCCGCCGAGCCGCACCGACGCGCCGATCTATCGCGCGCCGAACGACTTCCAGATGCTCCTCTTCCTGGCGAGAATGGGCGGCGCCTGGCTGCGGCGGCAGCTTCGCGCGGTGCTCTTCTCGGAGAGCTGGAACGTCGGCATCGTGCAGGCGCCGATCGAGACCTTCCTGCGGCCCGGGGCCCGGCCGCCGGTGCGCTGGCTTCCGGACGCGAGGCGGAACGCCTTCGTCGCCGACCCGTTCGTCCTGCGCACGGGCGACGGCGCGCTCGTCACGATGGAGCAGTTCGACGACTTCGCGAACCGCGGCATCATCGTGCAGGTCGACGTGCGCGACGGGTCGCCCGCCTCGCCGATCCGCGCCGCGATCGACGAGGCGGGCGTCCACATGGCGTACCCCTACCTGCTCGAGCACGAGGGGCGGATCTACTGCGTCCCCGAGGTGGCCGACAGGAAGGGCGTCTATCTGTACGCCTACGATCCGGAGCGGCGGCGCTGGACCGAGGCCGCACGTCTGGTGGATGGGCTGCCCGCGGTCGACCCGACGATCGTCCGCCATGGCGACCGGTGGTGGCTCTTCTGCACCCACCGGGACGACGAGGTGGAGTGCAAGCTCCTCCTCTGGCACGCGCCCGACCTCTTCGGCCCCTGGGAGCCGCATCCCGGCAATCCGGTGAAGGTGGACGTGCGCTCGAGCCGGCCGGCGGGGACGCCGTTCGTGCACGAGGGGACGCTCTACCGGCCGGCGCAGAACTCGTCGCTGACCTACGGCGGCAGCATCACGATCAGCCGCGTCGCGCGGCTGACGCCGACCGAGTTCCGCGAGGAGCCGGTGCTGCAGCTCGGTCCGCGGACGGACGGCCCCTACTCGCTCGGGACGCACACGCTCGCCGGCAGCGGGCCGCTGACCGTGATCGACGGCAAGCGCCTGGCCTTCGCGCCGGCGCTCGTCGGGCGGCGCGTGCTGCACAAGGTGAGGCGCGCCGGTCAGCTGCTGGCCAGGCGCGGCGGCGCGGCGCCGGAGGCCGAGGAGGCGGCGGCCGGCCGGTAGCCGTCGGAACCGCGCGCGGGGGACATTCATTACCTTTCCCGGTAGCGGCCGGGCCGCCGCGCCCGGCAGCCGACAACCGACTACCCGACCGCCGCAGTAATGAAGGCCATCCTCATCATCGACCACGGCTCCGTGCGGGCCGAGGCGAACAACATGCTCGAGTGCGTCGCGAACCTGGTGCAGGCGATGGCCGGGGGCGACGTCATCGTGCGCTTCGCGCACATGGAGCTCGCCGAACCGCTGATCCCCGAGGGGTTCGCGCGCTGCGTGAGCGCCGGGGCGACGGAGGTCGTCGTCTTCCCCTACATGCTCTCCCCGGGGAAGCACTCGACGCGCGACATCCCGCGCATGGTCGCCGAGGCGGCCGCCGCGTTCCCGCACGTCGCCTACACGGTGTCGTCGGCGTTCGGCGTGCACGACAAGCTCGCCGAAGTGATCCTCGACCGTGCCGGCGTCCGCGCCGCGCCCGCCCCGCGGGTGGACGGCCGCGTCTGCTGCATGCGCCCCGCCGGCGCCGCCGAGCGCTTCTGCGGCGACGGCTGCCGCGAGCTCGCGACCGCCCCGGCGCCCGCGCCCGCCGCGCCCGCGGCGAGTGGCGCAGCGCTGGCGTAGCGGAGGGGAGGCGCCGGGTCCGCTGTCGCCGGTGTGGCGCCGAGACTAGCTTGTCGGGATCGGAAGCCACAGCCACGACCGACGCCCCTCACCACTCCCATGTCCGCCGCCGACCTGAGCACCCTCCGCCCCGCCCTGACCGTCTTCTCCGAGGAAGAGGAGGCCTTCCGCGACGCCGTCGCCGCCTTCGCCGAGGAAGAGGTGCGGCCGCGCGTGATGGAGATGGAGCGGGCGGCGAAGCTCGACCCGGCGCTGCTCCCGAAGTACTTCGAGCTCGGCCTGATGGGGATCGAGGTGGCGGAGAAGTACGGCGGCGCCGACGGCTCGCTGACGATGGTCACGATCGCCGTCGAGGAGATCAGCAAGGTGGACGCGTCGGCGGCGATCGTGGCGGACGTGCAGAACACGCTCGTCAACTACCCGATCTCGCGCTACGGCAGCGAGGCGCAGAAGGCGAAGTACCTCTCGCGGCTGACGTCGGACACGGTCGGCGCGTACGCGCTCTCCGAGTCCGGCTCCGGCTCCGACGCGTTCGGCCTCGCGACGCGCGCCGAGCGCCGCGACGGCGGGTGGGTACTGAACGGGAGCAAGCTGTGGATCACCAACGGCGCCGAGGCAGGCGTGTACGTGGTGTTCGCGAACACGAACCCGGCGGCCGGCTACAAGGGGATCACGGCGTTCATCATCGAGCGCGACTTTCCGGGCTTCTCCGTTGGGAAGAAGGAGGACAAGCTCGGCATCCGCGCCTCGAGCACGGTCGCGCTCAACCTCGACGGCGTCGAGGTCCCCGACGAGAACGTGCTCGGCCCCGTGGGGCAGGGCTACAAGATCGCGATCGAGACGCTGAACGAAGGGCGCATCGGGATCGGCGCGCAGATGATCGGCGTCGCCGGCGGCGCGCTGGGCGCGGCGGTGGCCTACCTCAAGGAGCGGAAGCAGTTCGGCAGGGCGCTGGCCGAGTTCCAGGGGATCCAGTTCCAGGTCGCCCAGGCGGCCACCGAGCTCGAGGCGGCGCGGCTCATGGTCTACAACGCGGCGCGCCTCAAGGACGCCGGCCGCGACATCGCCCGCGAGGGGGCGATGGCCAAGCTCTACGCCTCGCAGGTGTGCGAGCGCGTGACCTCCCTCTGCGTCGAGCTGTTCGGCGGCTACGGCTACACGAAGGAGTACCCGGTCGAGAAGTTCTACCGCGACGCGAAGATCGGGACGATCTACGAGGGGACGTCCAACATGCAGCTGCAGACGATCGCGAAGGCGGTGCTGAAGTAGGGCGCGGGCGCCGGCGGCCCGCCCGGCCGCTGGCGCCGGGTCTCGGAGGTCGGGGCGGAGAGCGCGTCCCCTCCGCCGTGCCCCTCCGCCGTCACCCCGCCGCGACCGTCCTGGCGCTGGCCCAGCGCCGCAGCTCGGCGAGGCGCTCGCCCATCGTGTCGGCGAGGGTGCGGGTCGCCGCCAGCTCGGCGAGCAGGATCTCGGTGGTGAGGGGCGCGCGGCCGTCGAACGCCGAGTAGAGCGCCGAGACGATCGCCTGCTCGATCTCGGCGCCGCTGAAGCGCTCGGTCGCCGCGGTGAGGGCGGCGAGGTCGAAGCGAGCGTCGTCCTGGCGGCGCTTGCGCAGGTGGATCGCGAGGATCTCGCGCCGCGCCGCCGCGTCGGGGAGGTCGACGAAGAACACCTCGTCGAAGCGTCCCTTGCGGATGAACTCCGGCGGAAGCTCGGCGATGTCGTTCGAGGTGGCCACGACGAAGACGTCGCCGCGGCGCTCCTGGAGCCAGGAGAGGAAGGAGCCGAAGACGCGGCGCGAGACGCCGCCGTCCTCGTCGCCGCCGGCGGACGCGAACGCCTTCTCGATCTCGTCGATCCAGAGCACCGCGGGCGCCATCCGCTCGGCGGTGCGCAGCGCGCGCTTGAAGTTCTTCTCGCTGTCGCCGACGTACTTGTCGTAGAGGTTCGCCGGATCGAGCTTGAGCAGCGGCAGCCCCCATTCCAGCGCCACCGCCTTGGCGCAGAGGCTCTTCCCGCAGCCCGGCACGCCGAGCAGGAGGACGCCCTTGGGAAACTCGAGTCCGAACGCGGCGGCGCGCTCGGGGTCGGCGACGATCGCCCGCCGCTTGGCGAGCCACGCCTTGAGCCCCGCGAGACCCGCCACCTGCTCCATCCCGTCCTCGGCCGGGTAGTACTCGAGGAGCCCGTCGTGCCGCACCGCCTCGCGCTTCGCGTCGCTCGCCCGGCGGATGTCGTCGGCGCGCAGGCAGCCGTCGAGCATGATCAGGCGGTTGAGCACCTTCTCCGACTCGACCAGCGTGAGACCGGCGAGATTGTTGAGCAGGCGGTGGCGGTCGGCGGGCGTCAGCTCGACCCGGACCTGCATGCGTGCCGAGTGGTCGCGCACCACGCGCTCGAGCAGGGCGCGGTAGTCGTCGAAGGAGGGCGGCGGCAGCTCGACCACGGCGGCGTGCGGGCGCAGCAGGTCGGGGAGCGAGACCGAGTGCCCGGTGACGACGACCGCGCCGCGGCGCTGCGCGAGGCGGGTCACCGTGTCCTTGAGCTGCCGTACGACGAGCTCCTCGCCCAGGTAGGCGCCGAGCCCGGCGAAGTGGTAGATCCCCGCCCCCTCGCGCTCCGCGAGGGCGAGCGCCGCCGCGGGCTCCCTGACCACGTCCGGGTCGTCCACGGCCGTGGCGAGATAGGGCTCGCTGTCGGTCGTGCCGCG
The DNA here is from genome assembly GCA_045804285.1 of Gemmatimonadaceae bacterium. Classification (GTDB taxonomy): domain Bacteria; phylum Gemmatimonadota; class Gemmatimonadetes; order Gemmatimonadales; family Gemmatimonadaceae; genus DATMHT01. The sequence goes on from JBJMNL010000377.1 coordinate 20,313, forward strand.
GCGCAGACCGCGGCTCCGCGTCCAGGAGTACAGGTGAAGGGAGAGTCGCGACGCGGCGTGCTTGAGCAGCTCCGCGGCCCGCTCCTCCTCGATCGTGTCGAGGACGATCAGGCCGTAGCGCGAGCGAACGAGGAGGTCGATCTCGTCGAGGACGTCGGGGCTGGGCACGGGCGGGAGGAGGTGAGGGTTTCGCCCCCCTGACACGACCGAGCCCGTGCCGCGTCACCGCGCGCGACCGCTCACCCCTCGCTCACGTCCTCGTTGTCCCGCGCCCGGAACCGCTCCGAGTCGTCGTCCGCGTCCACCGGTACGTCGCGCCAGGGGTCGCGGTGGCGGCCGGCGATCTCGTCGGGGTGCTCGCGCTGCTCGCGCTCGAGCGCCTCGCGCCGCTCCTCCTCCGCGCGGACGGTCGTGCGCTCGTTCGTGAGCGGGGCGTCGGAGCGAGAAGTGTCGGGGCGCGGCGCGTCGGGGCGCCGGCTGCGCTGGTCGTCGCGTTTGCGAGCCATGGGTCCTCCGGTGTGGTCGTGGCGGCCAGTGTACCGATCACCGCGGCGGCGCGCCGGCTCAGTCCGGTCGCTCCGCCCGGCCCCGCGGCCGCGTGCTTCTCCGTGGCCGCGCGGGGAGAGTGCGCAGGACGCAACGGGCGGGCCGCGCGCCGACCCGGCGGACGCGCCGCGGCCCGCGCGTTGCGCAGCGGTGGAGCGACCCCACCCACCGGAGAGCGTCGCCCATGGCACTGCGACTGAAGCCACTGGCCGAGCAGGTGCTCGTCGTCACCGGCGCGTCGAGCGGGATCGGGCTCGTCACGGCCCGGCGCGCGGCCCATCGGGGGGCGCGCGTGGTGCTCGCCGCGCGCAACGAGCCCGCGCTCGCGCGCGCGGTCGACGACATCCAGGCGTCGGGGGGGGAGGCGGCGTACGTGGTGGCCGACGTCTCCGTCGAGCACGACGTCGAGCGCATCGCCGAGGTCGCGCTGGCGGAGTTCGGCGGCTTCGACAGCTGGGTCAACAACGCCGGGGTCGCGATCTACAGCACGACGCTCCAGGTGACCGCCGAGGACGTGCGACGCCTGTTCGAGGTGGACTTTCTCGGCGTCGTCCACGGCTCGCGCATCGCCGCCGAGCACTTCCGCGAGCGCTTCGGCGGGGCCGCCGGCGCGGGACGCGGCGGGCGCGGGTACGCGGGGGCGATCGTCAACGTCGGCAGCACGGCCTCCGACCGCGCCATCCCGCTGCTCGGCGTCTACGCGGCGGCGAAGCACGCGGTGAAGGCGTTCACCGACGCGCTGCGCATGGACCTCGAGCACGAGGGGGCGCCGGTCTCGGTCTCGCTCGTCAAGCCGGCGTGCATCGACACGCCGTTCTACGACAACGCGCGCAACTACCTCGCGTTCGAGGCGCAGCCGACGCCCCCCGTCTACGCCCCCGAGGTGGCGGCCGACGCGATCCTCGCCTGCGCCGAACGGCCGCGGCGCGAGGTCTTCGTGGGCGGCGGCGCGAAGGCGCTGAGCGCCTTCGGCCATCATGCGCCGGCCCTCACCGACCGCGCGCTGAAGGCGATGTACGACACGCAGCAGACGCGCCGCCCGACGCGCGACGGCGACGGCAACCTGTACCGCCCGCTCGACGGCGCCGAACGCGGCCACTACCGCGGCCTGGTGCTGGGGTCGAGCGCCTACACCACCGCGACGATCCACCGGCGGGCGACCGCCGCCGCGGCGGTCGGCATCGGCACGGCGCTCCTCGCCGGCGCCCGCGCCCTCCGCCGCCGGCGCGCGGCGGAGCTCGCCTCGGAGAGGCCGGCGAGCGCCGCCGCGCCCCCG
>JBJMNL010000378.1:0-8138 GCA_045804285.1 Gemmatimonadaceae bacterium
GAAGCACCCCGGCGGCTACACCTGCCACTACATGCGCGACTAGGGCGGCTGTGCCGCGGCTCGGGGCGTGCCCGCACCGGCGGCCGCGCTCGGCGACCGCGGCGGACGTTCACCGCACGGGTACGGGACGGGCGCGGCGGCTCGCGTGCCTGAGGCCGCCCCGCGTGCGAGCTCCCTGATCGAGAAGTCGGGCGCGCCGCCCGCTCCCTGCCACCCGACACCATCGCCTCGCACCAGGTCGGAGAGGGACACATGACCGAAGACATCGACCACGACCGCCGCCGCTTCTTCGGCACCGCGGCCACGACGCTCGCCGGCGCCCGGCTCGGTCTGTTCGGTTCGACGGGGCCGCGGGCGACGCGCGGGGCGCTCCCCGTCGAGGGCGACATGCCCTCGCTCGGCGGCGCGACCGGGTGGCTCAACTCGCAGCCGCTGACGGTGGCCGGCCTGCGCGGGAAGGTCGTCCTCGTCGACTTCTGGACCTACACCTGTATCAACTGGCTGCGGACGCTGCCCTACGTGCGCGCGTGGGCCGAGAAGTACAGCGATCAGGGACTGGTGGTGATCGGCGTGCACTCGCCCGAGTTCGCGTTCGAGAAGGACGTCGCCAACGTTCGCCGAGCCGTGAAGGACATGCGGGTCGACTATCCGGTCGCGATCGACAGCGACCATGCGATCTGGCGCGCCTTCAACAACGAGTACTGGCCGGCCCTCTACCTCGTCGACGCGCAGGGACGCATTCGATACCATCACTTCGGCGAGGGGGAATACGAACAGTCGGAGACGAACATTCAACGTCTGCTGGCCGAGGCCGGATTCGGCGGCGCCGCTCAGGGCGGCGCCGCTCAGGGCCTGGTCTCGGTCGACGCCCGCGGCGCCGAAGCCGCCGCCGATTGGGGCAGCTTGCAGTCGCCGGAGAACTACGTCGGCTATGACCGCACCCAGAACTTCGCGTCCGAGGGCGGTGCCGTGTTGGGCGAGCGTCGCGTCTACGCCGCCCCCGCGCGGTTGCCGCTGAATCACTGGGCCCTCGCCGGCGACTGGACGATGGGGAGCCAGGCCACGGTGCTGAACAGGGCCGACGGCCGGATCGCGTATCGCTTTCACGCCCGCGACCTGCATCTCGTGATGGGGCCGGCGGCGCGAGGGGCGTCCGTCCGCTTTCGCGTGCTCATCGACGGAGAGCCGCCGGGCGCGGCTCACGGGATCGACATCGACGCCCAGGGCACTGGCACGGCCACCGAACAGCGGCTGTACCAGCTCATCCGGCAGCCGAAGCCGATCGCCGATCGTCTGTTCGAGATCACGTTTCTCGACCCGGGCGTGGCCGCCTTCGCGTTCACGTTCGGCTGACGTACGGCGTCGGACACTCGCCGAGGAGGAGCAATGGCGCTCGAGGGAGCCGTCGACGCCACCGTGGACGCGACCGTGGACGCGCCCGCGGGGTCCGAACGCGGGCTCGCTCCGATCAGGCAGGTAGAGGCAGGCGTCCTCGACGTCGGCTACTACGAGGCCGGGCCGAGCGATGGCCCCCCCGTGCTGCTGCTGCACGGGTTCCCGTATTCGATCGACAGCTACGTCGACGTCGCACCGATGCTCGCCGCGCGCGGATGTCGGGTGATCGTGCCCTACCTGCGCGGCCACGGGTCGACGCGCTTCCTCGACGGCGGGACCCCGCGCTCCGGACAGCAAGGGGCGATCGGCGCCGACGTGATCGCCCTGATGGACGCGCTGCAGCTGACGCGCGCCGTCCTCGCCGGCTACGACTGGGGCGGGCGGGCCGCCTGCGTCGCCGCGGCCCTCTGGCCGGAGCGGTGCGCGGGGGTGGTGTCCGTCAACGGCTACCTGATCCAGGACATCGCGAAGGCGGCATTGCCGCTCGCTCCCGCGATCGAGTCGGGGCTCTGGTACCAGTATTACTTCCAGACCGAGCGCGGTCGCGCGGGACTGACGGCCAACCGCCGCGAGCTCGCGCGCACCCTCTGGGTCCGCAACTCGCCGACCTGGCGCTTCGACGAGGCGACGCTCGACCGGCACGCCAGCGCCTTCGACAACCCCGACTACGTGGACGTGGTGATCCATTCCTATCGCCACCGCCTCGGCCTCGCGGCCGGCTATGCCCCGTACGAGGACGTCGAGCGGCGGCTCGCGGCGCTGCCCGCCATCACCGTGCCGGCGATCACGCTGGACGGCGGCGCGGACGGCGTCGTGCCGGCGACGGACGGGAGAGCCGCGGCGGCGAGGTTCGCGGGAGAGCGCCAGCACCGCGTCATCCCGAACGCCGGCCACAACCTGCCCCAGGAAGATCCCGCGGCGTTCGCCGCCGCGGTCCGGGAGCTCGCGTCGACGCGGCGATGACGAGCTCTCCGGTGTCATGACCACGAGGCACACGCTCGAACTGGAGAGACTCGGATGCCCGAAGATATCGACCACGATCGCCGCCGCTTCCTGGGCACCGCGGCCATGACCATCGCCGCCGCCCGGCTCGGCACGATCGGTTCCGCGGACGCACGCTCCGTCGACACGAACAGCGCACGTGCGACCGCGCACCAGCCGGGGACGCAGACGTCGTTCGGCCCGCTGAAGCAGATCGACGCCGGCGTCCTGAACGTCGGATACGCGGACGCCGGCCCCGCCCATGGTCCCGCGGTCATCCTGCTGCACGGCTGGCCCTACGACATTCACAGCTTCGTCGATGTCGCGCCCGTGCTGGCGGCGGCGGGCTACAGGGTGATCGTGCCGCATCTGCGCGGCCACGGCACGACGCGCTTTCTCTCCAGTGGAACCTTCCGGAACGGCCAGCAGTCGGCGGTCGCTCTCGACATTCTCGCCTTGATGGACGCTCTCCAGATCAGGAAGGCGATCCTCGCCGGCTACGACTGGGGCGCGCGGACGGCCAACGTCATCGCGGCGCTCTGGCCGGAGCGGTGCACGGCGATGGTCTCGGTGAACGGCTATCTGATCAACAATCGCGAACGCAACAAGCTGCCGTTGCCGCCGAAGGTCGAGCAGGGCTGGTGGTATCAGTTCTACTTCGCCACGGAACGCGGCCGGGCGGGCTACGACGCGAACCGGCGCGACTTCGCGAGGCTCATCTGGAAGTCCAACTCGCCGAAGTGGGACTTCGACGACGCCACCTTCGACCGCACCGCGGCGTCGTTCGACAACCCGGATCACGTCAGCATCGTGATCCACAACTACCGCTGGCGGCTGAGCCTCGCCGACGGCGACCCACGCTACGATGACCTGGAACGGCGACTCGCCGCAGCTCCGGTGATCGCCGTGCCCACGATCACCCTCGACGGCGACTCCGACGGTGTCGCGCCGGCCTCGGACGGGTCATCGTACGCCAGCAGGTTCTCCGGCAGGCACACGCACCGGATCGTCAAGGGCGCCGGTCACAACCTGCCCCAGGAGGCCCCGCGGGCCTTCGCCGACGCGGTCGTCGAGGTCGACGGCTATCGATCGGCGTGACCCCCGCGAGCGCGCCGGGCGCGGCCCCGGCGCGCCTCAGGCGAAGCCGTCGGCGAGGCTCACGGCCTCGCGTGCCGCCTCGAGCGCGTCGGCCGGGACGAGCACCGTCACGCCGCGGGCGGTCCGGCCCTGGAAGCCGGGGCCGACGATCCCCACGCTGTCGTTGCCGTCGCGCACCGCGGGGATCTCGGCCGCCTCGAGCTGCGCCATCGCCAGGTCCGCCTCGAAGCCCGAGGCGTACGTGGCCAGGACGCGCCATCCACTCTCGCTCATCACCCCTCCGGGTCGTGGAGCCTGTGCACCCGTCCGATACCCCGCTCGACTGCGGGCGTGCCGCCACCCACCGCGCGGGGCCGATTGCGCTGTCGGGAGGCGAAGCCTCGCGGCCATGTTCGCCAGGTCGGCGAGCGATTCGGCCTTCCTCTCTCGCATCAGCTGGCCGCGCCGTGCCTTCACCGCGATGTCATTGATCCCGAGCTCGCCGCCGGCCTGAGCATGGCGCCGGCGCCGGCCCAGGCCCAAGGGAGGGAACGTCCCGTGGAACACCCGACATCCTACCGCACGACGCAGATAGACGGGCTCTCCATCTTCTACCGGGAGGCCGGCCCGAGAGACGCGCCGACGCTTCTCCTGCTGCACGGACTTCCCTCTTCATCGCGGATGTTCGAGCCCCTCTTCGCCCGACTTTCCAGTCGTTGTCACCTCGTCGCGCCCGATTACCCGGGCTTCGGACACAGCGACTGGCCGGACCCGAAGAAGTTCGCGTACACGTTCGATCACTACGCGGAGATCATGAATCACTTCACGGAAGCGCTCGGGCTCTCGCGCTACACGCTCTACATGCAGGATTACGGCGGCCCGGTGGGTTTTCGCATGGCCCTGGCCCATCCGGACCGGATCGAGGCGCTCATCGTCCAGGACGCCGTGGCGCACAACGAGGGCCTGGGGGCGAACTGGAAGGCGCGGCGGGCATTCTGGGCCGACCGCGCCGCCAACGAGAGCGCGCTCCGCACGAATCTCCTGTCGCTGGCGGCGACTCGAACGCGCCATGTCGGGAGCGATCCCGACGTGGAACGCTATGACCCGGATCTCTGGACCGATGAATTTGCCTTTCTCAGCCAGCCCGGCCAGGCCGACATTCAGAGCGACCTCTTTTACGACTACCGCACGAACGTCGACGCCTACCCCAGCTGGCAGGCCTGGATGCGCGAGCGGCAGCCGCGCCTGCTGGTGATCTGGGGTAGGTACGACCTCTCGTTCGACCTCTCGGAGCCGGAGGCCTATCGCCGCGATGTGCCGAACGCTCAGGTTCACGTTCTCGACGCCGGTCATTTCGCACTGGATACGGCTGCAGAGCAGATCGCGGCACTGGTCGGAGGCTTCGTCGCTACCTCACGCTGAGGGTTCCTGGCGCGGCACGGGATCAGCATCGCCTCCTCCCGGCTCACCCCGGTGATGCACTGGTGAGAGGCCACGGGCGTCGCCGCGGCGAGCGGCGTGGTCCGAGTCAGCCGCGCGGCGTCAGGCCGGTCAGGGTGATGCGGTACTCCCGCGCCGCGGCGTCCCAGCGCACGCTGTAGCCCGCCGGGTAGTAGCCGGCCGCCCGGCCGCGCGGCGGCGCCGGGAGCTCGGCGCGGAACTGCGGCTTCGTCTCGAGGTAGGCCGTCGTGACCATGCTACTTGCTCAGGCCGATCTGCCGCATGAAGGTCACCAGGTCGTAGAAGAGATTCTCCTCGATGATCCGCCCGTTCTCGTCCCAATGCGCGACCGTGCAGAAGTCCACGTCGAACGACTTCCCGGTCGGGGGGATCTCCTTTCCGTCCGGTCCCCTCATCGGGCCGGTCATGGTCCCCGTGAAGTGCGCGATCGAGCAGGTCCAGTCGCCCTCACCGACGAGCACCTTGTACGGCCGGTTGTCGAGGTGCTGGTTCGGGAAGGCGCGGAAGAAGTCGATCGCCTCCTGGCGGTGCGCCTGGATGCCGTGCGTCTCCGGCTGGCCGGGCCAGCGCACCACGACGTCGTCCTTGTGCCGCTTCGCGAACGTGTCCAGGTCCTGCGCGTTCCACGCGTCGTCCAGCGTCTGCATGAGCTCCTTGTTCCGCTCGGCGACGTCCCGTGGGGCCGCGCCCGGCTCCGTGGCGCTCCTGAGCGGCACGCTCCGCTCGGTCGCGCCCCTGGGCTCCGTGCCGCCCTGTTCCATTCTCATCTCGTCCTCCATGTCGCTCACGATCGAACCCATCGACGTGCTCCCGGCGTCGGAGGCATCTTGCAGGTCGAAGCGGGGAGCGCCGCAAGACGGGGGCCCGCCCGCGCCACCGCACCACGCGCCGGTCGCGCCGCCCGGGCGTGCAACTTCTCAGCGCCGCCGCATTCGCATCGCTCCGCGCTCGTGATCCGATCGCGCGGAGCGGGGGTTGCGTAGGCGCGAGAGGTGAGGCCCGATGCTGATCGAGGTCGTGCGATGGACGATGATCGCCCTGGTTCTGCTCTGCGCGGCGATCGGCTTCCTCATCCTCACGCGCGGCACGGCGGTGCGGCGCGCGCGGTCCGTGGGGACGGAGGCCGAGCCGGTGGCGGCGGGCGAGAGCGAGTTCCCGCGGAGCGTGGCCGTGCTCACCGGCGGGCTCGTCGTCGCCGGCAACCGGGTCGAGCTGGCGCTCGACGGCGACGGGACGTTCGACCGCCTCTGGGCCGACCTGCAATCGGTCGAGCAATCGATCACGGTGCAGATGTACTACGCGTCAGGCGGATGCGTCGCCGACCGGTTGCGCGAGCTCCTCGTCGATCGCGCGCGCACGGGGGTGCAGGTGCTCCTCCTGTTCGACGCGTTTGGCGCCGACCGCGTGCCGCGCGCGTACTGGAAGTCGCTGCGCGAGGCGGGTGTGCGGGCGGTGGCATTCCGTCCGCTCCGCCCGCGCAACCTGTGGGTCGTGCAGAACCGCTCGCACGTGCGCGGCGGCGGTGCGGCAGCTCCAGGCCGCGTTCGCCGCCGCGTGGGCCGAGGCGACCGGGGAGCTGGTCAGCAGCCGGTTGCTCCTCGATCGGTGGGATGGTGGCGTCCAGGCCGCCGGGCTGCTGTCCACCGCGCCGACGCTCGGCAGCACCCCGGCCGAGCGCTTCCTCGCACTCTCGATCGCGGGGGCCCGCCGGACGCTGTACGTCACGAACGCCTACTTCGCGCCCGACCGGAACTTCACCGGGCTGTTGGTGGAGGCCGCGCGGCGGGGGGTGGACGTCCGCGTGCTCGTCGGCGGCCCGCGCACCGAAGTGCGCGCGGCGCGGTTGGCGGCGCGGGCGCGCTATGACGCGCTGCTGTCGGCCGGCGTGCGCGTGCACGAGTACCAGCCGTCCACGCTGCACGCGAAGACGTTCGTGGTGGACGGGTGGGAGGATGCACCCGTCGCCCATGGTCGAGGTGGCGAGGCGATCAGGGGCCGTGGGGACAGGCGCGACCATCGCGCGACCATCGATCGACCGGCGACGAGGCAGCGATGCACGTGGCGCGTCTGTTGCCGATGCCGCGGGAAGGCACGCGTCCGGCGGCGAGCCATTCCGGCAGCGAGCACAACCTCTACCCGAGAGTCGTCGTGACAGAGCCCCGCACTGACCGGGACGTCATGCAGCAGTCGAAGGGCCAGTCCGCTGAGCCCATCCGCTATCCCACGAATCACGTCGTCGCCATCGTCGACGAGCCGGCGGCGCTCCGGTCGGCGTACTCCGCGTTGAGGGACGCCGGCTTCCTCGAATCGGAGATCGGCGTATCGAGCGGGCAGGCAGCGGCCAAGGCCCTGGAGGAGAGTCCGGGGCGCGCGGGATTGACCGGCTTGTTGGTCCGCATCGCCGAGCGTTTCGGCGTGGCGGACGGCGAGATGGCGATGAAGGACCGGTACGAGCAGGCGCTTCGGGAAGGGCGCTTCGTGGTGTCGGTGCTCGCGCCGACCGAGGAGCGCAAGGACCTGGCGGCGCGGATCCTTCGAGAGCACGGCGCCCACTGGATCAACTTCCTCGGCCGCTTCACGATCGAGACGATGTGACGCCCAGCGCGCCGGACGCGCGGGAGGACTCGCATGCTCGAGAAGCTGTTCGCTCCGCTGGCGGGCGTCGGTGAGCTGATCCTGCGCCTGGCGCTGGGGATCGTCTTCCTGCCCCACGGCCTGCCGAAGTTGAAGCGCCCCGCGGAGACCGCCGGCCTCGTGAAGCAGATCGGGATGCCGGCGCCGTCGCTGCTGGCGTGGCTGGTGGCGCTGCTGGAGAGCGTCGGGGCGGTGATGCTGATCGTCGGGCTGGCGACACGCCTCGTGGCGCTGGGGCTCGCCGTCGACATGCTGGTGGCGATCGCGGCCGTCAGGATCCGGATGTCGAAGGCCCCCTTCACCTCCACGCCGCAGGCGCAGGGCTGGGAGTTCGAGTTCGCGCTCATGGCGATGGCGCTCGCGCTCGTCTTCACCGGCGGCGGTCGCCTGGCGCTCGACCGGTATCTCGGGCTGTAGAAGGTGCTCCAGGGGACATCCTCACCTTCTTTCCCTGGCCCGGCGCGGCGGCGCAGTGGTCCGCCGCTCGCCTCTCGCCCGAGCGCTCCAGGGAGGTCGAGCGGTGAGCGCGTGACCTACCGCCGTGTGGCCGATTACGTGGCCGGTCGCCTTCGTTGCGCGGGCGCGTCGAA
>JBJMNL010000379.1:0-1821 GCA_045804285.1 Gemmatimonadaceae bacterium
AGCGGCCGGCGGCGCGCCGAGCCTGGTGATGCGGCCGGCGCCAGGCGCGACGATGCGGCCGGCGAGCGGACCGGTGATGTGCGCCAGGAGGAGGTCCACGGTGCGCGGCGCGCTCCCCCGCGCCGCGCACGCCGGCGCCGCCTCGGGCACCTCGTAGCCGTCGCCGCCGGTGCACGCGGGGTAGACGTCGAACGCGACCCGCACCGTGTCGGACGGCGCGATCGCCCGCCCACCCGGGTCGCGCACCAGGTCGCCGACGACGCGCGAGCCGGAGGGGCGCGACGGGTCGTAGCGGAAGCGGAGCCCGGAGAGCTGGAGGAAGCCGCCGTGGCCGTAGACGCCGTCGGCGACGCCGTGCTCGAGCAGCGCGCGCAGCCGCGCCCCGGTGAGCGGGAAGGTCACGACGCGCGTCTCGTCGGCGAAGAGGAAGATCGACTCGAGCTGGTAGTTCGAGATCGGTCCCGGCCCGAGCCAGTCGTCGAGGCGCAGCGTTCCGGAGTTGATGAGCGCGACGTCGGCGCCCGTCCCCTCCCGCATGCCGTCGGTCACCAGGTCGCCGAGCGGCGACTCGCCGCGGCGCGACGTCGCGTCGCGCGCGTCGAGGCGCACGGGGGCGACGCCCACGCTCCGCTCGGGGCCGAGCCGATGCAGCAGGCTGTCGCGCCAGCCGCGGGCCACCGCGGCGGTCGCGCTGTCGAAGGGGAGCGAGCGGTCGATCTCGTAGATGTGGGCCGACTGCTCCCAGCCGGCCCCGCCGGCGCGCCGCGTCAGCCGCGCGAGCTGCGCCGAGCGGGAGTTCGCGTCGGCCTTGAGGACGTGGCGGCCGCCCTCGCGCACCACGTGCCGCTCGTGCTCGTGCCCGCCGAGGATCAGGTCGAGCGCCGGCTCTCGGGCGAGCAGCGCGCTGTCGGCCGCGAGGTCCTGGTGCGTGAGCCCGACGACGACCGCCGCGCCCGCCATGCGGAGCTGCGCGATCGCCGCGTGCGCGGCCGAGTCGGGGTCGGCGCAGCGCGCGTAGCGCCGGTAGTCGCCGCGCAGCGTCAGCCCGAAGATGCCGACGCGCGTGCCGCCGACGGTGACCGTGTCCCACGCCGGTACGCCGGCGAAGGGCGTCCCGTCGGCGTTCGTGCAGTTGGCGGACACCCAGCGGAAGCGCGACCGCCGCACGCGATCGAGGAGCGTGTCGCGGTCGAGCTCGAGCTCGTGGTTGCCGAGCGTCGCGTAGTCGAGGCCGGCGGCGTCGAACGCGTCCACCATCTGCCGCCCCGCGTACCACTTGCTGAGGAGGCTGGGCGAGAGCACGTCGCCGGCGAGGACGAAGAGCACCGGCCCGCCCCCGTCGGCGGCGAGCCGCTTCCGGAGCGCCGCGACCCGCGCCAGCCCCCCGCTCCCGTCGCGCAGCGTGTCCACCACGTAGACGTCGTTGACGAGGAGGAAGCGGAGCTCGCGCGCCGGCGCGGCGGCGGGCGCGGGGTGCGGCGTCGGCCGCGCGCAGGCCGCGAGCGCGCCGCCGGCGAGGGCGGCGAGAATGGCGAGGGCGGCGAAGCGACGGAGGGACGGCATGGTCTCGCTCGTTCGTGCTGATCGATGGGCTGATCGATGGACGGTGCGCTGCGGCAACGAGTATAGCGGGATGCCGCGGGGCCTCGAAAGCGGCGGGCACCCGGACGCCCGCAGACCCGAACTGTCCGGAGCCCGCTATCGCGCGCCCAGCCAGTCGCGCAGCGCCCCGTACGGGTCCTTCGGTCGCGACCGGGCGAGCGCGATGACGCGGGCGATGGTGCGGCGCAGGTCCCTGCCCTCGCGCTCGTGCACGGCGTC
>JBJMNL010000380.1:0-25269 GCA_045804285.1 Gemmatimonadaceae bacterium
GGACGCCCGCGCCGAGGCGCGCCCCTGAGCGCTTCTCGCGAGCCCGCGGCGGCGCCGCGCGAGGATCCGTCGCGCCGCGCCGCCGCCGGCACGCCGCACCGCCGCCGCGCCGCCGTGCGCGGATCGGCCACCCGTTCCGTTCAGCCCTGACTCGTGGTAATCGTCATCATCGTCGTCGTCGCCGCCGCGCTGGTCGTGGCCGCCGCATGGTGGATCGCCCAGCCGAAGCGAGACGAACGCGTACTCGACGCCGAGGCGCCGCTCCCGCTCTTCTCGTCCCGGGTGCGCGACGGCACCGATTCCGACCGCGGACAGCCCCACGTGGAGCCGGCGGAGGTGGCGATGCTGCGCCGGGGGCGTCTGGCGGGCGCGCAGCTCCTTCAGCCACCGGGTACCGCGGGCGAGGGCGGCGCGTGGGGACCCGTCCACGGCGTCGGCGGCGCGGCCGCGGGCGGGAACGGCTACGGCACCCCGGCGCTCACGCCCACCGCGCCGCAGCAGGCGGTGTCGCCGGACGTCGCGCAGCCGCCTCTCCGCCCGCAACTCGAAGGTGCGTTCCCGCCCGGCCTCGACGACTTCGTCCCCGCCGCTGCCGGGGCTCCCCTCCCCCCGGGAACGGTCCAGTTCCTCCCCGGCCGGCTGGAGGTCGTGCAAGGGCTCGGCGTCGCCGGCCAGGAGGTCCGCTTCGTCCGTCCCCCCCCGGGGGAGCCGCAGGAGGTGACGTTCGGCCGCGGCGAGGGCCCGCCATACAGCCACGTCCAGCTCCGCGTCCCGACCGTCAGCCGGCTCCACGCCCGCCTCTCACTGCGGGACGGCGACCGCTGGGTGATCGAGAACCTCTCGGGCACGAATCCGGTGGTCGTCAACGGCGAGGAGCTCTCCCGCGGCGCCTCGCCGCTCGCGCTCGCCGACGGCGACCGGATCGAGATGGGAGAGGTGGTATTCCGGTTCAGGAGCAGGTAAGGGGGGACGGCGTCGGCGACCGACCACCGACTGCCGACTGACAACTGCCGACTGACAACTGCCTACCGACTGAAAACTGACGACTGCCGACTGCCAACCGGGTGAAACAGAACAGACGGTTGGCAGTCGGCAGTTCTCAGTCGGCAGTCGTCAGTTGCAGTTTTCGGTGGCAGAACTCGGTCGGTCGGCGGCCGCCCGTCACCACCTGCGCCCTTCGCGCAGCAGCGCCTCCAGCTCGTCGGCGGCGAGGGGCTCGGAGAAGAGGTAGCCCTGGGCGTACGTGCAGCCCAGCTCGCGCAGGGCGTGGAGCTGCGCGTCGGCGGTGACGCCCTCGGCGACCGTGCGCAGGCCGAGGTTCCGCGCGAGCGTGATGATCGTCTCGACGAGCTGCCGCGTCCGGTTGTCGGTGTCCATGTGGCCGACGAAGGAGCGGTCGATCTTGATCGAGTCGATCGGGAGGCGGTGGAGGTAGCCGAGCGAGGAGTAGCCGGTGCCGAAGTCGTCCATGTGCACCTGGACGCCCAGGTGCTTGAGGGCCGCCAGGGCGTGCGTCACCGCCTCGGTCTTCTCCATGACCACGCTCTCCGTGATCTCGAGCTTGAGGCAGCACGCCTCGAGGGAGCTCTCCTCGAGGGCGCGCGCGACCTGCTGCACGAGATCGGGTTGCGAGAACTGCTTGACCGAGAGATTGACGCCGACGGTGAGCGCGTCGGGCTCGCCGTTCTCGTCGAGGAGGGTGCAGGGGGTGCCGAGCTTCACGTGCCAGGCGTGGACCTGCCGGCAGGCCTCGCCGAGCACCCAGCGGCCGAGCGGGAGGATGAGCCCCGTCTCCTCGGCGATCGGGATGAACTCGGTCGGCGACACCGTCCCGCGCCCCGGGTGGTCCCAGCGGACGAGCGCCTCGACGCCGGCGATGCGGCCGGTGGCCAGGTCGACGACCGGCTGGTAGCGGAGGCTGAACTCGCCGCGCTCGACGGCGCGGCGGAGGTCGGTCTCGAGCTGGAGGCGCTTGAGCGCGTCGGCGTGCATCGCGCGGTTGAAGAGCTCGAAGCGCGCGCGCCCGCCGCGCTTGGCGCGGTACATCGCCATGTCGGCGCTGCGCAGCAGGTACTCGGGCAGCTCGTTGGCCGAGGAGCTGAGTGCGACGCCGATGCTCACCGAGGTGAAGATCTCGTAGCCGCTGAGGTTCACGGGCTCGGCGAGCGCCTCCTGCACGCGCTGCGCGACGTGTCCCGCCTCGGCGGCGTCGACGACGCTCTCGAGGAGGAGGGCGAACTCGTCGCCCCCGAGGCGGGCGACCATGTCGGAGCCGCGGGTGCACCGCTGCAGCCGCCGCGCGACCTCGACGAGGAGCTCGTCGCCGGCGTGGTGGCCGACGCTGTCGTTGACGACCTTGAAGTTGTCGAGGTCGAGGAAGAGGACGGCGAAGAGCGAGCCGCGCCGGCGTTTGGCGCGCTGGACGGCGTGGGAGAGGCGCTCCATGAAGAAGGAGCGGTTCGGCAGCCCGGTCAGCGGGTCGTGCCGCGAGTCGTGGCGGAGCTGGCGCTCGACGCTCTCCCGGTCGGAAAGCGCCCGGCGCAACTCGAGCTCCGCGATGGCCGACTCGGCGAGGTCGCCGATGAGGGCGAGGTCGCGCTCGCGCCAGACGCGCGGCGCCGCGTCGACCACGCAGAAGATGCCGCGGACGAGGCCGCCGGGGGCGACGAGGGGCGCCGCGGCGTAGCCGGCGATCCCCAGCTCGGCGGCCACCGCCGCGCCGCCGCGACCCGGCTCGAGCCGCGCGTCCTCGACGGCGAGCGGGCCGCCGGCGGCGATGACTCCCGCGACCAGCCCCGAGCGGACGATGACCCCCGGATCGTGCGCGAACCAGCCCGGAAGCCCCTGGCCGCCGACGAAGCAGCGTCGGTCGTCGCCTACGAGGGCGACGAAGGCGGCCGGCGCGTCGAGCGCCGCGGCGGCCACGCGCGCGCTCCGCTCGAGCGAGAGCGCGAGCGTACCGTCGAGCATACCGTCGAGCGTGCCGTCCAGCGCGACCTCGAGTGACGACCGCCGTGGCGCCGCCGCTTCGGGAACGGGCGTGGCGGGCGTGGCGGGCGTAACCGGCTCGGTGTCCGGCGCGGGGGAGGCGGCGGACGCCGGGGTGGAGGTGTACGCGAACGACGGGCGGCGGTCCGGCGCGGATCCCGTGGCCATATCCAGAGGACTCCGGGGGACACGTTCGGTAACCGCGCGACGCGGGCGCTCCTGGCCCCCAGAGGCCGGTGAGCGGTGGCGCGCCGCGTGCACCTTCGCGGGAGCCCATGCAACCGAGCGCCGGCCCCTCCGCCACGACCTGCCTCTGGGTGCTCGGAAGCGGGAGCGCCGGGAACGCCGCGCTCGTCGAGCACGCCGGCCGGCGGGTGCTGATCGACGCCGGCTTCGAGCCCGTGGAGCTCGTGGCGCGGCTGCGCGCCGCCGGCGTCGCGCCGGCCACGGTGGACGACGTGGTGCTGACGCACGGCCACCGCGACCACGTGCTCGGCGCCGCGCACGGCGCCCGCGTCTACGGATGGCGGCTCTGGGGGACGCTCGGCACGGTGTGGCAGTGGCGCGCGCTGCGCCACGTGGAGGTGCACCCGTTCGCGCCGGGCGACACGCTCGACCTCGGCGCCTTCCGTGTGCGCACCGCCGCGACCCCGCACGACGTGGACGACTCCTCGGCGGTGGTCGTCGACGCGGCCGACGGCAGCCGTGTCGGCTACTGCACCGACCTTGGCGAGGCGACGCCGGACGTCGAGCGGCTGCTCACGGGGCTCGACGCGCTGGTGCTCGAGGCGAACTACGACGACGAGATGCTGCGCGCCGGTCCGTACCCGCCCGAGCTGCAGGCGCGGGTGGCGGGGGCGCGCGGACATCTGAGCAACGCGGGGGCGGCGGAGCTGGCGCGGCGGGTGGCACACGCCGGGCTCGAGTATCTCGTGCTCGCGCACGTGAGCCGGCACAACAACACGCCGGCGCTGGCGCTCGAGGCCGTGGGAGCGGCGCTGGCGGGCACGCCGTTTCGCGGCGAGCTGTTAGCCGCGCCGCAGGATCGGGTGCTGGGACCGTTGGTGATGGGGGAGGCGGCGCCGAAGGGCTCGCCCGGGTAGGTGGCGCGGGAGGGGGGCGCCACGAGGCGTCGGTGCCGCGGCTGCGTCGCCGCGGCTGCCGCGCGTCAGTCCTGCTCGGTCACTTCGGCGAGCCACTCCTTCGCCGCGCGCAGCGCCTTGGTCTTCCCGCCGTACGAGGCGTCGCCGAAGAACGCCCGATGCCGCGGCCGCCAGGTACCCTCGGGCGTCCGCTCGTAGCCCACGCGCACGAAGAAGCCGTGCGTCCGCGTGGCCTCCTGGTCGATCCGGCTGATGCCGGGGTTGGTGGCGCGCCGGCGCGGCGCCGCCGTGGTGGACTTCCCCCGCCCCGCTGCCGCCACCTTGCTGCGGGACGACGCCGGCGCGCTGCGGCTGCGCGCCCCCGTCGCCCGCGTGCCGGTGCGCGCTCCTGCTCGCGCTCCGGCCTTCGACTTCGTTCCTTTGCTGCGGACCATCGCCCCTCCTGCGTTGCGAGCCCCGACGAGGAACCGCCTGCCGAGTGCAGGCCGGCAGATCGCGGACACGATGGAGTACCGTGTCCGCCCGCGTTTCCGAAGCTGCCATCGTTCCGCTCAACGCGCAAGAACGACGTCGCTGTTTCCGCGCCGGCGCGGACGCGATGGGGGACGGATGTTCGTGACGAGCACGCTGCGCGCGCCCTGCGCATGCCGGGGGCCGCGGCGCCTAACGGGAAGGGCGGCGCGGCGGCGGCCGGGACCGTGCGCGCCGCCGCGCCGCGCCCGCCATCTCTCCTCCTACTTCGCCCCGCCCGTCTCGGGGACGCGGCCGCCGACCACCACGCCGGCGCCCGGCTTGGTCGCGCGCGCTCGCCGCGCCTCGCCGGAGGCGCGCGACGCGCGGGCGGCGCAGACCGCCAACGCGATCGAGGTCGCCAGCGCCAGGAGCTGCTTGACGAGCGCCTGGATGGCGACCGCATCGAACGAGTGGACGAGCTCCGGGCGGACGCTACCGCGGAGCTGCACGGCGTCGAGGAGGAAGAGGACGATGGCGACGAGGGTGCCGGCGGCGAGGAGGCCGGCGAGCGCGGCCACGAGGCGCTGGACCCGAGGCTGCTCGAGGAGCAGGGCGACCGCGAAGAGGAGGAGGAGGCCGAGCAGGACGGTCATGAGGCCGCCGCTGAGCTGGCCCACGGCCGCCACCCGCCAGCGCATGTTCCCCGGCTGGAGCGGCCAGACGGCGACGGCCCAGTCGAGGAAGGGGACGAAGATGAGCAGCGTCGCCACGAGGTACGTCGGCCAGGAGAGGAGGCGGAGCGGGCGCATTGGAGGTGGCGTGTGGTGGTCGTGTGCATCGGGGGCGCGGGCCGGCCGGCGCGGGTGGCGCCGCCGCGGCGACCGCAACGACGTCGCCCCCCGCGCGAGGTCATCGACGAGAGGGGCGACGAAGTAAAGGTACGACGGGGCGAGCCGGGGTCAAATGCGCCCCGCGCCCGGGACCGCTTACGACTTGCCGCGGCGCCGACGGGCGACCGCGCCAAGGCCGGCGAGACCGCTGCCGAGGAGGGTCATCGAGGCCGGCTCGGGGACCGGGGTCTGCGTGGCGCTGAGGATGGTGCCGGTGATCGGGGCGGTCTTACCGGCGTTGATGCTCATGTCGTTCACGCTGAACGTGAACGTGCCGCTCGACTGGCCGTTCGAGAAGGCGAAGGTACGGGGCGCGTTGTCGAAGTCGATGAAGACGCCGCCGTTGTTGTCGCTGGTCACGCTACCGGTGAGGGTGGCGCTGTAGCTGGAGGACTGGCCATTGCTCACCCCAGCGGGGGAGCTGAACGTCACGAGGAGTGAGAAGGTGTTGCTTCCGCTGCCGTAGTTGAACGCCGCAGGCGAGAGCGCGAACGACCCCAGGTTGTTGAAGTTCGACCCCGGCGTCGGAGTGTTGCCGAGGCCCAGGAACCCGTTCGACGTGGTCCCGGAGAAGGTGCTGTTGCTGAACACGAGCCCCATCAATGTCGCGCCGCTCGATGACGCCGCGCCGTTGAAGGCTCCGCCGGTGCTACCGGCGAAGAACACCTCGTCCGCCCGCGCCACGCCCGGCGCAGTCGCGAGCGCGGCCGCCGCGGCGCCGACCCCAAGTAGTCGGGCCCATCCGTTTCGCCTGCTCATCCGTTCGTCCTCCTGCTGATTGTTGCACAAGCTGCCCCGTGCTCCCGCCCGGCCTGCCAGGAGCCGGACGCATGCAAGCGCAAAGGTCGAACCACTGCGCCGAAAACCGTCGAACTCGCCTAACGAACGTATCCGCCCCGGCGGGGCCCATCTACGCGGGGCGAGGGGCGCCCGCCCGGGGGCGGGTCGGCGAGCTCTGCCATTGGAATGGGGCTGGAATGTGGCGGCGATCCCACGCTCAACCATGTCGCGGCCGCAACACCCGGGAAACGCGCGGGCTCGCCGGCCCGGTCGCGAGCCTAACGCGGGCGCGAGAAGCGCCCGCGGGGCCGCAGCGAGTCGGACTCGCCGGCGGGCCGGCGGGCGCGGCGAAACCTGGGCCCGGCCCACTCACGCGCCTCGGTGGGCGCTCCGGTGGGTGCGCCGGTGCCGCGCGGTGCATCCGCTACGGCTCGATCTCCGCTACCGCTTGATGCGGATCGGCGTGTGGAGCGGCACGAAGCGCCAGATCTCCTCGATCTCGTCGTCGGTGACGGCGACGCACCCCTCGGTCCAGTCCTCCTCGCGGTGGGAGGCGCCGGCGTCGCCCTGACCGTTCGGGAGGCCGTGGATCATGATGTCGCCGCCCGGCGAGACGCCGAGCGTGCGGGCGCGCGCGAGCGCCGCCGCGTCGGGGTAGGAGACGTGGAGCGCGAGGTGGTAGCGGCTCCGCGCGTTGCGTCCGTCGATGTGGAACAGCCCCTCCGGCGTGCGGCCGTCGCCGCGGCGCTCCTTGGGCCCGACCGGATCGCGCCCGAGCGCGACGAGGTAGCTGCGCGCGACGCGCCCGCCATGATAGAGCGACAGGCGGTGCGCCCCCTTCTCGACGACGATGCTGTCGGCGACGAAGGCGCCCGCGGGCGCGGTGGCGGCAGGATTGGAGGTGGCGGGGGTGGCGACGGCCGGCTTGGGCGCGCGCTGGGAGGAGTCGGGCGGGGCGGGCAGGGCGCGCGCGCTGTCCGTCGCGCCGAGGAGGAGCGACAGCGCGGCGCCCACCAGGAACGGTGGCGTCATGAAGCGGCGATCTGAGTCGCGGGGCCGGCGTTCCGCGGGAGGGAGAGCGGAGCGCGCGATCCGAGGAGGGATGCTTATGTAGTCTAGCGCACACCCGGTGCGTGGACCAGCCTTCCGACAGACTTGAGCGCCGCCTGACGCGTCACGGGCGGCGCGTCACGGAGGGACGCGTCAGGCGGCTCGAGGCGTCGGGCGCGTCGGGCGCGTCAGACGGCCAGCGTCTGGCGCCCGGTCCACGAGGCGCCCGGCGCGAGGCGCACGGGGCGGCCGACGGCGGCCGACTCGATGCAGAGCATCCGGCGCCATTCGTCGTCGGCCAGGTCGGCGAGCGTGCGCGCCTTCTCCGGTCCCGGGTTCCAGAGCACGACGTCGGCGAAGTCGTCGGCGGTCACGGTGACGGTGCGGCCGCCGGCGGCGCCGCGCAGCGCGAGGGGAGTGGGGACGTCGTGATAGATCCGGTCGAGCTCACCGGCCACGCGCACGGCCTCCGCGCGCTCGACCGCGCGCTCCACGCCCTCGGCGCCGCTCTCGTACCCGGCGCCGGCGAGCCCGGTCACCTCGGCCTCGCTGACGTCGTCGACCCGGAGATACGTGTGGAGCGCGGCCGTGAACTCGAGCGCGCCGCGAGCGCGGTTCTCGACGGCGAGCGCGACGGCGAGCCGCCCGGGGGCGAGGGTGACCGTGAGCTCGGCGCGAAAGGGGTGGGGCCAGAGCGCCTGGGTCTCCGGGGAGTCGTCGAGCCGGAGCGTCACCGCGCTCTCGCCGTCGGCGACCGGCGGGGCGATCTCGGGGGGGAGCGGGTGCCAGAATGACGTGCGCGCGAAGCCGTGGCGGACGAAGGGGCCGCGGCCGGCGAACTGCGGGAAGATCACCGGGATGCCGCCGCGAATCGCCTGGCCGGGCTCGAAGCGCGCCGCGCGGCTGAGGAAGAGCACGTCCTCCGCGCCCGCCGCCGGCCGCCACGAGGTGACGTGCGCGCCGTGCAGGTAGAGCTCCGACGTCGCGCCGGAGTCGGGATGCGTCAGCAGGACCTTCTCCATTCCACCGGTACCGGTCGTGACGACGGCGTCGGCCACCTGTGCCCTCCCACACGCTCGAGTGAACCCGAAACGTAGTGCGCGGCGCCGGCCGAGGGATGCCCGGCGATCGAGGAGCGACGGGCCAAGCACGCGCGTTGCAGGGGGAGGGGCGCGCCTCCGTCCCCATCCCGACCGATCACGCCCCCCCCCGATGACCGCTCGCACCGTCGCGACCACCCCCTTTCCCGACCAGACGCCGGGCACGTCCGGGCTGCGCAAGCGCGTGGCCGTGTTCCGCCAGCCGCGCTACCTCGAGAACTTCGTCCAGTCGATCCTCGACACGGTCGCGCCGCCGCCGGGGAGCGCGCTGGCGGTGGGCGGGGACGGGCGGTTCCTCAACCGCGAGGCGGTGCAGGTGATCCTGAAGATGGCGGCGGCGAACGGCGTGACGCGCGTGCTCGTGGGGCGCGGCGGGATCCTCTCGACGCCGGCCGCGTCGGCCGTGATCCGGGGGCGCGGGCTGTTCGGCGGGATCATCCTCTCGGCGAGCCACAACCCCGGGGGGCCGGAGGGGGACTTCGGGATCAAGTACAACGTGGAGAACGGGGGGCCGGCGCCGGAGAAGGTGACGAGCGCGATCGCGGCGCGGAGCCGGACCATCGACCGGTACCGGATCCTCGACGCGGCCGACGTCCCGCTCGACCGCCCGGGGCGGCAGCGGCTGGGGGAGATGGAGATCGAGGTCATCGACCCCGTGGCGGACTACGCCGCGCTGATGGAGACGATCTTCGACTTCGGCGCGTTGCGCGCGCTCCTGGCGGGCGGCGGCTTCCGGATGCGCTTCGACGCGATGCATGCCGTCACCGGCCCCTACGCGAGGGAGATCCTCGAGCGCCGGCTCGGCGCGCCGGCGGGCACGGTGATCAACGGCGAGCCTCTTCCCGACTTCGGCGGCGGGCATCCCGACCCGAACCTGACGTACGCGCACGATCTGGTGGCCGAGATGCGCGGGGCGGACGCGCCCGACTTCGGGGCCGCCTCGGACGGGGACGGCGACCGAAACATGATCCTCGGCCGCGACTTCTTCGTCACGCCCTCCGACTCGCTCGCCGTGCTGACGGCGAACGCGCACCTCGTGCCCGGCTACGCGGGGGGGCTGGCGGGCGTCGCCCGCTCGATGCCGACGAGCGCCGCGGTGGACCGCGTGGCGCGCGAGCTCGGGATCGGCTGCTACGAGACGCCCACGGGGTGGAAGTTCTTCGGGAACCTGATGGACGCCGGCCTGGTGACGCTGTGCGGCGAGGAGAGCTTCGGCACCGGCTCGAGCCACGTGCGCGAGAAGGACGGAGTGTGGGCGGTGCTGTTCTGGCTCAGCATCCTCGCCGCGCGCCGGCAGCCGGTCGAGGCGGTGGTGCGCGAGCACTGGGCGCGCTACGGGCGCAACTTCTACACGCGCCACGACTACGAGGAGCTGCCGGCGGCGGCAGCGAAGGAGATCGTGGACGGGCTGCGCGCCGCCTTCCCCACCCTGCCGGGCACGGAGGTGGGAGGGGGGGGCGACGTGATCGCGGCGTGCGACGACTTCGGCTACCGCGATCCGGTGGACGGGAGCCTGACGGAGCACCAGGGGCTGCGCGTGCTCTTCGCGTCGGGGTCGCGGGTGATCGTGCGTCTCTCGGGCACGGGGACGGCGGGGGCGACGCTGCGGCTCTACGTGGAGTCGTACGAGCCGGACCCGGCGCGGCAGGGGCGCGACGCGCAGGAGGCGCTCGCCCCGCTGGTGCGGTGGGCGACGGAGAGGCTGGGCATCGAGGAGCGAACGGGGAGGAAGGGGCCGACGGTGGTCACGTGAGGGTGGGGACGGCGAGCAAGTG
This sequence comes from Gemmatimonadaceae bacterium, assembly GCA_045804285.1. GTDB lineage: Bacteria > Gemmatimonadota > Gemmatimonadetes > Gemmatimonadales > Gemmatimonadaceae > DATMHT01. The sequence continues at coordinate 10,140 of JBJMNL010000380.1, forward strand.
CGAGCTGCCGACTGGTAACTGCCAACGGCGGTCGGTCAAACGTTGGTAGTTTGCAGTGATTGGTCTGCAGTTCGCAGTGGTGCGCCACGAGCCGGCGCGGGATGGGCACCTCTCCGCCACGAGCCAGCGCGCGATGGCGTTCTGAGTGATGAGTTGTGAGTGATGAGTGACGGGGAGTGGCGCGCCCGGCGCGCACCGCGACCCCGCCAGCTCGGGGCGCGGGTGAGGCGCGGCGCCCGCCCCGCGCGCGGGCCGCCGCCCGGCGCGCTACTCACGACTGACAACTCACAACTCATCACTCACGACGGCGTCACGCATCCGTCCCGCCGACAGGGGCGACTCCGCTGAGGGCCGTCCCGAGCGGCCGTTCCCCGCGCGAGGGGCAACCGTGGCAGGGGCGACTCCCCCGTCCCGGCCCCCGCCTTGCCCGGCCCGAGCTGCGTCGGGTAACGTGCGGTCATGCCACTTCTCCCCCTCCTGCTCGCCGCGCAGGCCGCCGCCGGCGACTCGCTCATGGCGCCCGGTGTCTCGCGGGCGCTCGCCGACTACCGCCGCGAGCGCGTGCGCGACGTGCGCTACGCGCTCGCGCTCGACGTCACCGGCCGGGACACCGCGCGCGGGCACGTCACCGTGCGCTTCACCCGCGCCGGCGCCGGCGACGCGATCCTCGACTTCCGCGGGCTCTCGCTCGAGAACGCCCGCGCCAACGGCCGCCCCGTGCGGGGGCTGGTGGCGAACGGCGCGCACGTGCGCATCCCGGCGGCGGCGCTGCGCAGGGGCGCGAACGCGCTCGACTTCGACTTCGCGGCCGCCGTCGCCCCCGCGGGCGCGAGCGTCATCCGCTTCCACGACAGCGTGGACGGCGCCGACTACCTCTACACGCTCCTCGTCCCGGCCGACGCGAACGCGCTCTTCCCCTGTTTCGACCAGCCGGACCTCAAGGCGCGGGTGACGCTCGCGCTGCGGACGCCCGGCGGCTGGACGGCGGTGGCCAACGGCGCGGCGCGCGACTCGTCGGCCGATCCCGCCGGGGGCCGCACCTTCCGGTTCGCCGAGACCCGGCCGATCAGCACGTATCTGGTGGCTTTCGCGGCCGGCCCGTGGGCGACGCGCGCGAAGACGGTGGGTGGGCGGCGGATCACGATGTACGTCCGCGCCTCGCGTGCCGCCGAGGCGGAGGCCGACTCGCTGATCGACGCCAACGCGCGCGGGCTCGCGTGGCTGGAGCAGTACTTCGCGCGCCCCTACCCGTTCGGGAAGTTCGACTTCGTGCTCGCGCCCGCGTTCCCGTTCGGCGGCATGGAGCACCCGGGGGCGGTGTTCTACAACGAGGAGACCTTCGTCTACCGCGAGCGGCCGACGCTCACGCAGCGGCTGGGGCGCACGGCGACCGTCTACCACGAGGTCGCGCACCAGTGGTTCGGCGACCTCGTGACGATGCGCTGGTTCGACGACCTCTGGCTCAAGGAGGGGTTCGCGACCTACATGGCGGCGAAGATGCAGGATGCGCTCGACCCGCCGTCGATGGCGTGGAAGACGTTCTACCTGCGCAACAAGCCGCCGGCGTACGGCGTGGACGTGACCGAGGGGACGACGCCGGTCTGGCAGCGGCTCGCGAACCTCGACCAGGCGAAGAGCAACTACGGCGCGATCGTGTACAACAAGGCGCCGTCGGTGCTCAAGCAGCTCGACTATCTGGTGGGGGACGCGGCGTTCCGCGAGGGGCTGCGGCGCTACCTCGCGCGCCACGCGTTCGCGAACGCGACGTGGCGCGACCTGCTGCGCGCGGTCGGCGAGGCGTCGCGCCGAGATCTGACGGCGTGGGGGGATCAGTACATCCTCCGGCCCGGAATCCCGGTGCTCGAGCTGCGGGCCGCCGCGCCGTCGTCGAACGGCGCCGGAGCGGTCGCGACGGACGGCCTCGAAGCCGTGCGCCTGACTCAGCGACCGATGCGCCCCGCCGTCTCGGGGCCGGCGCCGTGGCCGATCCGCACGCAGCTCCTCGCCTGGGGCGAGGGCGCCGCGGCGCCGACGCGGATTCCGGTGGAGCTCTCGGGCGCGGCGGCGACCGTCCCGCTCTCCCGCCCCGCCGGCCCGCCCGCGCTGCTCTTCCCGAACGCGGGCGACTACGCCTACGCGGTCACGCTGCTCGACTCGGGGAGCGTGGCGTGGAGCGAGCGGCACGTGGGCGCGGTGGACGACGCCTTCCTTCGCGCGATGCTCTGGGGCTCGCTGTGGGATCTCGTGCGCGAGGCGCGGCTCGCGCCGGCGCGCTACCTCGCGCTCGCGGAGCGGGAGCTGCCGGCGGAGCGCGACGAGCAGATCGCGAGCGCGGTGCTGGCGCGGGTGACGCGCGCGGCGACGCGCTACCTGAGCGAGGCGCAGCGCGACTCCATCCTCCCCGGGCTCGAGGCGACGCTGCTCGGCGTCGCCGCCGACACGGCGCGGGAGTACGGCATCCGCAAGTCGCACCTCGACGCGCTCGTCGCGCTGGCGGCGACTCCGGCGACGCTGGCGCGGCTCGACGCCCTCCTCGACAGCGCGTCGGCGGCCGGCATCCCGCTCCGGCCGCCGACGCGGTGGGCGATCGTCACCGCGCTCGTGCAGCACGACGCGCCGGGCGCCGCGCGGCGGCTGGCCGAGGAGGCGCGGCGCGACTCCACCACCGAGGGGAGGCGGCGCGCCTTCGTGGCGGGAGCGGCGCGCGCCACCGCGGAGAGCAAGGCCGAGTACTTCCGCCGCTACTTCGCCGACCGCTCGCTCAACGAGGACTGGGCGACGGCGAGTCTCGGCGCCTTCAACGCGCCCAATCAGCAGGCGCTGACGCTCCCCTATCTCGTGCCCGCGCTCGACTCGCTGCCGTGGGTGCAGCGCAACCGCCGCATCTTCTATCTCGGCTCGTGGCTCGACGCGTTCGTGTCGGGGCAGACGTCGCCCGAGGCGGCGGCACGCGTTGACGCGTTCCTCGCGGCGCACCCGTCGCTGGCGCCGGACCTTCGGTCCAAGCTGCTGCAGAGCGCGGACGAGCTGCGGCGCGCGGTGGCGATCCGGCGGGCGTGGGCAGGAGAGGACGGAGCGCGGGCGGCGGCCGGCCCCTGACCGGCGGCGGCGGCGTGCGCGAGCCCGGCGGGTCGCCGCGGTGCTATAATCGAGGGGGACGCGGGGCCGCCCGCCGCCGGCGGCGGGCGGCCCCGCGCGCATCCCGACCAACCCGTTCACCGCCATGAGCGATACACCACAGCCCCCGCCACCGACCACCGCCGACGAGTCGCGCCGCCGCATCCGGGCGGCGCTGCTCGAGGCCAGGCGCGTCGCCGTCGGCACGCACGCGGGCGAGGAGGTGCGCGTGCGCATGATGCACCCCGGCCCCTGGCTCCCCGACGACGAGGCGGCGCGCCCGCTCGTCTACCTGGCGTCGATGAAGACGGACCCGAAGGTGCGCGAGATGAGCGCCCGCCCCGAGGTCGCGCTGCTGCTCCACGAATCGCCGACCGGCGAGGAGCACACGAGCTGGGAGATGGAGATCACCGGCCGCGCCGAGATCGTGCGCGACGCGGCGGAGCGCGAGCGGGCCAAGCAGGCGACCATGCGCACGTCGTCGATCGTCACCTATCTCGACTCGGTGGGGCAGACCGACCTGCTGGCGTTCGTGCGCGTGACGCCGCGCTTCATGAAGCACCGGATCTTCGGCGAGATCGTGGCCGGCCGGCCGCCGTCGATCCTGGAGTTCGCGGACGCGGCGCGGGACCGGACCGGCGACCTCGCGCTGTTGCGGCGCCGGCTCGGCGTGTGGAAGGAGACGGTCCGCTGGCCGACGCTGACGGCGAGCGCGGCGTCGGTGGTCGTCGGGGTGGCGTCGGCGTTCGCGACGACGGGACGCGTGCTGTGGGGGTGGGCGCTGCTCACCCTGGTCGCCGCGGTGTCGCTCCAGGCGTGCACGAACATCAAGAACGACCTCGACGACCAGCTCAGCGGCGCCGACGACCGCAACCGCACGCCGGTCCTCGGCTTCACCGGCGGCTCGCGCGTGATGCAGCGCGGGCTCGCCACCCGCGCCGAGCTGCTCGCCGCCATGCTCGGCTTCGGCGTGGCGAGCTCGGCGATCGGTCTCTACTTCGCGACGGCCGGCCGGCCTGGCGTGCTGCTCTTCGGGCTCGCCGGCCTCGCGATCGGCTTCGTCTACACCGGCCCGCCATTCCGGCTCGCCAACCGCGGCCTCGGCGAGCTGGCGGTCGCGCTCGCCTTCGGCGTCGGGATCGTGTGCGGGGCGGCGTACGTGCAATCGGGCACCGTGCCGCCGGTCGCGATCGCGGCATCGATCCCGGTGTCGATCCTCGTCGCGCTGATCCTCTTCATCAACGGCTTCCAGGACGCGGCGAGCGACGGCGAGGTGTCGAAGCGCACCGCGGTCGTGCGCCTCGGGCTCAAGCGGGCGAGCCGCTTCTACCCCGTGATCGCCGCCGTCGCCGCGCTCGCCCTGGTGGCATTCGTCGCCGGCGGCGCGCTGCCGCCGGCGGCGCTGCTCGGGCTCGTCGGCTTCCCCCTTTTCGTGCGCGCGGCGCTCGTGGCGCGCCGCAGCTTCGACCGGCCGATGGAGCTCGTGCCGGCGAACGCCTACACGGTGGTCGGGCACCTCGCGAGCGCGCTCGCGCTCGGCCTCGGTCTCGCCTGGGCCGGCCTCGGCGGGCGGCTCAACGCCGCCGTGCTCGCGGTGGGAGCGGCCGGGCTGCTCGTGCTCCTCTACTACAACCGGTCGATCGGGCGGCTCGCGCGAGCGTTCGAGGGGGTGAAGGAGGCGGTCGCGAGGATCTGAGCAGCAGGGAAGGGCGGATTGAGGCGGACTGCGCGAAGGGCGGAATGAGGCGTACTGCCCGAAGAGCGGAATGAGGCATGAGGCATGAGGCATGAGGCCGGGACCCTACGCGTGGCCAGCATAGCCACCGGTGGGGTCCCGGCCTCATTCCTAATACCGCATACCGCCCTTCCAATTCCGCCTTCAAGTCTTCTCACTCCTCATGCCGCCCTTGAAGCTCCTGGCGCGGCCGCCCGTGGATTGAGCGCACGCCGGGGGGCGCGCGCGGGCGCTACACGTACTGGGCGGCGAGCATCCGGGCGGCGGACTCGTCGAGCAGGTCGGCGTTGCGAACCTCCTCGAAGCTGCGGAGGAGGTCGTCCACGCGCAGCCGCCGCTTGCGCGCGCCGGAGACGTCCTGCACCACGCGGCCGGAGTGGATCATGATGGCGCGGTCGCCGAAGCGCACGGCCTGCTGCATCGAGTGCGTGACCATGAGGGTCGTCAGGTGGTCGCGCTCGATCGCCTGTTCCGTCAGCTGCATCACCTGCTCGGCGCTGCGCGGGTCGAGCGCCGCGGTGTGCTCGTCGAGCAGGAGCAGCTCCGGACGGACGAGCGTCGCCATGAGCAGGGTGAGCGCCTGCCGCTCTCCGCTGGAGAGATTGCCGATCGGCGTGTCGAGCCGGTCCTCGAGTCCCATGCCGAGCGTCGCCACCCGCTCGGCGAGCTGCCGGCGCGTCGCCCCGCGCAGCGCGCGCCGCAGCCGGCGCGGGGGCGTCGCGCGCTGGCCGGCGAGCGCGAGGTTCTCGGCGATGGTGAGGTGGGGCGCCGTGCCGGCGAGGGGCGCCTGGTAGACGCGGCCGATGCGGCGCGCCCGCCGGTGCGCCGGCCAGTGGGTGACGTCGACACCGTCGAGCCGGATCGAGCCCTGCTGGACGGCGAAGTCGCCGGCGACGGCCCCGAGCAGCGTGGACTTGCCGGAGCCGTTGGTGCCGACGACGACGACGAAGGAGCCGGCGTCGAGGGCGAGGTCGACGCCCTGGAGGGCGCGCACCTCGTTGGCGCCGCCCGGGTTGAAGGTTTGCCGGAGCCCTCGCACCTCGAGCACTGGGGCCGGCGCTGGCGGCGCGCCGGCGCCGGCCGGCCCGCCGGTCACGGGAGCGAGGCGTGCCGCGCCGCCAGCACGCGCCGCACGCCACCCTGGAGCACGAGGACGGCGAGCGCCAGCAGCGCCGTCGCCAGCTTGAGCGCGTTCGGGTCGAGGCCGAGGCGGAGCGCACCCGACACGAGCAGGCGGAACGCGACGGTGCCGAGGATCGCGGCCGCGATCGCCCGCCCCACGGGGCGACGCCCGACGAGCGCCTCACCGAGGACGAGGCTCGCCAGCCCGGTGGCGAAGACCCCGACCGCCATCTGCACGTTGGCGAATCCCTGGTACTGCGCGAAGAGCGCGCCCGAGAGGGCGACGAGGCCGTTCGAGAGCGCGAGGGCGAAGACGACCATCTCGTCGACGTCGATCCCCTGCGCGCGCGCCATGCTCGGCCCGTCGCCCGCCGCGCGGAGCGAGAGGCCGAGCGTGGTGCGGAAGAGCCGGCCGAGCGCGAGCGCGAGGAGGGGGACGAGGACGAGCAGCAGAAGGAGCGACGCGACACTCGACGCGCTCACCTCGGTTCCGAAGAGGGTGACGTCCGCGCCGCCGAGTCGCCGCCAGACTCGCTCCGCGCCCGCGAAGAGCGTCGGCTGCGTGGCGACGGAGACCTCGCCGCCCCCCATGACGTAGAGCATCACCGAGTAGAGCGCCGTGCTCGTGAGGATGCCGGCGAGCAGCGTGTCGATCCGCAGGCGGGTGTGAACGACCCCCGTCACCAGACCGGCGAGCACGCCCGCGAGGCCGGCGAGCAGCGTGGCGCCGACCGCGGAGGTGCCGCGCGCGAGCAGCGCGGCGCCGACCGCCGCTCCCACGCCGAACGAGCCTTCGACCGTGAGGTCGAGGCGCTGCAGGATGCGGTAGGAGACGAGAAGGCCCAGCGTGAGCAGGGAAAGGAGCAGCCCCATCGTCAGGGAGCCGACGAGGAGGTTCACGCGGGGCCGGCCGTGGCGGTGGTGGCGATCGGCGCGGTCCAGGCGAAGCCGCGCACGAGCTCGCTCTCTCTCGCGCGCGGCGCGCCGTCGCGCTGGTCGCGGAGCAGGTGGATCACCGCGCGGAGCGTCTCGCGCTCGACGAGGGAGGCGACCACGCTCTCGGGGGTGACCGTGCGCTGCGGGACGGGGCTGTAGGTGAAGACCGCCGCATGGAAGTGTCCGTGCAGCTCGCCGTGCGTCGGGTCGCCGCGGGCGGCGAGCGGGCGGAGCTGTGCGGCGAGCGGGAACTCGGGGCGGCGCGCGACGACGCCGACGACGAGCGCGGTGGTGCGGGCGTACGCGGGCTCGGCGGTGAAGGCCAGCCACTCGCGGAGCGCGGGCAGCGCGAAGCGCTCCGCCGCGCCCACGTCGGTGGGGAGCGGGCGCCGGCGCGAGGCGCCGACGAGCTCGGCCACCTCGGCGACCATCACGAGCCCCGCCGCGTCGCCGCCGACCGCGTCGAGGCAGACACCGGCGACTTCGGCGAGGGGGACGGACTCGCCGGCGCGCGCGGCGCTGAAGCGCACCAGGTGCGAGCAGGCTCCCTCGCAGGTGAGGCCGGTGTCGAGCGTCGCGCTCGGGGCTCGGCCGCGAAGCGCCGCGAGATAGTCGGGGACGTGCGCGCCCTCGGTGGGAAGGTAGGCCACCACGCCCGCGGCGCCGACCAGCTCGCCGGCGCGCGAGCGGAAGCACTCGTCGCGGTCGCCGATCGCGCCGAGCCCGAGGCCGAACACCCTCTCGGGGAACTCGACGGGCCCGGTGACGCCCGACGCGCCGCCGTACAGTCGGCAGGCGAGCGTCGCACCCGCCTCGTGCGGCGACGCCTCGTAGCGACCGGAAGCGACGCGGCTCGTCGGCGTACGCCAATGCGTGGTGGCGCGGGCGGCCGCGAAGACGCCCGAGGTGCGCACGCGCGGGTCGCCGGCGCCGGGCGCGGCCGCGAGGAGCTGGTGCTCGAGGCCGGCGGCGCCGAGGGTATCGGCGACGAGCGGAGGCGCGGTGGCGACGTACAGCTCGCCGCGGAGCGCCGCGAAGTCGCCCGCACTCCGCAGCAGCACGCGCGCGCCCGCCGAGCTCACGTAGCTCACCGCCGCGAGGTCCACCACCGCCGTGCGCACCCCCGAGCTCAGCAGGTCGTCGAGGGCGTCGCCGAGCTGCACCGCCCACTCCGCGTCGAGGCGGCCTTCCACGTGTACGACGGCGCCGGCGCCGTCGTACGTGGTGGAGAGCTTCACACGACGGCTATCGGCGGCCGGCGCTCTCGGCCGGCGCCGCCGCCCCGGACGCGGCGGCGTTCTTCGCGCCGATCTGCGTCTTCGTCTTCTCGAGACGGTAGAAGGGGATGCGGGCGGGGCTCTCCCCCTTCATGATGCGTCCGATCATGTGGCCGGCGACGATCCCCCCTTCCGCGAAATCGGGGTAGATCGAGGCCGTCGCGCCCTTGAGCATCTCGAAGGGCGAGGGGGAGAAGACCGGCACTTTGTTCTCCTGGGCGACGCGGATGATGCTCGGGAAGGCCGCGTGCGCCGTGTTGCCGAAGATCTCGATCGCGTCCACCCTGCGGCCGACGATCGTGCGCGCCGCCTCCGCGCCGTCGTTCACGGTGGGGACCGGGACGGCGATGACCTCGAGCTTCGCGCGCGCGCCGGTCTGCATCAGCTTGTCCTTCATCGCCACCGCGTACGGCTCCTCGGGACTGAAGAGCACGCCGACGCGGCGCGCGGTCGGCACCACCTGCTTGATGAGCGCGACGCGCTTCTCCTGCTCCGGGTCGCCGAAGCCGGGCGAGTAGACGCCGGTGATGTTCGCGACGTGGTTGGAGTCGCTCCTCCCCGCGCCGGCGGCGAAGGGGTCGGCGAGCACGTGAAAGACGACGGGAGTGTTCCTGGCGCGCTGCACGGCGGCCTTGAGCGTCGGGTCCTGCAGCGTCACGATGACCTTCGCCCGCGAGTCCACGGCGGCGTCGATCAGGCTCGGGAGCGTGGCGAGGTCGCCCTGGGCGCTCGAGACCTTGAAGACGTAGTCGCGCCCCTCGTCGAAGCCCTCCTCGCTCAGGCCGACGCGGATCGCGTCCTCGCTCCACTCGCTCCCGATCCAGTCCGCGGCGCGGATGAGGGCGATCGTCGACTTGGCGCCTGAGGCCGTGCCGGCGGCGCCGGCCGCGGCGTCGCCCGCGCGGCCGCTGTCGCCCTTGGCGACGGCGTAGCTCCCGCTCGCGCGCTCGTCCTTCCTGCTGCACGCCGCGAGCGCGACGGCGCAGACGCCGAGCGCGAGCACGCGTCCGGAGCGGGCCGACAGGGGACCGCGCGTACCGTGAGCCGTCGTCATACTCGACCTCCCCGTGGTGGGCGGGAGCGATGAGGCGTGAGAGGCGTCCCGACGGTAGCACGCCCCCGGGGAACGCGCAAGGCGAGTCGCGGCGCGCGCGGAGGGAGCGCGGCGAAGCGAGCGCGTGCGTGGATCGCCTTTGCCGCGAGCGCCCGACGCGCGCTCGGCGCGCGGCCGGCGCGCGGCCGGCGCGCGTGCTTGACACCTAGTGGGGTACCGGGCATGTTCTTCGCCCCGAGGCAGCTTCCGGCAGGGTGCCTGCCGCCGGCACGATGCCTGCGCGGCGATGCCGCCGCACGCTGCGACCGGGGGACGACCGATCGGTCACGGGCTACCCACTGGGTGGGACTGCGCGCGACCCGGCATTCGGGCCGGCGCGCCGCTCCGTTGAACGGAAAGACAGGCGGTACAGCACCGTTGTACTCACCTTTCCACACGGAGGAAGTTCCGATGGCAGCCGATTTCTTCATTGGCGAGTCGCTCGTCGGCGACGGCAACGAAGTTGCCCACATCGACCTGATCATCGGCTCGAAGGCCGGCCCCGCGGGCACGGCGTTCACGCACGCCCTGAGCAACCAGAAGGACGGCTTCAGCACCCTGCTCGCGGTGGTGACGCCGAACCTGCCGGCGAAGCCGGACACGATCCTGTTCAACAAGGTCACGATCAAGGGCGCGAAGCAGGCCGTGCAGATGTTCGGGCCGGCGCAGGCCGCCGTCGCGCGCGCGGTGGTGGACTCGGTGGCCGACGGTACGATCCCGCGCGACAGGCTCAACGACTACTGCGTCCTCGTGGGCGTCTTCATTCACTGGGACGCCGCCGACGACCAGAAGATCTACGACTACAACTACCAGGCGACGCGGGAGTCGATCGCCCGCGCGCTGCGCGGCGAGCCGCGCGTGGAGGACGTGGTCACCGGCGCCAAGTCGGCGAAGCACCCGTTCGCCGGCAACGCCGAAGCGAAGCATGGCGACACGGCGGGCGCGGCGGGCGGGCGCCAGATGCAGGGCGCAAACCTCTAGCGGCACCCGGGCGCACGGCGGGGGCGCCGCGACGCGAGCGGCCCTCCGCCGGCGCACGCCCACGCCATGCGCAAACTCCTCCTGCAGCTCGACAGCTCGCCGCTGCCGAGCGTCTTCGACCGCGTCGTCGCCTACGACGGGGGCGCGGACGACCTCCTGAGCTACGGCGGCGTGACGGACGGTGCCGTGCGCGACCTGGTGCACGGCGCGATCTTCACGCGCGGCCCGAAGGAGCTGCACAACACGGCGATCTTCATCGGCGGCGCCGAGATGGCCGCCGGCGAGCGGCTCCTCGCCGCGGTCCGCGAGAGCTTCTTCGGGCCGCTGCGCGTCTCCGTGATGCTCGACTCGAACGGGTCGAACACGACGGCGGTCGCGGCGGTGATGAAGCTGCTCGAGGCGGCGGGCGGCGACGTGCGCGGGCGGCGCGCCGTGGTCGTGGCCGGCACCGGCCCCGTCGGGACGCGGGCCGCCGGCCTGCTCGCGCAGATGGGCGCCGACGTCGTCATCACCTCCCGCAAGCCGGCGCAGGACGAGCAGCAACTGCTCGCCGCCATCCGCGAGCGGTTCGGCGGGGCGGTGACGGCGGTGCAGATGAAGGACGACTCCCAGGCGTCCGGCGTCCTCCAGGGGGCCGAGCTCCTGATCAACGCCGGCCCGGCGGGCGTGCAGCTCGTCCCGCGCGCGGCGTGGGCCGGCCGCCCGGGCCTTCGCGTCGCGATCGACCTGAACGCGGTCCCCCCGCTCGGCGTGGAGGGCATCGAGGTCGGCGACGACGTCAGGACGGTGGACGGGGTGAAGGTGATCGGCGCCCTCGGAGTCGGGAATCTCAAGATGAAGATCCACCGGGCGTGCATCGCCCGGCTGTTCGAGCGCAACGACCTGGTGCTCGACGCCGAGACGATCACCGAGGTCGCCCGCGAGATCGCCGGCGCGGAGAAGGGGTAGCGTCCGCGTGCCGCGCGTGGTCGGGATCGACCCGGGGACGGTCAGCATCGACCTGTGCGGGCTCGACGGCGGTCGCGTCTTCCTCGACCGCTCGATCCCGACCGCCGAGGCGCTCGCCGACCCGGCGGCGCTCGTCGCCGTCCTCGAGGCGGCCGCCCCGCTCGACCTCGTGGCCGGCCCGTCGGGCTACGGCCTGCCGCTGACGCCGGCGCGCGACGTCACCGACGCCGAGATGCGGCTCGCCTATCTGGCGGCCGAGGGGGAGCCGGGCGGGATCGGCGGCCTCCGCTCGCTCGTGCGCGCGCTCGCCCGCTCGGCGCACCCGGTGGTGCTCACGCCGGGCGTGGTGCACCTCGCTTCGGTGCCCGAGCATCGCAAGGTGAACCGCGTGGACATGGGGACGGCGGACAAGGTGTGCGCGGCGGCGCTGGCGGTGCGCGAGCAGGCGCGCCGGCGCGGGTGCGCCGAGCGCGACGTCTCGTTCATCCTCCTCGAGCTCGGCGGCGCGTTCAGCGCGGGGCTCGCGGTGACGCGGGGGCGCATCGTGGACGGGCTCGGAGGCACTTCGGGACCGCTCGGCGTGCGCGCCGCGGGCGCGCTCGACGGCGAGGTCGCCTTCCTCGCCGGCAGCGTCACCAAGGAGACGCTCTTCCGCGGCGGCGCCGCCGACGTCGCCGGGGAGCGCGACGCCACGGTCGAGACGCTGGCCGCGCCGCGCACGGCGCGCGGCCGCGTCGCCTGGGAGGCGTACGTCGAGAGCGCGGCGAAGGCGGCCGCGTCGCTCGCCGTCGCCGCACCGGCGCCATGCGAGATCATCCTCTCGGGCCGCATGGCGCGCGTGCCGGCGGCGCGCGACGCGCTCGCCGAGCGCCTCGCCGCCCTGCTGGGTCACATACCCCTACACGTCATGGAAGGATTCGCCGCGGTGGCCAAGCACGCGGCGCAGGGCGCCGCGCTCCTCGCCGACGGACTCGCCGGAGGGGCCGAGGCGGCGCTCGTCGACGCACTCGGGATCCGCGGCGCTCGCGGCACGGTGCTCGATCACCTCTACGTGATCTCCCCCGCGGCGGCGCGGCGGCGACTCGGGGTGGCCTGACGTGGACACGCTCGAAGGCGGGCACCCCTCCCCCGCCCCACGCACCCGCCTCCTGGTCGCCGGCGTCTCGACGCGCGCGGCGGCGGAGTCCGCGGCGCGGGCCGGCTTCGCGGTGACGGCGCTCGACGCGTTCGCCGACCGCGACCAGCACCCGGCGGTACGCGCGCTCTCGCTGCCGCGCGACTTCGGAGCGCGCTTCTCCGCGCGCGCCGCGGCGCGCGCGGCGGGCAGCGTCACCGCCGACGCGGTCGCCTACCTCTCGAGCTTCGAGAACCACCCGGCGGCGGTGCGCGCCCTCGCGGCCGGCCGCGCGCTGTGGGGAAACGCGCCGGCGGTGCTCGCCCGCGTGCGCGACCCGGCGATGCTGGCGCGCGCGCTGCGCCGGCGCGGCTGCGCCGCGCCCGCGGTGTGGACGGGGCGCGCGTCGCCGCGCGACGCGCCCGCCGGCGCGCGCTGGCTGCTCAAGCCGCGCGCGTCCGGGGGCGGGCATCACGTCCGCCTCTGGAGGAGAGGAGAGCCGGTGCCGCGCGGCCGCTATCTGCAGGAGTACGTCGAGGGGACGCCGGGCTCGGTGCTGTTCGTGGCGGCCGGCGGACGCGCGGTGGTGCTCGGCGTCTCCCGGCAGATCGTCGGCGACGCGTCGTTCGGCGCGGCGGCATTCCGCTGGTGCGGCAATGTCCTCGCCGGCGCGGACGACCCGGCGTGGAAAGCGGACGGGCCGCTCGCCGCCGAGGCGCGGGCGCTCGCCGACGCCGTCGCCGGGGGGTTCGGACTGGTCGGCGTGGGGGGCGTCGACTTCGTGGTCGCGCGCGACGGCCGTCCGTACGCGGTGGAGGTGAACCCGCGCTGGACGGCGTCGATGGAGCTCGTCGAGCGCGCCTGCGGCGTGTCGGTGATGGCGGCGCACGCCGGCGCCTGTGCCGAGGGAGCGCTGCCGTCGCTCGACCTCGGCGCGATGCGCCGCGCCGCGCCGGCGGTGGGCAAGGCGGTGGTGTTCGCGCGACATGACGTGGTGGTGGGGGATACGGAGCGCTGGCTCGCCGATGCGGACGTGCGCGACGTGCCGCACGAGGGGGAGCGGATCGCCGCCGGACGGCCGGTGTGCACGGTGTTCGCCGAGGGACGGGACGCGGCCGCGTGCCGCGACGCGCTGGCGCGCCGCGCCGAGCGGGTGTACGCGGAGCTGGCCGCGTGGGAGCGCGCCGTCGCATGACCGGCGGAGCCCAGCCGGGCGCCGCGGCCGGCGCCGGGAGGCGCGTGGTCGAGCACGCGACCTGCCTGGGGTGCGGCTGCGCGTGCGACGACGTCGAGGTCGTGGTCGCGGCCGGGCGGATCGTCGAGGCGCGGCGCGCGTGCCCGATGGGCGCGGCATGGTTCGGCGACGGGAGCGCGCCGGCGCGCGCGCGCGCCGCGGGTCGCGACGTGACGCTCGACGAGGCGCTCGACGCGGCCGCGCGGTTGCTGCTCGCCGCCCGGCGCCCGCTCGTCTACCTCGGGCCCGACGTCTCCTGCGAGACACAGCGCGAGAGCGTGGCGCTGGCCGACCTGCTGCACGCGGCGCTCGACAGCGTGACGTCGGCGGCGGCGACGGCGTCGGTGCTCGCGTCGCAGGAGCGCGGGCGCGCCGGGGCGACGCTCGGCGAGATTCGGGGCCGCGCCGACGTCGTGGTGTTCTGGGGGACGGACCCGCGGCGCACGCACCCGCGCTTCTTCGAGCGCTTCGCGCCGGACGCGGTCGGGCTCTTCGTGCCCGACGGGCGCCGGGGGCGCGTCGTCGTCGCGGTGGACGTGGGCGACTTCCGGGCGCCGGACGACGCGGACGTGCGCGTCGCGGTGCCGCCGGCGGAGGAGGTGGCGACGCTCCTCGCGCTCCGCGCCGTCGTGGCGGCCCCCGACCCGAAGAGCGGTCCGGCGGCCCGCGCCGGCGACCTCTGGGCGCGGGCGCGCTCGCTCGCGGCGACGCTGGCCGCGGGCCGCTACGTGGCGATCGTCGCCGACGCCGAGTCGGACGGCGCCGCCGGCGAGGCGCGCGACGTCGGCCGCGCGGCGGCGCTCGTCGCCGCCGCGCAGGCGCTCAACGGGCCGACGCGCTGCGCGCTCGTCTCGCTGCGCGGCGGCGGCAACCGCACCGGCGCCGACGCCGTGCTCACCTCGCAGACCGGGTACCCGATGGCGGTGGACTTCGCGCGCGGCTACCCGCGCTACCTGCCCTACGAGGGGGCCGCGCGCTGGCGCCTCGGCGCGGGAGGGGACGTGGACGCGGCGCTCCTCGTCGGCGCCCCGGCGCGGCTGCCCGCGGGCATGTCCGAGGCGCTGGCGCGCGTGCCCTGCGCGGCGATCGGCCCGCGGGCGAGCGAGGGGGCGCTCGCGGCGGCGGCCGCGGTCGTCGACACCGCCGTGGCGGGGATCCACGAGGGGGGCACGGCCGTGCGCATGGACGACGTGCCGCTGCCGCTCCGTCCCTCTCTCGAGGGCCCGCCGGCGGCGGTGGACGTCGTGCGCGCGCTGCGCGAACGCGTCCGGCGCGAGCGCGTCGTGCGCGAGCGCGTCGGGCACGAGCGCGGCGCACGCGAGACGCGCGGCCCCGCCGAGGAGCGGCGGCCGTGAGCCGGCTACGGATCGCCGGCGGGACCGTGTACGACCCGGCCAACGGCGTCGACGGCGTGGCGCGCGACGTGTGCATGGAGGGGGGGCGCATCGTCGCCGAGCTGCCGGCGAACGCGCCGCGGCTCGACGCGCGCGGCATGGTCGTGATGCCGGGCGGCGTGGACATGCACTGCCACGTCGCGAGCGGCAGCGTCAACGTCGCGCGCCGGCTGCTCCCC
>JBJMNL010000381.1:0-21302 GCA_045804285.1 Gemmatimonadaceae bacterium
GCCGCCCGCAGCGCCTCGACGCGGGCGGCGGCCTCGGCGCGCAGCCGGCGCGCGGTCGCCGACTCCGCCTCCGCGGCGAC
Source organism: Gemmatimonadaceae bacterium (assembly GCA_045804285.1). Taxonomy (GTDB): domain Bacteria; phylum Gemmatimonadota; class Gemmatimonadetes; order Gemmatimonadales; family Gemmatimonadaceae; genus DATMHT01. Next base: position 81 of record JBJMNL010000381.1, read on the forward strand.
GCGCGCGGCCGACGCGCGCCGGCTCCGCTCGGCGTCGGTCGGCTCGAACCGGAGCGTGATCGCGCGCGGCTGCACGTCGCGCACGACGGCGCTCGTCGCCCCGGACGGGAGGTCGATGTCGCCCGGCCGGAGCTCGACGCGCACGCTGTCCGGGGTGTCCCCGGTGAAGACGCGGCGGACGACGAGCGGCCCGTCCCCCAGCTTCCACAGGTCGCGCGCGCGCCCGACGACGAGCGCCCGCAGCGCCGGCTGGGGCCCGACGAGGACGAGCGCGCTGTCGACGTTCGTCGACAGGCGCACGGGGATCATCTGCTCGGCGGTCTCCTCGCCGCTCACGACGAGCCAGAGCACGACCGAGAAGAAGATCGCCGCCGCCTTGTAACCGAGCCGCTCCGTGAGCGCCGCGCGCAACCGGCGCCACGGCCGCGCGTCCGTGCCGCGCGCGCGGCCGCCGCGCGGGCGGGGCGGCATCGGGGCGGTCGGCGCCTCCGGTGTGACGGCGGCGCCCCGGTCGCGCCGGGTGACCCCGGTCGTGGTGGCGGGCGGCATCGGGCTCGGTCTCCGCGGTCAGCGACGCGCGTCCGCGAGGAGACGCTCGACGAGCGCGCGGTTCCCCGGCGAGCTCCAGTCGGCGGCGGAGATCACCTTCTTGCGGATCACGCCGTCGCGCCCGATCACGAACGTCTCCGGGACGCCGGTCGTCTGGTACGCCTTCGCGATCGCGCCGGTGGGGTCGTGCAGGATCTCGAACGTCAGCCCGTACTCGCGCGCGAAATCGCGGATCGCCTGCTCCTGGCCCGCTACGTCGATGCTCACCGCGACCACCTTGAGCCCGCGTGGGCCGTAGGTCTGGTGCAGTTGCTCGATGCTCGGCATCTCGGCGCGGCAGGGCGGGCACCAGGTCGCCCAGACGTTCAGCAGGACGACCTCGCCGCGGTAGTCGGCGATCGTCCTCGCCCTCGCCGGACCGGACGAGTCGACCGTGACCGCGCGGAAGTCGGGCGCGGCGGTGCCGACGTTCACCGGGAAGAGCTCGTCGCCCATGTAGCGCGTGGCCGCGACGAGCCCTCCGGCGAGGAGGACGATCACGGCGAGGACGGCGAGCCACTGCTGGCGGAGGGTCATGACGCGGGGTGCGCGGGCTGGTGGGACGAGGGGCGCGGGACGCCGGGAGCGACCGGGTCAGGGGCGCGGCCGGATGATGCGGCGATCGGCACGGGCGCGATATAGACTTCGACGTGGGGGGGGCCCCCCGCGCCGCCTCCCGCGCCCGACCGCCCGTGCCCCGTCTCCCGCATTACGCCGTCTCCCGGCACAGGTTCCGCAGCGCGGCGATCTCGGCCTTCGGGTCCCTGGCCGAGAAGACCGCGTTCCCCGCGACGAAGGTGTCGGCGCCGGCGCGGCAGCAGGTCGAGATCGTCTCGCGGTTGATCCCGCCGTCCACCTCGAGCACGGCGCGGCTTCCGGCGGCGCTCAGCAGCGCCCGCGCGCGGCGGATCTTGTCCACCGACCCGGGGATGAACGACTGGCCGCCGAACCCGGGGTTCACCGACATGATCAGGAGCAGGTCGAGGTCGGCGGCGACCTCCTCGACCGCCGAGAGCGGCGTCGAGGGGTTGATGACGGCGCCGGCGAGGCAGCCGAGCTCCTTGATGCGCGCGAGCTGCCGGTGCAGATGCGGCGAGACCTCGGTGTGGATGGTGAGCACCGAGGCCCCCGCCCCGGCGAACGACTCGAAGTACTTCTCCGGCTCGACCACCATCAGGTGCACGTCGAGCGGCAGGTCGGTGAGCTTCCTCACCGTCTCGATGACCTTCGCCCCGAACGTCAGGTTCGGCACGAAGCAGCCGTCCATCACGTCCACGTGAATCCAGTCGGCGCCGCCATCGACGCACATGGCGATGTCGTCGGCCAGCCGGGCGAAGTCGGCGCTGAGAATGGAAGGGGCGATCCTCACCATGGTGCGCGCGTCGCGAAGTGGATGGCGCTACGGCTCGTGATGCGGCTCTTGATGCGACCGGTGATGCGACTGTTGAGCGGCGAGCGGTGGGACGGGAGCGGCGACCCTCGGGAGCGCCCGGGGCGGGCGGCGCCGCGGGCCAGTCTCTCGACGCTCGCCGTCACGGGGCTCTCCCCGACACGGTCAGCTTCACCCCCGTCCCCGCCACCACCGCGCTCCCCGACGCCGGCGTCTGTGCCGTGACGACGTCGGGCGGGGAGAAGGAGGTGGAGTCCACGGTGACGCCGGCGACGGCGAGACCGAGCTGCTCGAGCGCCGAGCGCGCCTCGCCGAGGGAGCGGCCGAGGACGTCGGGGAGGGTGACCGTGGGCGGGCCACCGCTCACGGTGAGCGTCACGGTGCGGGGGAGCGCCACCGTCTGCCCCTCGCCGGGTTCGGTCGCCAGCACCTGCCCGCGCGGCGCCGTGCCGCGCCGCGCCACCACGTCGCCGACGTCGAAGCCCGCGTTCTCGAGCAGCACCTGCGCCTGCTGCTGGGTCGCGCCCACGACCCGCGGCACCGTGGCGGTGCGCTGACCGCCGCTGACGTCGAGCGTGACCACCGCGCCGCGCGGCAGCGCGACGCCGGGCCGCGGCGCCTGTTCGAGCACGGCGTTCTTCGGCGCCGTGGCGTGGAAGCGCGTCTCGCCCTGCTTCGCCTTCAGCCCCGCCGACTCGAGCCGGTTCTCGGCGTCGTCGTACAGGAGGCCGACGACGTTGGGGACGCGCCCCACCGTCGGCACGAGGTCGCTCGGGAAGACGAAGAAGAAGACGAAGAGGTAGGCGAGCAGGAAGCCGCCGACGGCGACGATCGCGTACGGGAGCAGCCGGCGCGTGAGGGCGCGCCAGCGCAGGGCGCGGCGCGCCGCGGGGGAGAGCACCACCGCGTCGTCGCTGGGCGGCGGCGGTGGCGCGGCGGCATCGGCGCCGCCCGCGGAGGGGGCGGCACGGCGCCCCGTCGTCGGCGGTGGGGGGGCCTGCGTGGCGCGTTCCGCCACACTCGGCGCCGGCGCGCGCGGCGTGCTGGCGGGTGTGGCGGCGGGTGCGTCGCGCTGGTCGGGAGCTGTCATGCGGTGGGCGGCTCGGCGAGGTCGGGGGCGCGGCGGAGCCGGGCGGCGAAGGCGCCGTCGGTGCCGTGGCGCTGCGGCAGGACGCGGAGGCGCCCCGCGTCGACCACCGACTCGGGGACCGCGCCGTCGGGGGGCGGCTCGAGCGTGAAGTCGCGGTGCTCGGCGAGGAAGCTCTCGATCTGCGCGTCGTTCTCCTCCGGCTCGAGCGAGCAGGTGCTGTAGATCAGGAGCCCGCCCGGCTTCACGACGCGCGCGGCGGCGCGGATGATCGCGCGCTGGAGCGCGGCCATGACCGCGAGGTCGGAGATCTTGAGCCGCCAGCGCGCGTCGGGGTGGCGGCGGAACGTCCCCGTGCCGGTGCACGGCACGTCGACGAGCACGGCGTCCACCGGCCGGACGGCGGGCTCGCGTGCGTCGGCGACGAGCGCGTGGACGTTGCGCGCCTCGAGACGGCGCGCGTTGGCGATCACGCGCTGGAGGCGGGCGAAGGAGCGGTCGGCGGTGTAGACGGCGCGCGCCGAGCGCGCCAGCTCGAGCGTCTTCCCGCCGGGCGCCGCGCAGAGGTCGGCGACCTCGGCGTCGGCGGGGACGGCGGCGTACTGCGTGACGAGCGTGGACGCGGGGTCCTGCACGAAGAACAGCCCCTGGCGGAAGGCGCCGAGCTCCGTCATCGTGACGCCGGACCTGAGCTGCAGCGAATCGCGGGCGAGCGGCGCCTCGTCCACGTGCACGCCGGCGCTCTCGAGCATCGCCTCGAGCTGCTCGCGCACCACGTTGTACGGCCGGACGATGAGGGGCGCCTCGGCGTTGTTGGCGTCGAGCAGCCGCGCCGTGTCCTCGGCCCCCCACCGCGCCACCCAGCGGGCGACGAGCCAGCGCGGGTGCGAGTAGGTGAGGGCGAGCGTGTCGATCGGGTCGGGGCGCGCAGGGCCACCCCCCGTCTGCCGCGAGGCGGCGGCGGGGGCGCCGTCGGTGGGCGGCGTGGCCGGCTGGCCGTTGAGCGCGAGCGCCGGAGGGAGGGCGAGCGCCTCGTCGCCGCGCTCCTGCCGCTCGCGGTCCACGCGCCGCAGCACGGCGTTGGCGAGCTTGCTCGCGCCGATCCCGTGGCGGCGCTTCGCCAGCTCCACGGTCTGCGCGATCGCCGCGTAGGCGGGGACGCTGCGCATGTAGAGGAGCTGGTAGACGCCGAGCCGCAGCAGGTCGGTGAGGTCGGCGTCGAGTCGCGCGAGCCCGCCGCGCACGCGCTCGGAGAGCAGCGCGTCGAGCCACGCCCGGCGGCGCAGCATGCCGTAGAGCAGCTCCTGCGTCCACCGGCGGTCGCGCGCGTCGAGCACCGCCCCGCGCCGCTCGAAGCTCGGATCGAGCAGCGCCCCCGCCCGCAGGTCGGCGAGCACGTCGGCGGCGACGGTGCGTGCCTCGGTGACGGCGGAGACGGTGGTGGAGGGACGCTCGACCATGGCCACGACCTAGCGGGCGGCCCCCTCCACGCTTCGCGCTCCACGCGCGGCGTCCAGCCAGTGCGGCCGGCACGCCGAGCGTGGAACGTGGAGCGTGGAGCGGGGCGCCGTCACGTCAGCATCCCCGTCGTCGGGCTCGACGCGACCGCCTCTTCCCGCTTCGGCATCCGGCCGGCGAGGTAGGCGAGGCGACCGGCCTCGACGGCGTGGCGCATGGCGAGCGCCATCCGCGCCGGCTCTCGCGCCGAGGAGAGCGCGGTGTTGAGGAGCACGGCGTCGACGCCCTGCTCCATCGCCAGCGCGGCGTCGGAGGCGGTGCCGAGCCCCGCGTCCACCACCACCGGCACCGAGAGGCGGCGCCTGATCGCGCGGACGTTGTGCGGGTTCACGAGGCCGAGCCCCGAGCCGATCGGCGCGGCGAGCGGCATGACCGCCGCAGCGCCGGCGTCCTCGAGGCGGAGCGCGGTGACGAGGTCGTCGTTCGTGTACGCCATCACCACGAACCCTTCGGCGGCGAGGACGCGCGTCGCCTCGATCGTCCCCGCGACGTCGGGGAGCAGCGTCTCCCGGTCGCCGATCACCTCGAGCTTCACGAAGTCGTTGAACCCCGCCTCGCGGCCGAGGCGCGCGTAGCGCACCGCCTCGTCCACCGTGTAGCAGCCGGCGGTGTTGGCGAGCAGGAACCAGCGCGACGGGTCGAGGTGGTAGAGGATCCCCTCCTCCCGCGTCCGGTCGAGGTCCACGCGGCGCACGGCGACGGTCACGACCTCGGCCCCCGACGCCTCGATCGCGCGCACCATCTGCTCGTTCGACTCGTACTTCCCCGTGCCGACCATGAGACGCGAGCGGAACGTCCGACCGCGCACCGTGAAGGGGAGGTCGACCGCCTCCGGGGTCGCCACGCGGATCGTCGTCGGGCTCATGGCGCTCATCCTCCTCCCACGAAGTGCACGAGCTCGAGCTCGTCCCCATCGGCCAGCACCAACGCGGCGAAGCTCCCGCGGTCGCGCAGGATCGCGCGATTGCGCTCGACCACGACGAGGCGCGGGTCGAGCTCGTGCGCCCGCAGGAGATCCGCGAGCGTCGTGCCGGCGGGGAGCGCGCGCCGCTCGCCGTTCACCGTCACGTTCACCCGAACGGCGCCTCGCTCGGCGGCATCAACCGCTTCCGTGTCAGCCACTTCCGTCATAGGCAGAAAGATAGTCGCTCGCCGCCCGTTCGGCATTCTCGGCGTCCCACACCCCGCGGATCACCGCCGCACCGTGCGCGCCGGCCGCGCGGAGGAGGGGCAGGTGGCGCGGCAGCACCCCGCCGATCCCGATCACGGGACAGGGCACGGCGCCCGCCACCTCGCGCAGGAAGGCGAGCCCGCGTCCGGGCGCGCCGGCGTGGCTCGGGGTCGGGAAGAGGTGGCCGGCCACCACCCAGTCGACGCCGGCCGCCGCCGCGGCGCGCGCCTCGTCGAGCGCGTGAACGCTGGCGCCGATGAGGAAGGAGGGGTACCCGTCGCCCGCGCCCGGCGGGTGCGCAGCGCCGGAGCGCGCCGCGGCGCGCGCGTCGCCCGCGCTCAGGGAGCGCGAGGTGAGCTGCACGCCGTCAGCGCCGGCGGCGAGCGCCACGTCGAGGCGGTCGTTGACGACGAGGACGCAGCCGGTCGCGCGGGCGCCGGGGAGCAGCGCCGCGGCCAGGTCGTGGAGCCGCCGGCCGCCGGCACGCGGCGCGCGCAGGTGAAGGGCGCCGCGCGGGCCGAGCGCGCCCATGACGCCCCGCGCGCGGTCGAGGAAGTCGGCGGCGCCGACGATCTCGTCCGTCGTGACGGCGTGGAGCACGGGGACGGCCCAGGGAGGGGCGGCCCCGTGCTGGGCGGTGGTTGGTGCGCTCTCTGGCTGGGTCGACACGCCCGGGCGGAAAGATTAGAAAATTCGAACCTGTGACAGCGACCTGGAGCGTTCGTCTTACCGCGTACCTCGCCCCGCCGACGCAATGTCCGTCGCGTCGGCCGGTGCGGCAAGCCAGCAGACCGAACCCCAGCCGGGGAGCGGCGCCCATCGAGCGGCGCCTCTCCCTTCCGTCCGGAGATCCGCGATGTCTCTGCCCCGTCCCAGAGTCCTTCAGTCCCTCGCCGCGGCGGCGCTCGTCGTCGTGCCCATCGTCATGGCCTGCGGGGGCGCCGAGCGCGTCACCGGGAACACCGGAGGCGGCGGGGGCACCCCACCGCCCGGCGGAAACCCCGGCACGAGCGTCGGCCCGGCCGCCAATCTGGTCGTCGTCGGCGGCAACAACCAGCCCGACACGACCGTCGGCAGCACGCTGAAGGACTCGCTCGTCGTGCGCGTCACCGACGCGAACGGCAACGGCGTCCGGAGCAGCACGGTGACCTGGGCGGTCGCCAGCGGCGGCGGCTCGGTCAGCCCCGCGACCTCGACGACCGACGTCAACGGACGCGCGGCGACGCGCTGGACGCTTGGCCCGGCGAAGGGCGCGCAGACGGTTACGGCGACCGTCGCCCAGATCGCGCCGGTGACCTTCTCGATGAACGCCAAGGGCGGCGCCGTGGCGACGATCGCCAAGCTGGCGGGGGACGACCAGGCCGCGCTCGTCAACCTGGCGCTCGGAAACCCGCTCAAGGTGCGCGTCCTCGACAGCTTCGGGAACCCGGTTCAGGACGCCGTGGTGACGTGGACGGCGGCCGGCGACGGCGCCGCCACGCCGACCCTGCCGAGGACGGACGTGAACGGCGAGGTCACCGCGACCTGGAAGCTCGGCTCCACGCCGGGCGCGCAGACGCTGCAGGTCTCGGCGAACGGCAAGTCGGTCGCCTTCAACGCCACGGCGTCGATCGAGTACGCCTCCGTGGACGCGGGCGGCTTCGACTCCTGCGGCATCACGCCGTCGGCGCAGGCGTTCTGCTGGGGGTACAACGGCGACGGGCAGCTCGGCATCGGCTCGATCACGAACCGCAACGTCCCGACCGCGGTGTCCACGCCGCTCACCTTCCGCCAGCTCAGCGGTGGTAAGTATCACACCTGCGGCATCACGCTCTCGGGCATCGCCTACTGCTGGGGCTCGAACGTCGACGGCCGCCTCGGCACGAACAACCTCACGCCGTCGCTCGTCCCCGTGCAGACCGCGACGCCGGTGACCTTCGACTCGGTGAGCTCCGGCCTGCTGCACACGTGCGGCCTCTCGCGCTCGGGGCTCGTGTACTGCTGGGGCTTCAACCAGGAGGGCGAGGTCGGCGCCTCCATCCCGCCGAGCGACTCCATCACGGTCAAGGTCCCGCGGCCGGTCAGCGGCCAGGCCTTCCGCTCGGTGAGCACGGGCGGCATGCACGCCTGCGCGCTCGACCGCGGAAACGGCACGGCCTGGTGCTGGGGCTTCAACACTTCGGGCCAGCTCGGCGACGGGACGACGGGTTTCGGCACGCTGAACAACACGCCCACGGCGACGGGAGCGACCAGCCTCCCCGTCGCGGTCTCCGGCGGCCGCTCGTGGAAGTCGATCGCCTCCGGTTACCGCCACACCTGCGCGCTCGCCACGGACGGCACGGCCTGGTGCTGGGGCGAGGGGACGAAGGGACAGCTCGGCAACGGGAGCACCGCGAACGTCTCGATTCCGACGGCGGTGATGATGCCGGGCGGCGTCACGTTCACCGACATCGCGGCGGGCGAGGAGCACACGTGCGCCGTCGTCGCCACGACGGGAGCCATCTACTGCTGGGGGAGCAACGAGAGCGGCCAGCTCGGCAACACCGGCGCGAGCACCCTCCAGACGATGCCGATCCAGGTCTCGAGCACCCTCGCCTTCACCTCGGTGAGCGCGGGCGAGGTGCTGACCTGCGGCGTGACGACCGCCAAGGCCGTCTACTGCTGGGGGTCGAACGATTACGGGCAACTCGGCAACGCGACGAACATCGCGTCGGGCGTGCCGGTGAAGGGCGCCTACCAGCCGTAAGGCGGCAGGAGCAGGGCACGACGCGCACGGCCCCGCCCCGGGATCCCGGGGCGGGGCCGTGCGCGTCTTCGTGGAAGGCGGGGCGGGCGGACGCGTGGTTCGGGAGCGGGGCGCGTTGCCTGGGTGACGGCGGGCGCGTTCACCCGACCTATCTTCCCAGTGGGGGGGGCCCCCCCGCGCTACGCCCCGAACCTGTCTCCCACGCCCACCCCGCGCCCGCGCGCCCACTCGGCGGCGGTGAGGCGCCGCTTCCCGGCGGGTTGGGCCACGAGGATGCGCACGGCGCCCGTGCCGCAGGCGACGAGGAGCCCGTCGTCGCCGACCGCCAGCACCTCGCCCGGCGCGCCGACGACGGCCGCGCCGGCCGCTGGCGCCGAGCGGGCGCCGAAGAGCTTGACCTCGGCGCCCCTCAGCGTCGTGAACGCTCCGGGCCTGGGGTCGAAGGCGCGCACCGTGCGGCCCACCACGGCGGCGTCGCGCGTCCAGTCGACGCGCGCGTCGCGCTCGCGGTCCACCTTCGGCGCGTAGGTCGCCAGCGAATCGTCCTGCGGCGTCTCCGTCGCCCGGCCGACGGCGATGAGCGCGAGCGCCTCGACCAGGGCCTGCGCGCCGAGCTCGGCGAGTCGGTTCTGCAGCTCGCCGTACGTCTCGTCCTCCACGATCGGCGTCGACGCGGCGAGGACGACCGGGCCCGCGTCGAGCGCCGGCACCATGCGCATGATCGTCACCCCCGTCTCGGCCGCGCCCTGGAGGATCGCCGCCTGGATCGGGGCGGCACCGCGGAGCGCGGGAAGGAGCGAGGCGTGGATGTTGAGGGTGCCGAGCGGCGGGAGATCGATGACCTCCCGCGGCAGGATGTGGCCGTAGGCGACGACCACCGAGAGGTCGGCGCCGAGCGCGCGCAGCCGCTCCACGAACTCCGGGCTGCGCGGCCGCTCCGGCTGCAGCACCGCGATCCCCTCCTGCTCGGCGATCCTCTTCACCGGCGACGCGACGACGCTCGACCGCGACCGTCCCTGCGGCTTGTCGGGCTGGGTCACGACCGCGACGACGTCGAATCCCTCGCCGAGGAGGGCCCGGAGGGGAGGAGCGGCGAAGTCGGGGGTGCCCCAGAAGAGCACTTTCATGCGCTGGGCGCGGGACGCGGGGCGGGAGCGCCGGGCGTGGGGACTCGGGAGCGGGGCGTGGCGGGCCCCCGGACGTCCAGGGCGGCCGGTCCACCCCCCACTTCCCACGCCCCACTCCCGAATCCTCCCTCCCGAACCCCGCTGGGTCGCGCCCCCGTCCCGCGTCCCGCGCCCCCCTTCACAGCGCCTCCTCGTTGTGCTGCTCCGCCAGGTCGCGCGCGCTGATGGTCCTCCGCAGCGACGGGTACTTCGCCCGCTCCCGCTCCCACTTCGCCATCGCCGAGCGGCGCTTGAGGATGCTCAGGTAGTCGATGAAGAGCTTTCCGTCGAGGTGGTCGATCTCGTGCTGCAGGCAGCGCGAGAGGAGCTCGCGCCCCTCGACCTCGAAGGGATTCCCGTCGCGGTCGAGGGCGCGCACGACGACGCGGCTCGCGCGGTCGACGTCGCCGTAGACGTCGGGGATCGAGAGGCATCCCTCCTCCCCGCGCATCGTCCCCTCGCTGAGGACGATCTCCGGGTTGACGATGGCGATCGGCCGCTCGTCGCCGACGTCGACCACGGCGATCCGCTCGCGGCGGCCGACCTGCGGCGCGGCGAGGCCGACGCCCTTCGCGGCGTACATCGTCTCGAACATGTCGTCGATCAGGCGGCGCAGCTCGTCCGTCACGGCGGTGACGGGGGCCGTCGTCTGGCGGAGGATCGGGTCGCCGAGGACGTGGATGTCGAGCAGGCTCATGTCGGCCGCCGCTCGTCGTCAGGCGGAAGGGGGGGCGGCGGCGCTCGCCGGCGACGCCGCGAGGCGCGCGATGCGGCCGCGCTCGACCACGAGGCGGGACTCGCCACTCTTGATCGTCACGCGGTCCTCGGCCGACGGCGCGTCGGGCTTCACCTGCCGGATGTGCACCACCTCGCCGACGATCCCGCCCGCCGTCACGACCTCGTCGCCGCGCTTGATCTGGCGGATCGCCTCCTCGTGCTGCTTTCGCTGCTTCTGCTGCGGGCGGAAGATCACGAACCAGAAGATGGCGAAGATCGCGACGTACATGACCAGCGTCCCGACCATCGGGTTGCTGGAGCCGGGGAACTGGAAGAGCGCCGCGAGCGTCGGGAAAACGGCGGCGGGGGAGGCGGTGGTCATCGGGCGGAGGAGCTGAGAGCGGAGATGGACGTCGCGGTGGTGTCGGCGCGGCCGGAGCCGGCGTGATAGCGCGCGAGCCAGTCGCGGCTCCACGCGTCGAAGGTCCCGGGGCGCTCGGCGTCGCGCAGGACCGCCGCGCGCGCGTCGCGCATCAGCCCGACAAGGAAATGTACATTGTGCAGCGAGAGAAGGCGCGCCCCCAGCATCTCGTCGGCGAGGAAGAGGTGGCGGATGTAGGCGCGCGAGAAGCGCCGGCAGCTCGCGCAGCCGCACGTCTCGTCGAGTGGGCGCGGGTCGCGCCGGAGCTCGGCGCGCTTCACGTTCAGCCGGCCGTCGCTCGTGAAGGCTGTGCCGTTGCGCCCCATCCGCGTCGGCGCGACGCAGTCGAAGAGGTCCACGCCGCGGCGCACCCCCTCGACGAGGTCCTCCGGGAAGCCGACCCCCATGAGGTAGCGCGGCCGCTCGCCGGGCAGCGCCTCGTGGACGACGTCGAGCATCGCGTACATGTCCGGCTTGGCCTCGCCGACGCTCAGCCCTCCGATCCCGAAGCCGCGCCAGTCGTGCATCTCGGCGATCGCGCGCGCGGACTCGCGCCGGAGGTCGGCGTGGATGCCGCCCTGGACGATCGGGAAGAGGGCCTGCGGAGCCCGGGACGCCGCGTGCGGGATTCCGGTGCCGGCGCCTCCGCGCGCGGTGCTACCTTCCCGGTGGGGGGGCCCCCCCGCGTCCCCGTCCTCCTCGCGCAGCCGCTCGAACTCGTCGAGGCAGCGCCGGAGCCACCGTACGCTCCGCTCCATCGCCTCGCGCGCCGTCGTCGCGTCCGACTGGCCGGGCACGACGTGGTCGAACTGCATGACGACGTCGGCGCCGAGGTTGCGCTCGATGCGCATGACGCTCTCGGGGGTGAAGCGGCGCTTCGAGCCGTCGAGGTGGCTCCGGAACTCGACGCCGTCCTCGTCGATCTTCCGCAGCCCCTCCAGCGAGAAGACCTGGAAGCCGCCGGAGTCGGTGAGGATCGGTCCGTCCCAGGCCATGAAGCGGTGCAGCCCGCCCAGCTCGCGCACGAGCTCGTCGCCCGGGCGCAGGTGAAGGTGGTAGGCGTTGGCGAGGATCATCTGCGCGCCCATCGCCCGCAGCTCGTCGGGATCGAGCGACTTGACGGTCGCCAGGGTCCCGACCGCCATGAATGCCGGCGTCTCGACGACGCCGTGCGGGGTGGCGAAGAGGCCGGCGCGGGCGGGACTGCCGGTCGTGCTCTGTAGCGTGAACTCGAAGGACAACTGTGCCTGGCCGTGGAACGGCGGAAGCGGGAAGCCGGGAGCGGGAAGTGGGAGCGGGGACCGCCGGCGGTGAGCGCGGTGCGGTCGCCAGCGCTCCGCGGGCAGTCTCCGGGCGAGACCGGGCCTGCCGCCTGCGAAGTGCCGACCGTCGTCCCCTCCTGACGCCCGACTCCCCGCTCCCGCAGTCTAAGGGGTTTCGGTCAGGTCAGAGCGGCTGGATGGTCGCCACCGCCGCCGAGGCCGAGCAGGAGTACCCCATCCGGATCTTCCCGGCGACGCTCTGCTCCCCCTTGAGGTCGGCGGCGGTCGGGGGCTGGAAGTGCAGGCGCGCGGCCGTGCCGCCGAAGACCGTGTCGAGCTCGCCGTCGCCGAGTGAGCGCTGGACGACGGCGCGCGCCACGTCGCCGCGCGCGTCGATGTCCACGGCGACGAGCCCCTCCTGCGTCGGGCGGTTCGCCTGGAGCAGCCGCGGGCACTCGGCGCGCATGAGCGCGTCGAGCTGGTCGCGCGCGTCGTCCACGCTCAGCCGGGACTGCCCGGGCGTGGGAATGAAAGCGGTGGCGGTCGTCGTGACGCAGGCCGACGCCGTCGCGAGCAGCGCGACGCCGAGCGCGATCGCGCACGCCGCGCGCGCCGCGCTAGACGATCGCCATCGCGTCGCCGTACGAGTAGAACCGGTAGCCCGCATCGATCGCCTCACGGTAGGCCCGCATCGTCAGATCGTACCCGGCCATCGCGGCCACGAGCATGATCAGGGTCGAGCGCGGAAGATGAAAATTGGTGATCAGTTTGTCCACGCCCCGGAAGCGGTACGGCGGGCGGATGAAGATCGACGTCTCGGCCGACCGCTCGGCGAAGGTGCCGTCGTCGGCGGCCGCGCTCTCGAGCGTGCGGCAGCTCGTCGTGCCCACGGCCCAGATCGCGCCCCCCGCGGCGCGCGTCGCGTTGAGCGCGGCGGCCGCGTCGGCGGAGAGCGCGTACCACTCCTCGTGCATCACGTGCTGCGCGAGGTCCTCGCTCTCGACCGGCTTGAACGTTCCGGCGCCCACGTGGAGCAGTACGTCCACGCGCCGCACCCCGCGCCCCTCGAGCCGCGCGATCAGCTCCGGGGTGAAGTGCAGCCCCGCCGTGGGGGCGGCGACGGAGCCCGCCTCGCGCGCGTACACGGTCTGGTAGCGCTCCGCATCGGCGCCCTGATCGGCGCGGTGGATGTAGGGCGGCAGCGGCACGTGCCCGAACCGCTCGACCGCCTCCGCGGCCGGCAACGCGCTGTGGAGGCGCACGACGCGCGTGCGCCGCTCGGTGACCTCGAGGATCTCGACGTCGAGCTCGGGGGCGACGTGCACGACGCGGCCGGGCCGGAGCTTCCCGCCAGGATGCACCATCGCCTCGTACGCGCCCTCGCCGCGCGCGGGGAGCGGCTTGAGGAGGAAGACCTCGGCCGGCGCCCCGGAGTCACGCCGGCCGAGCAGGCGCGCCCGCACGACGCGCGTCGTGTTGAGCACCAGCGCGTCCCCCGCCGGCACGAGCTCGGCGAGGTCGCGAAAGCGCCGGTGCTCGATCGTCCCGCGCGCGCGGTCCACGACCATCAGCCGGCTCTCGTCGCGGCGCTCGGCCGGCGACTGCGCGATCAGCGCGGGTGGGAGGGCGAAGTCGAAGTCGGAGGTGCGGTGGGGCACGCTGCTAAACGTAACGGACGGTGACCTCGCAGCTCAGAACAGCGCCCCCTGGCTCGCCTGGGTCGGCGGCGTGTAGCCGAAATGGCGGTACGCGATCGAGGTCGCGACGCGGCCGCGCGGGGTGCGCTGGAGGAAGCCGTTCTGGACGAGGAAGGGCTCGTAGACCTCCTCGATCGTTCCCCCGTCCTCGCCGACGGCGGCGGCGATCGTCGAGATGCCGACGGGGCCGCCCTCGAACTTCTCGATGATCGCCTTGAGGATCCGCGCGTCCATGTCGTCGAGGCCGAACTCGTCGACGTCGAGCAGCTCGAGCGCCTGCTTGGCGACCGGCTTCGTGATCGCCCCGTCGGCCTTCACCTGCGCGAAGTCGCGCACCCGGCGCAGGATGCGGTTGGCGACGCGCGGCGTGCCGCGCGAGCGGCGCGCGATCTCCTGCGCCCCCTCGCGGTCGATCTCCGCCTTGAGCACCTCGGCGGTGCGGTGGACGATCAGCTCGAGGTCCTCGGTCGGGTAGTAGTTGAGGCGCTGCTCGATCCCGAAGCGCGCCCGCATCGGCGCCGTGAGCATGCCGAGCCGCGTCGTGGCGCCGATGAGCGTGAACGGCGCGATCGGCATCGAGATCGTCTGCGCCTTCGGCCCCTCGGAGAGGCGGATGTCGATCTTGTAGTCCTCCATCGCGGGGTAGAGGAACTCCTCGATCACCGGGCGCAGCCGGTGGATCTCGTCGATGAAGAGGATGTCCCCGTCGCGCATGTTCGTGAGCGTCGACACGAGGTCGCCCGGCTTCTCGAGCGCCGGCCCCGACGTCGTCCGGATGTTGACGCCGAGCTCGCGCGCGATGAGCTCGGCGAGCGTCGTCTTGCCGAGCCCGGGAGGGCCGAAGAAGAGCGTGTGGTCGAGCGGCTCGCGCCGCGCGAGCGCCGCGTCGATGTAGATGCGCAGGCTCTCCTTCACTCGCGGCTGCCCGATGAACTCGAGCAGCCGCTGCGGGCGGAGGGAGAGCTCGACGACGGACTCGTCGGAGAGAACTTCGGGGGTCGTGATCTCGGCGCGGGACATGGCTACAGAGTACCAGGCGGAAGAGGAACGTCCAGGCGTAGAGGGAAATATACCCCGAACAGAGGCCGAAGTGCACGGCGGCCTCCACCCGTAAGGGCAGGGACGGGAGCCGGGAACGGGACGCAGGGACGGACGGCCTTGGGATCTCCCCGAGGCCGCAAGTCAGGCGCTCTGCTTCCTCAACGCCGCCTTGATCATCAGGTACTCCCCGACATTCTCGAGCGTCAGCACGCCGAGCACGCGCCGGCCGAGGACGACGGGGAGCGACTGGCAGCCGCAGCTTCGCAGGCGGACGAGGGCGGCCTCGACCGGCTCGGCGGGGTCGGCGACGAGGAAGTCGCGGCTCATCACCTCTCCCACCGGCGTCGTCGGGGGGCGCTCGGCGAGCGCCTTGAGCAGGGTGGCGCGCGTCAGCACCCCCACCACGGCGTCGCCGTCCAGTACCGGGAAGTCCTGCTGGAAGCCGGCGAGGACGTGCTCGACGGCGCGCGCCAGCGGGTCGCCCGGGGTGAGAGTGCGGAAGTCGGTGATCATCAGGTTGCGGATCGACACGCCGTCGAGCGCTGTCTCCTGCGAGACGCTCGCCGCCTCCCCGGCCGCCGCGAGCCAGACGAAGAGCGCGACGAGGACGAGCGTCGGCGCGTGGAGCACGAACAGGCCGAGCACGCCGAAGGCGAGGGCGAAGAAGCGCCCGATGCGCGCCGCCTGCGCCGTCGCCCGCGCGTAGTCGCCGCCGCGCCAGGCGAGCGCCGCGCGCAGCACGCGCCCGCCGTCCATCGGGAAGGCGGGGATCAGGTTGAAGAGGGCCAGGCCGAGGTTGATCGAGAGGAGTTGGCGGAGCAGGCCGCTCCGGAAGAAGTCCCCGCCCTGCGCGGCGAGCTCGCCGGGCGCGGCGCCGCCGCGCGTCGCGGCGAGCACGGCATAGATGATCGCGGCCAGCGCGACGTTCACCGCCGGTCCGGCGAGCGCGATCAGGAGCTCCTGTCGCGGCTCGCGCGGCATCTGTTCGAGGCGCGCCACACCCCCGATCGGAAGCAACGTGATGTCGCGCGTCGCCACGCCGAAGCGGCGCGCGGTGAGCGCGTGCCCGTACTCGTGGAGCACGACGATCACGAACACGGCGAGCGTGAACCCCACCCCGCTCAGCGCCGCCGCGATCCCGCCGGCCCGGTACTCGCCGAACCCCACCCAGGCGAGCAGCAGGAGAAAGGTCGCGTGGACGTAGATGTCGATCCCCGCGATCCGCGCCACCTTGTAGGACCACCTCACGCGACCCTCACGCGACCGTGCCCTCCGGCCGCCCTGGCCGGCCCGCTCCGACCGTCCCCCCTCATTCCGTTCGCTCCTCGTGTCGGTCCTCGTGCAGCGCGGCCGCCGTCGACCCCGCTCGCCGCCCGGGGGAGCGCTCCGGCAGGAGGTACAGGATCGCGAGCAGGGCGTGCACCGCGAGGCTCGCCGTCACGCTCCACAACGCGAGGAGCGTCGATGCGAGGTACAGCGGCGCGCCGGGCAGGAAGCGGGCCGTGATCGTCCGCACCTTCCCGGGATCCGCGTGGGAGCCCAACAGTCGCCCCCCGCGCGAGGCGTAGAGCCAGAGCGCGTTGAAGACCAGCGCGGTCGCGGTGAGCGTCGCGCCGTAGAACAGCGCCGCCGCGCGCTGCTCGGCCGGCACCCGCACGTATGCCGCCAGCACGCCGGTCGGGAAGGGGAGGAATGACACGCACATCAGCAGCAGCGTGTTGAGCGCGACGAACGTGGGGTCGGAGCGCTCGATGAGCTTGAAGACGTTGTGGTGGTTCGCCCACATGATCCCGATGATCGTGAAGCTCAGGGCGAAGCCGAAGTACGACGGCCAGAGGTGCGCGAGCGCGGCCGGAAGCCCACCCGGCGCCAGCGTCCCCGCCGTCGGCACCTGGATCGCCATGATGAGCAGCGTGATCGCGATCGAGAAGACGCCGTCGCTGAACGCCTCGATGCGCCCCGTCTCGGAGCGCGCCTCCCTGCGCCGATGCTCCCGCTCGGCGCGCTGCTCCACGCTCGCCGCGACGGCTGGCGGCGAGGGTCGCCCGCGCGGCCGGCTGCCGGTCGTCGTCTCGTGCACGTCTCCCTCGTGGGTCGGGTCCGCCTCAACGCTACCACTTCGCAACGCCGCCGGCAGCCCGGTCGTTCAGGCAGGGGCGCGCCGGAGGCGCCGCGGCGCTTGGCGCCCGGCCGCGGGCGGGCTATCGTGCGGGTCCCTGTCCGGCCGCCGCGTAGACCTGTCCATGCCGTCGTACTCCCTGGGGCTCGCCGGCGCGGCGCTCGCGCTCGCCGCCGCCGGCTGCGCCCCTCCGCACGAGGATCCGCGCGCGCGCGAGTCCCGCACCGTCCCCGCGGCACCGCCACCCGCCGTCGGCCCCGCCCCCACCAAGCGCCTCGAGTTCGCCATCCTCGAGGATTACGACAAGGGCGCCCCGCTCGCAGACGTCGAGCGCGACTTCCGGCTCTTCCGCGAGCTCGGTATCAGGACGTGGCGCGGGAGCTTGGGATGGGACGACTACGAGCCGGCGCGCGGGCGGTACGACCTCGCGTGGCTCCACCGTTTCGCGGCGCTGGCCAGGCGCGAGGGCATCACGCTCCGCCCATACCTGGGCTACACGCCGGAGTGGGCGGCCGCCGGCCGGCGCGCGGACGGGCAGACGTGGAACGATCCCCCCGCGCGGCCGGCCGACTTCGCCCGCTTCGCCGGCCGCCTTGCCGCCGAGCTGCGCCGCCACGGCAGCGTGGCGTCGTACGAGATCTACAACGAGGAGAACACGAAGCTCTGGTGGGACGGGACCGCCGGCGAGTACGCCGACCTCTTCGTGGCGGCCGCGGACTCGATCCGCGCGGCCGACCCCGGCGCGGCGGTGCTCATGGGCGGGCTGGTCTGGCCCGACGCCGAGTGGGCCGAGGACGTGTGCCGGCGCGGCCGGCGCCTCGCGGCGGTGCCGGTGCACGTGTACGCGGAGACGTGGACGCCCGACTCGGTGACGCTCGAGCGGGCCGTCGCCGACCTCGAGAGCCCGCCCTTCCGCGAGGCGGTGGACGGCCCCTGCGGCGCCCCGCCGGTGTGGGCGAACGAGATCGGGTTCGCCACCGCGCGCGGCCGGAGCGAGCGCGACCAGGCCGACTGGTGGGTGCGCGCCATCGCCGCCCTCGCCGCCGCGCCGCACGTGACGCTGGTCGGCGTCTACGAGATCAAGGACCTCGCGCCGGGCAGCGCGGTGATCGGCGAGGCGGAGAACTACCACCTTGGCCTCACGCGCGCCGATCGCGCGCCGAAGCTCGCGTTTCGCACCGTGCGGCTCATGGTCTCGCTGCTCGCCGGCGAGCTCGCCGTCGCCGACGCGGAGCTGCGCGTCGCGCCCGCCGCCGCGGGCCCCGACGTCCATCTCTTCCGCCGCCCCGACGGGCGGCAGGTGCTCGTCGCCTGGGCGCGGCGCGGCCGGCCCGCGGCCACCCTCGACGTCACCCTCCCGCGCGCCGGCGCCGCGGCGACGAGCTACGCCCTCGACGGCACCGGCACGCCGCTGCCCCTCGCCGGCGGAGGCACGCTGCTGCGCGCCCTGCGCGTGTCGCCCGGTACGCCGAGGATCGTGGTCGTCTCTCCCACCGCCACTTCTCGTTAGGCATGGTGGGCGGGCGGCGGTGCCGCCCGCCGCAATCGCCGCCCCAGCCGCCGCCGGAGCGTGACCGCCCGCCGGGGCCCCTCGTCGTTTCAGGGAGACGATACCAGTCGCCGTGACCTGAACCCCCAGGAAGCCGCCATGCTCCGCTCCCCTCGTCGCTCGCGCACCGGCGCGGGCCTCGCTCTCGCCTCTGTCCTGCTCCTCGGTGCCTCGGCCTGCGCGACCGGCGGGGGAGGCGCGACCTTCCTCCCGCCGTCGCGCCCGGCGCAGTTCTCCTTCGCCGGGATTCCGTGGGGGATTCCGCGCGACAGCGTGACCGCGCTCGTCGAGCCGCGTGGGTACAACTTCAACCGGACGGACGAGGACGGCGACATGTGGTTCGACGGCGTCCTGTACCACGCGCCGGCCCGCGTCTACGCCTTCATGGCCGACGACCGGCTCGTCAAGTTCCGCGTCCACATCATCGCTCCCGACGAGGACGCCCTCTCGACCTACCAGAGCGCCCGCGCGGAGCTCATCAAGCAGTACGGGGCGCCGAGCGAGACGGTCGAGCACTACGACGCGCCCTACAAGCAGGGGGACAACCGGCAGCTCGAGGCGCTGCGCAAGGGCAAGGCCGACATCGCGACCTACTGGCCCGCGGGCACGGGCGCGCGCAAGTCGTACGTCTCGGTGCGCGTGACCGACAAGCTCACGGTGGTGGTGGACTACGAGGGGCCGGCCTGGGACCGCGAGTCGGTGCGGAGGCGTCGCAAGGCGGACTGACGGGGAGCCGCCGGTGACGGCGCGCTCGTGGCCCGCCGCTCACCCGGGGGCATGCTCCCGCAGCGCCGCCACCGGCAACGCCCCGATCGATCGCGCGTCGCCCGTCACCACGCGGCGGTGGTAGTCGAGCTGCCCGAGGTGATAGGCGAGGTGCGACGCGAGGTGCACGAGCCAGTCCCCGGTCGCGACGGCGCGGCCGCCCACGCGCTCCGGGTACGGCTCCGCGAGCGCCGCGTCGGGAAGCGCGCCGAGCGTCCGCTCCACGACGTCGGCCGCGGTGTCGAGCTCGGCGAGGAGCGCCGCGCGTGGAAGGTCGCGGCGCGTGAACTCGGCGTCGCGGTCGCGCCGGTAGCCGCTCTCGCCGAGCACCGCGCCCACGTAGTGCTGCAGGTTGCCGGCGACGTGCAGCACGAGCGTGCCGCCGGCGTTCGGGAGGCCGTTCGGGAGGCGCCAGATCGTGTCGTCGTCCGGGTACGACTCCACGGCGCGGCGTAGCGCGGCGAGCTCGCGGAGCAACACGGTGGACACGGCCTCGCGCATCATCGGAACGCTCCTCGGTGACGTGGTCATGACAGCGTGACGAGATAGTTCGGCCGCCGGTACGCCTCGGTGAAGCCGAGCTTCAGCAGGTTGTGATACGACGGGGCGGCGCGCTCCGGCGTCTCCTCCGCCGTCTCGACCGCCACCCAGGCGCAGCCGACCGCCGCCCCCTCCGACAGCCGCCGCGCGATCAACGCGCTCTGTGCCCCGCGCCCGCGGTACTCGCGGCGCGTCGTGGCGAGGCCGAGCCAGCCGAAGGCGCCGCTCAGGTAGAGCGCGCCGGTCGAGACGAGCTCCGCTCCGTCGAAGGCGCCGAAGGTGCGCCACCCCGGGCGCCCGACGACCGCCGCGAGCCAGCGGCCGACGTCGGGCGGCATGTCGAACGAGGCCGCCACCTCGGCGCCGAAGGCGGGAGCGTGGGACGCGTCGACCGCGGCGACGCGGAGCGCGGTCTCCACCGCCGGCGCGGCGGCGGTCTGCCGCCAGAGGCGTACCCACTGGTTGTACGGCTGCCCGCCGAGCGACGCCACCCAGTCGGCGATCTCCGCCGGCTCGTGACCCGGCGCGAGCTGGATGATGAGCCGCCGCACGCCGCGCTCGCGCGCCGCCGCCACGAGGCGATCGAGCTGGCGCTCGGAGGCGGGATGCTCGAGCCCGAGGTTGACGATGCGGTTGAGCGCGAGCACGTCGGCCCCGGCGACGAAGCTGCCGATGGCGCCCTCGTCCGCGATGAGGTGGATCCCGAGCCGAGCGGCGATCGTCCGCGGGGCGCTCAGCGCGAGCGAGGCGAGCGCCTCCGACTCGAGCCGCTCGGCGCGGCGCGTCAGCTCGATGTCGTCGATCATCGCTCGGCGGCGCGGATCGCCGACGTCACGCGCCACCCGCCTCAGCCCGGAAACGCCCACTCGAAGCGCAGCGTGCCCGGCTCCGGTCCCGACTCCGCGCGGGCGAAGCCGCTGCGCTCGAGCACCGCGATCGACGCGAAGTTGCCGACCGTCGTGCGGGCGACGATGCTCGCGACGCCCGGCTGCGCGGCGGCTCGCCGCGCGAGCGCGAGCGCCATCTCGGTCGCGTAGCCGCGGCCGCGCCATTCCGGGCACATCGAGTAGCCGATCTCGACCACGCCCCGGGCCGTCGGCGGGCCGAAGTAGCCGCCGCTCCCCACCGCCGTGGCCGGCGCCTCGGGGTCGGCGCGGCGCACGGCGTACCACCCGAACCACCCGACCCCCGCCGGCCCGGCCTCCTCCAGCCAGCGGAGGACGAGGAGCTGGGCGGCGCGATCGTACTCGCCCGGCGGCCAGCTCGCGGGCACCCCGGCGCCGAGCAGGGAGGCGAACTGCTCGGCGCCCGCTAGCTCCGCGCGGACGTGGGCGACGGTCGCGGGGACGAGGGTCAGCCGCGCGGACTCGATGGACTGCGCGGGAGTGGCCGGCGCACCCCCGTCGGCGGCGCGCGGCGCGCCGTGGGGCTCGCGCCGCGGCGGCGTGGGGGGGGCGTGCGCCGCC
>JBJMNL010000382.1:0-3605 GCA_045804285.1 Gemmatimonadaceae bacterium
ACGGGCCGCCTCGCCCGCGCCGGAGCGGCCGGGCCGGCGCTCGCCGGCGACGACGGAGCGGCCACGCGTGGCGCCTCGGCCGCCGGCGTCCGGAGGTAGACCAGACGCTCCGGCGCGGTGCTCGCGTTCTCCGCCGCACGCGCGGCGCGCCGCGCGCCGCGCACCGCGTCGCGCCCCGCCGCCACCGCGCCGCCGACGATCGCGAGGAGGAGGAGCGTCAGCACCGTCGCCAATGCTCCCGCGCCCCACGATCGCGGCGCCGCCTCGAACGCCGCCGGCCCGCGCAGCGCCGGCCGCCGCCGCCCGCGCCCCCGCTCCCCCGGGCCCTGGGGGAGCGGCACGGGTGCGGACGGGCGTGACGGGGTCTCGAGTGTCGCCATGAATATCCAGTGATGCAGAGCTGCGGTGCTCGGCGTGAGCCGTCCGGGCAGCGGGAGCCGGAAGCCGGCGAGCGCCCCCACACGCCGGCGCCACCGCTTCCCCTTCGGTCGTACCCACGAGCAGGGCCTTCGACCCGCCGCAACGCACATACCGCCAGCGCGGTGCAAACCATTTTCGCCCGCGCGCTGTCCGATTCCGGAACACCGTCGTTCCGTAAACGGACGTCCGACGCCGGACGGCAAACGGGAAGACGCTGTAAGACAGCGACTTACGCTCGGCGCAGGGTGGCACCGGTCTCGCCAATCGGAATGCGATGCCCGCTGCACCGCTCCGCCCGCTCCACTCCCGAGCCGTTCCGATGACGCCCTCCGCCGCCCACGCCCGACTCGCCGTCCGCGCTCCCGAGGCCGCCCGCGCCGAGGAGGTGGCGCGCTCCGCCGCCGCGCCCGCCGCGCCGCGTCCCGCCGCCGGACGCGTCGCCGGCCACCTCGCCACCACCACGACGCGCGCCCCGCTCGCGCCCGGCGACCGGGTGCACGGCGGGTCCGACTACCAGGTGGTGCGCGAGCTGGGGCGCGGGGCCTCGGGCGCGGTGTACCTGGCGCGCGACGTCGCGCTCCACCGCACGGTGGCGCTCAAGGTCCTCCCGGCCCCGCACCGCGGCTGCGCCGAGTCGTGCGAGCGCTTCCGCCGCGAGGCGCGGATGACCGCCCAGCTCTCGCACCCGAACATCGTCCCGCTCTACGCCTTCGGCGAGGCCGGGGACGCGATGTACATCGTGATGCCCTACGTCGACGGCGGCTCGCTCGCCGACCGGCTGCGCCGCGAGCCGCGGCTGCCGGCCCCGGAGGCGCGGCGCCTCCTCGCGGAGCTCGCGCTCGCGCTCGACCACGCGCACCGCCGCGGCATCGTCCACCGCGACGTGAAGCCGGAGAACGTCCTCCTCGACCGCGAGAGCGGGCGCGCCATGCTCACCGACTTCGGCGTCGCCACGCGCCGGTGGTGGGACGTGACCCCCGCCGAGCTGCGCCGCGCCTTCGGCACCCCGGCGTTCATGTCCCCCGAGCAGGCGCTCGGCGAGCCGAACGTGGACGGCCGGAGCGACCTCTACGCGGTGGGCGTGCTCGGCTACGCGATGCTGAGCGGCACCGTCCCGTTCGATGGGCGCGACCCGTTCGCGGTGACCGCGCGCCGGCTGAGCGGCGACGCGCCCCCGCTCCGCGCGCTCGCGCCCGACGCGCCCGCCGACCTCGTCGCCGCGATCGAGCGCTGCCTCGCCGCCGACGCGGAGTCGCGCTGGACGTCGGCGCGCGAGCTGCACGACGCGCTCACCGGCGCCCGCCCGCCCCGCCGTCCCCCCTCGGCGCTCACGCGCCGGCTGCGCGGGACGTGGACGGCGCTCAGGCGCGGGGGGCGCCCGCCGCGCTGACGGTCCCCTCGCCCTCGAGCGCGCGCGCCTCCGCGGCCAGCCCGTCGAGCAGCGCGCGCACGTGGTCGCGCGTCGTGCGGGGGTTCATCACCGTCACGCGCAGCACGCGGCGCCCGCCGAGGGAGGTGGCGGTGATCCACCCCGCGCCGGAGCGGTTGTAGCGCTCGCGCAGCTCGCGGTTCAGCGCGTCGAGCGCCGCGTCGCCGAGCGAGCGGTCGCCCACCCAGCGGAAGCAGAGGATGTTCGACTCGGGCGCGTGCAGCGCCTCGAAGTCGCCGCGCTCCACGACCTCCTCGTGCAGCGCGCGCGCGGTGGCGCAGAGGTGGTCGTACAGCGCGCCGATGCCGCGCGCCCCGTAGCGGTGCAGCGCGACCCACACCTTGAGCGCGTCGGCGCGGCGCGAGCACTGGAAGCTGCGCACCCCCTGGTCCACCACCCGCTCCTCCTCCGCGTCGCCGTGGAACAGGTACGGCGCCTTCTGCGCGAACGCCCGCTCCAGCTCCCGCTCCTCGCGCACGAGCACGACGCCGGCCGAGAGGGGGAGGAGCATCATCTTGTGGGGATCCCACGCGATGGAGCGGGCACGGGCGAGCCCGCGCAGCCGCCCGCGGTGCTCGTCGGAGAGCAGCGCCGACGCCCCGTGCGCGCCGTCCACGTGCAGCCAGAGCCCGCGCTCCTCGCAGATCCGCCCGATGATCTCGATGTCGTCGAACGACCCGGTCGCCGTCGAGCCGGCGGTGGCGACGACGGCCATCACCGGCGTCCCCTCGGCCGCGAGCGCGTCGAGCTTCGCCACCAGGAGGGCGACGTCCATGCGCCAGTCGCGCGACGGCACGAGGTGGAGCCGGCGCGTGCCGAGCCCCATCTCGCCGACCGCGCGCGCGACCGCGTAGTGCGCGTGCTCGCCGCACAGCACGGCCGGCGCGCGCGAGCCGGCGACTCCCTCCTCCCACGCGTCGGGGAGCACGGCGGCGCGCGCGGCGAGCAGCGCGGCGAGCGTCGCCTCCGTGCCCCCCGAGGTGAGCGTCCCGCCGCTCCGGTCGCCCCACCCCACGAGCTCCGCCATCCAGCGCACCACGCGGCGCTCGACCGCCGTGACGGTGGGCGACATCTCGGCGACCGCCATCGACTGGTTGAGCGCGGCCGTCACCGCCTCGGTCCACACCGCCGCCGGCAACGGAGCCGACACCTGGTGCCCCATGTACATGGGGTGGTGGAGACGGTTGACGTCGGAGAGCACGTCGCGCGCAAGGCGGGCGACGACCTCCTCCACCGGCCGCCCTTGGGCGGGGAGCGGCCCGGCGAAGCGCTCGGCGAGCGCGGCGCTCGAGAGTGACGTGGATACCGGGCCGTCGCCGGCGCGCGTGCGCGCGAAGTGGTCGACGGCGAGGGCGGTGAAGGCGGCGGCGACCTCGGGCGCCATGTCGCGCTCGAGCTCGGAGAGGATGCGGGACGCGGACATGCCGCAATCTACGCCCGGCCGCCGCCGGGCGCCGCCGTCATCGCATCGTCAGTCGCGCGTCAGCCACGCGTCAGCAGGTCGTCAGCGCCACGTCACCGCTCGGGCGGTCAGGGGAGGACGAAGCGCACCGGGAGCTGCACGAGCTGCCGCACGCGGTGGCCCTTGAGCAGCGCGGGGACGAATCGGGCGCCGGAGAGCGCCTCGTCGACCGCCTGGGTGAACATCGGGTGCGTGGACTGCACCACGTTGAACGTGGCCGGCTCGACGCGTCCGCGCGTGTCGACCACGAACTCGGCGACGACCATTCCCGGCGTCTTCGTGCGGCGCAGCTCG
>JBJMNL010000383.1:0-2935 GCA_045804285.1 Gemmatimonadaceae bacterium
GTACGCCTCCTCCGTGCGCACGCTCTAGCGGCGCTTCCGCATGGCGCGGCGCACGGCCCCCAGGAGCCGCTCCGGGCGGGGCCACTCGGACGGCCCGACGGGACCGGGCCGCCCCCGGGCGTTGGCCTCCATGGCCCGAACATCGGGCCGGCCCGCCGTCGGCGCAACGCGCAATCACGCGCGGCGGGGCGAGTGCTTGCCGGCGTCCGCTCGCGGACACCGGGCCGAGCGCCCGGCGCTCCCCCGTGCCGCCCGCGGCCGGCTCACGGTCCGGCGGCCGGCGATTGCGGACCGCCAGACCGCCCGGCGTCGTGATGAATCTTGTGGCAGACGATGGCCCGGCCACCACGATGGGACGGCCGGGCCCTGTCACGTTCCGAGCGACCGGAGGCACACCTCAGACGGCCCCCGACACCGAGTGGACCACGCCCGCACCCGCCTCACTCCGGACTCTATCGGGCCGCGGCGGCGGTTCACCCCGCCGCGAATTGCGGCCGCGGCGCGGACGACGGCGGGCGGGTACCACGCCGCGTCCAGCAGGACCGCCGCGGCGAGCGCGCGCTCGGACCGGCTCCCCGCCCGGACGTCCCAGCGCGCGAGGACCTCCGCCCACCCGCGTGCGCGCACGCGTGCGTGGGCGGGCGGTGCCACGACCGGGAACGTGTCCGGCGGCACGTGCGGCGTCGCGGTCCGTCGCGCCGCGTGCGCCTGGAAGCTTCGCCTCATCCCGCTCACGTCAGCCGCACGCCCCGGAGATCGCACAGCGGGAGCCACTGCTCGCCGTCGGGCGACCGCTCCCAGTGGATCCTCAGGGTCTCGCCGTCCTCGCCGATCGCCACGATCGCCCGTTCCCACGGCCCCGTGAGGGTCAGCACGCCCGGCTCGGCGCGGGTCTCGTAGATGCGCGCGAATCCCATGTTGTCGAACGCGCGCGTGGCGTATGGCTCCCCCTCGCCTTGCGGGCCCATCACGCTGAGGCCCGCGTGCCGGAAGCCCCCCATCTCGTGCTCCCACCGGTTCACGAGGACAACCTCGCCAGGGAGCCACTCGGAGTGATCGGTGCCGGTGGCGGAAGCACCAGCGGCGGCCGGGCCGGCTCCTTCCCCGAGATGACCCTCGAGCCGCCACCGCCCGGCCAGGCGCCGCAACGCCTGGTGCACAGGGTGATCCGTACCCTGGGCGTCGTACGCTCCCGCGTCCAGCGCGTCCGGAGTGGTGGCGGCGTGGGGCGATCCGTCGTGGTGCGTCATGCCGGGCTCCATTGATGATCGGGTGGGTAGGCGCGGAAGGCATCCGCCCGCTCGAAGAGGAGCGCGATGCGACGCCGGCGAGCGCCGCCCGGGGGTCGGGGCTCGCGCGGCGTCGCTCGGCCATCAGGTGACCGTCACGCGACCGCGCCGCGGCGCTCCAGGGACGATGCATCCCTTTGGACTGCGCGCGGCGGAAGAACTCATCGGTCGGCCGAGGGCGGGCTCACCGGCCCTTCGAGGTCGAGGGTGAGCTGCGCGGGCCGCCCCACGCCGTCGAGGGCGACGGCCGCGCCTCGGCCCGACGATCGCGCCCCCCGCCGCGACGTCACGGCGACGGGCGCGCGTCGTCGCGCGAGAACGCGCGATACACCTTCCCGCCGCTGGGGCACGCGACAGTCGGGTTGAAGTCCGCGAACATGCCGTCCGGGTTCGCCGACCACGCCCAGACGTGCAGGTACCAGTAGTTGAGGTGGTCCTCGGCGCGAAGACGCCGGCCGAACAGCACGGGGGGCGTCGAGTCGCGCGGGTGGAGCTGGTACGGCACGATGAACTCCACGCCGTTCAGGCGATACGTGCTGTCCGGCGTGCGTGCGTAGAGCAGGATCTGCGGGCGCTCGACGACCGGCGTCGCCGTGAGGTAGGCGCGGTTGAGGTGGTGGTAGCCCATCGCGCCGTGGTGCTCGTGCACGATGCAGTCGGCCACGGTACGCGCGTAGCCCGCAGCGACGGCCGAGTCGAGGTTCTGAAACGCGCGCGTCGCGGCGCGCAGCCGCGCGAGCTCGGCGTCGGCAGCGCCGGCGTGCACGGTTGTCGTGAGCGGTGTCGCGAGATGGTGACCGCGCGAGCACGCCGAGAGGGCGGCGAGTGACGTGACGGTGGAAAGCAGCAGCGCGGCGACGCGAAGACGGTTCGGCATGAGAGCTGTGTCGTGGGTATTGTGCGGCAGCGGATGACGGGCTGCGCGCGACCGCTGGATGACGCCGGCGACGAGGATGACCCGCGTCATCGCTCGGCTGTGACACGCCTCGTCAGAACATCCCGTTCTGGTTGGCCGCGTGGTCCGGGATCGGCTGGATCACGTCCCAGTGCTCGACGATCTTGCGATCCGCGAGGCGGAAGATGTCGACGATCGCCGAGCCCCGCTGCCCGGGCTCGCGCACTCCGTGGACGTGGACAATGACGAAATCGCCGTCCGCGAACGCGTGCTTGACCTCGGCGCGCAAGGCGGGGAACGTCTCCCGGAGGTGGGCGATGAAGGACGCGAGGCCTTCGCGACCGTCGGCGATGAGTGGATCGTGCTGCACGTACTCCTCGCCGACGAGCTCCGACGCGGCGTCGAAGTCCTTGCGATTGATGGCGGCTTCGTAGAAGGCAAGGACGACCTGCTTGTTCACCTCGAGCTTCGCCTCGAGCGCGAGAGTGTCGTGGGCGATGACGGTGTTCATGATGGTTGCCACAGGAGAGCGGTATGTATGTCCAACGACCGCAGCCACCGGCTGCCCGCGAGTGGCGGCGCCGGTGGGTACGGTGCGTGTCGGTCAGAGGCGATACGACAGGCCGAGCATCAGTCCGATATCGTTGCGTGTCTTGTCGTCCCCGCCGCCGCTGAGCGGCTTGAACTGCGAGACGTAATCGCGGGCCTCGATCCGGATCCCGACCGGTCCCCAGTCGAGGTCGCCGCCCAC
>JBJMNL010000384.1:0-8065 GCA_045804285.1 Gemmatimonadaceae bacterium
GCGGTCCGCTGGCCGCTCCCGCGGGGGCTGTTCTGGCTCTCGTTCCTCCCCGGCCCGGACGCGCGGGCGGCGCCGCGGCTCGCCGTCGACGGCGCGATCATGTGCATGCCGGCGCTCGGGCCCGGGGTCACCGAGACGCACTGCCTCGCGCGCGACGCGGGCGCGTCGGTCACCGTGGCCCACCCCGGGGAGGGTGTCGTAGGTGTACGCGGGCCCCGCGAGCAGCTCGTCCACTTTGGCGTCGAGCCGCTGGACGTACGACGCGAACCGTTCATCCACGTCCGGTGCGGCGCTCCATGAGTCGTGGGTCTCCGTGCGCGCGATGTGACTGCGCCGAGGCCGCCGCCGCATCGAGCGTGTTGAGGAATCGCTCGAGCCGCTCCCGGCTGAACCGCGTGAGCTTCCCGCGGAAGAGATCGGACACGGCGGACGCGGCGATCCCGAGCGCCGTCGCGACCCGCCGCGGATTCCAGCCCTTCTCCTGCACGATCTGCCAGATCGCGCGGGCCATCTCCGCCCTGGCGAGGCGGTCCGCGGCGTCCGGCAGCCCGAGGTCGGCGAAGACGTTGTCGCCGCCATCGGTGAACGTGACGGCGTCGATCTCGGCCTGGTCAAACCGCTGTCCTGGGGCTGCCTTCGCCCTCCGATGCTCAGCCATCGCGTGAATCTTATGCAGTCTTGCTCGAAGCGACAGACCGCTGAGGCGACGCCCGGCAACCACAGGTCCGTTCCCCCGGCAGTCGCTCCCAGACAGCGGGAGCCCAAGCACCGTCGCGCGCACGCTGTGGCCCCCACGATCCGGCGACGCGGTCTAACGGTGACGGCCTTCGCAGTATCACTGCGGGCGGGATGCGAGAGAGCGCCACCGTGGATCCGCCGGGGCGCTCTCTCGCGTTACCGCGGTGGGGCAGCGCCTCACATCTGGCTGAAGGTGCTGAGCCACGCGTATCGGTCGGTGAAAACCATGTATACCGGGACGTGCGCCGGTGGCGCGTACTGATAGAACGGGTCGAGCACGACGTACCGGGACGGGCCGGCCTGCACGACGTACACGCTCCCCGACAGCCCCGACCCCGCCCCGTTCAGCTTGGCGGCGTAGGCGTCAGCGAGCTTCTGGCACACCCGGATGTCCGTGACGACGGTAAGCGCCGACGGCGACACCGGGAGCAGCCGGAGCGAATCCCGCGCGGCGACATAGGGGGCGACCGTGGAATTTGGCGGGACCTGCATGTAGCGACTGACCGACGCAATGAGCTGGGCACTCGTGGCGTCGGCGGGCCGGCACGCGCTGGTCTTTTGCGCGCCCGCGGGGGCGGCGGCGAACGCCGCGCCAACCAGAGCGAGACGGGCAATACGGCGGGCCATCAGCGTCAGCACGGGAATCCTCCAGGTGGTGCGTAGCGTCGCGTTCGTGCGACGGACGCGAAATCGCCGCAACGGGCGCATGGTGGTCGCTACCACGAGCAGCCGTTGTACTGCGACCGCGGCATCTCGTGATGCGGCGTCGCCGGGTAGTCGGGCTCGACGGTCTAGAGGGAGTACTGGTCGATGACGTAGAGCGCGGGTACTGGTACCCCTCCTGGCGAACGCACTTCGCGGCGGCCACATCGCCATGGGCCCCGCCGAATGCGTCGATGGTCATGTCACCGGGCCCTGTGCGGACGCTGCCGCCTCACGCGAGGTCCTGGTCCCTGCGTCACGCACCCGTCCCCCCGCGCCCGCGCGGCTCCGAGTCACCTCCCGCAGGAGCCCGCACACGCGTCGCCACAAAACGCCGTGGCCCCTGGCCGCCGCCCTGGCCGGCCACCCGGGCGGGGCACACGCGGCCCTACTGGCGGACGCCGAACGTGAGGACGCGGCTACTGACCCCGGCCAGGGAAGTTCCGGGCGCGGTGCCCCGAACCGTCAGTACCAGCCGGTTCGCGCCCGCCTGGAGCGGGGACGACCCGAGCGCGAAGACGGCGACCGCGTCGGGCCCCTGGCCTCGCGGTGTGCGCCGGGTGCGGACGAACGCGGGGGTGACGTCGACGCCGTTGAGCAGTGCGCGAAAGGTGCTGCGGTCGACCTGCTCGCCGTGCCGCCCGAACCGGACGCCGACCGGCACCGGATTCGGGAGCGCGGCGCCCGCGCGTCCCGCCGTTGCGGCTCCCAGGAATCCCGCTGTCTCCGGCGCGCTGCCCGCCGCGGCGGTGCTCTGGTCGTCCGTCGTGAGCAGCGCCAGGTTCGGGAAGACGACCGGGCCGCGCTGGGCGTTGCTCGTGTCGCTCGGCACGTAGTCGTTCTCGGCGGTGTCGGGGAGCGGGGGCACGACGACGTAGCCCTGGACGTAGCTCTGCGCGTACCCCGGCGGGTAGGGGCTCGTGATCACGAAGCCGGTGAGCGACGTCCCGGGTTGGATGAGCGCGGGCGGCGCGCCGCTCGCGGGCCCGACCGAGTCGTCGGGGAAGGTCGAGCGGAAGGTCGCCCCGGGGAGCCCGAGGTCGTTCTCGAACGGGTAGGTCACCCCGGTCCACCCGGCCGGGACGGTAACCGTGAGGGGCCCTGGGGGAGCGAGGAGGCCGGGGACGCCGATGAGGATTTTGTAGATCCCCTGCCGCGCGCCCGCGCTGTTGGCGACGGTGTAGCGGTACGTCCAGAGACCCGCGACCGGGTCGTACGAGGGATCGACCGTGAACCGCGGGGCGACCTGGTCGGCCGGAACCCAGCCCGGGTATCGCATCCCGGCCGTATCGGTAACGAGCAGTTGCGCGGCCACAGGCGTACTGATCAGCAGGATCGAACCGGCGAGCGCGCCGGCGAGTGCCCCGACGCGGATTCGCACCGACGGCGGGCGGTACGATCGGCTGCGCGTCCGAGCCGCCACAGAGCCCACGCTCGGGTGGGGCCGCTGGGACTGGGTCGTCGCGATCTCGGCCATGCGCGGTGTCCTCGGGTCAGCGTGGAGAGCGTGGCAGGAATGGCCGGCCGGCGACGGCCGGTGCGCAGCGCCGTGGGACCGAACCCGGAGCCAGCTTCGGCCTCACGGCCCGCGCACGGGCCGCTGGTCGGTATAGGGGTAGAACCCGTAGCAGTGCATGTGGTTCGCCTCGATGTTGACGGAGGGGAAGAAGTTGCGGAGGCACGCGTCTCGGATCTGCTCCAGCTTCGCGTGCCCCCCGCCCCCCGGGGCGGCGTTCAGGTCGACGTCGGTGCCGATGCGGTGGCGGTTATGAGGACGACGCCAATCGTTGTTGACGTCCTCGAGCCCTCCGTAGAGGAGCGATGCCCCGGTCAGGCGCAGCGACGCGCCCGGATACATCCGCTGGTAGCTCCGGACCACGGCCGGGAGGCGGGCCGCCACCTCGGGCGCCGCGTAAAAGATGTCGAAATGCGCGGACGTGATGTCCCCGTAGACCAGCCCACCCCCCTCGGGGATCCGCACGAGCCCGGGCCACCGCTTCGCGAAGACGTACGTGCCGCTGGTCGACGTGCCCTGGCAGTTGCTGGGCTGACTGGGATCGTCGACGGTGTACCTGAGCACGAAGTGCTCGTCCCCGGCCGTCTCGTCGGTGAAGTACGTGAACGGCCACTCGCCGGTCGCGTCGCTCGGACCGCTCGTCCGGTCGGTGCGGCTCGTCGGCTTGGGCTGCGGGTGGCCGGCCGCGTCGTGCCCCCCGGTGTTGGCGACCGCGCTGATGGTCAACGTGTCGACGGTGAAGGTCATCTGGTGCTGCTGGCCGCCGTACGTGCAGAACGTGTTGAAGCTGAACGTCATGGCGGTGTCGGTCCCCGTTTGCGCCCGCACGGTCGCCGGGGTCATCGTGTGCCGGGGCAGTAGGACCCAGTAGGGGTTCGGGTCGTCGGCCGGCGCGCTCCCCAGGGCCGACGCAGCGGCTCCGCGTGGGGCCGCGGCGCGGGACGCCCGCCCGGAGACGCCGCCTGGTGAGCCGCGGAAGGCGGCCGTGCGCTTCAGCACCCTCCCCGTCCGCCGGTCGCGCACCTCGAGCATCTCGACCACGCCGTCGCGGCCGGCCTCGCGAGCGGCCTGCACGACCTCCGCCGGCACCGGCGCGGCACCCGGCGTCGCAATCCGCTCAGCGCCGCACCCCAGGAGGGCCGCGCCGACGGCAGAAGAGAACATGACGCGTGCGACTGCGTGTCGCCCAGCCACCGCGGTCGAGACCCTGATCCTGGCGCTCCCCAGCATCGAGCACTCCCCCCTCCGCAGTCCTGCCAGCATGTCGGCCGTGCCGCCGGCGGCACGCTGGAGGAGCGCGGCAAGTTACGTTCCCTAGCCTCGCGCACGGCCTAACAACCGGGGCATTTGCCTGACGCGTAGGGGCCTCACGAGCGCGGTCCGCATCGCCGCGTATCAGCGCCGGGCTTCGCGGTCGGTGTGCCGGACGACCGACCGGCGTAAGGGCGCGAGGTGCAGAGGGCGCAGAGGGACACGCGCGCCGCCGGCCGTCCGCCGGCTGTGGGGCGGCGGGACGGCGGTCGTGGGACACGGGCCGGGCGTGCGGGCCTTTGGGCCCGGCGTCGCGCCCGAGTGGCCAGGTGAGGCGGACGCGCCCGCGAAGTGGCGCGGCTGTTGACTCGCCGGGCTAGGCGATCGTGCGTCCGCCGCGCTCCACTCGCGCTTCTGGCGAGCCGCGACGCCATGGGGAGGACGATCTGGAAGGACCGCGCGAACTGCGCGGCCGACGCGTCGAGCGAGTCGGGCGGGATGCGCGCCAGCCGGTGCGGCGCTCCGCTGATCACACCCGATTGTCTCGTGACCGCTCCCCGAAACGCCTGACAGTCGCGCGCGTGCAGGAATCGCAGGCGCGGAGCCTTTCGCACCGCGGGCGACGCTCCGGGCAGCCGCGCGGGACCTCAGCCCACGACGCGCGGCCCTACTCCATTGGGACGGCGCGGCTGCCGAAGTCCACCGACCGGCTGACGCGCCACGACGCGCCCTCGCGCCGCCAGACGGTGACGAACGCGGACTCCACCGTCCACCCGTTCCCGCGCCGCCGGAAGCGGTGCCGCCCGAGCTGCACCGCGGCGGCGTCCCCGAGCCGGTAGGCCCGCAGGGTGCCGGGGACGAGCGTCCGGTCTTCGCCACCCTCGCTCCAACACCCCGGCACCGCCGCCCGCAGCCGCGCCAGGTGCGCGGCCCGCGTCTCCGCCCCGCGCACGTCGTCGTAGAACTCGGCGTCCGCCGCGACCAGCGTGTCGAGCCCGCGCGGGTCGCAGTCCCCCCTGCCGTAGGTCGCCGCGTAGAGGGCGCTGTCCAGGCGGGCGAGCGTGTCGAAGAGCGGGCCCGAGGTCGCGGGCGGCGGCGGCGGGAGGACCTGCGCCTGGCGGGCGCGCGCCAGAAGCGCGGGGTCCGGCGCGTCCGGCGGGCACGGCACGCGCGTCGCGCGGAAGGGGGCGCCGAGGTGCGGAGCGACGTCCGACGGGTACACGCGCCCCTCGAGCGCGGTGCCCCGGACGACGGCGTCGACGAGCAGCCCGCCGGGCCGCGCGGCGCCCGCGCTGTCGCGGGGCGGCAACTCCAGCGGGGTCAGGTTCGAGTCGAGCCACCGGAGCGGCAGGGCGAAGCGCACGGCGTCGCCGTCGGCGGCCGGCGCCGTCCGCCGCGGCGGCGGCACGCCCCGGAGCCGGATCGCGGTGGGCTCGGGGGACGGCGGCGGCACGAACCGGAGCCGGATCCCGGGCGGCAGCAGCGGCGCGTACGGGGAGCCCCCGCCGTCCGTCGGCGCGACGGCGACGCAGCCGACCACGTCGCCCGACTCGACCGCCAGGGGAAACGTCGCGGGCGCCGGCGCGCGCCGGGCGGCGTGGCACCCCACCGCGACCGCGCAGCACGCGCCGGTGACCACCCCGGCGGCGCGTGGTGCGCGCCACAGGCGGCGTGGCCGTCGGTGCATCCGTTGCACGCGTTCCATCCGTCCGCTCCTCCCGCCCTACTCGCCGGCGCCGGGCGGTGGTGGTGTGGGGAACGCCGCCTCGAGGAGGCGCTGGAGCGCCGGGTCGCTGAACTGGACGTCCGAGAGCTGCGGGCAGATGCGCGATCCGCTGGCGGTGCCCCGTACGGCCCGCTCCAGGTCGCGCAGGTCCTCGTCGGTCAGGTCGTCCGCGGTCCGGCGCACCCAGTCCAGCGTCGCCTCCAGGTCCGGCTCCGCCGCGCAGAGGCCGAGGAGGAACGCCCGCTCCCCCTCGGGCACGGCCGCCAGGAGCCGCTCGAGCGGCTCGAGGCGCACGCGCGGGTCGAGCCGCGCGCGCTCCGCCGCGGAGAGCGCGACGCGCGGCGGCGGGCCGGTCTCGCCGTCTGGGGCGCTCACGGTTCGCTCACAGTCTGCTCATGGTGCGCTCGTCTCCTCGCCGCCTCAGGCAGCGACTGCCCAAATCGTCGTGCGCGGTCGTCAGAGCGCGCACGCGGCCAGCGCGCGGGCGTCGGCGGGCTCGGACGGGTCCTCGGCGACGCGGGCCACCAGCGCGCCCGCGCGCTGCCGATAGTCCGCGGGGAGCGGCGCCTCCCCGTCGTGCCGCGAGTCCGGCCCCGTCGCGTAAAGGAGCGGACGCGTGAGCAGGTTCCCGATGTCTGCCGTGTCCGGCGCGCCGCCCGCGCGCGCTCGCGCGGCGGCGGCGAGCGTCGTGCGGCGGAACGCGGCGTACGGCACTCCGACCAGGCCCCCCTTGCCGAGCGCGGCGAGGATGTAGAACGCCGCCCCCCGCGCGAGGGGCGCGGCCGCCCGGTCACCCGCGACCGCGAGCGCCGCGCGGAACACCTCGCCGTCGCGCACCAGCCGGGCCCCGGCGGCGAGCCCCGAGGGCGTCACGCTGTCGGACGACGCGCGCGCCGCGCGCAGCCCGCGCGCCAGGGCCGCCGCGCCGCCGGGGCACGACGCGACGCTCACGAACATGGACCGCTCGGCAGGCGCGGGGCGCCGGCCGGCGCCGACCACGGCGGCCGCTCGCGCGCACTCCCGCGCGCGCCGCCGCGACGCTCGGGTCGCGCACCGCGTGGATGGGGATCTCCTGCGCCCGCAGCGGCGGGACGAGCGGCATGACCGCGGCGGCGAGGATCAGGACGACTCGTGACATCGGAGCGCGCTCCATGGACTGCAGGACGAGGCGTGCGGATGTCCGAGAGCGCCGTGCCGTTCGCATCGAGCGCTCACTCCTGTCTCCGACTCGACCTCCGCCTCCCCCCGACGTCTTCTCGCGTCGGATCGTCGGCTGCTGCGCCCACACCACGATGCGGACGGAGCTGGTGCTGGACGCGCTCGAACAGGCGCTACACGACCGCGAGCTGGATGGACGGCTCGTGGTCCAGTCGGATCGCGGCTCGCCGTACGTCGCGATGCGCTACACGGATCGACTCGCGGAGGCGCGCACCGCGCCCTCCGTGGGGAGCGCCGGCGACACGTACGACAACGCGCTGGCCGAGAGCGTCCGGTTCCCCGAACTCCAGCGCCCGGGCGCGACCGCGCGATGCGGCGACGAGGACGGCGCGACGCTCACTTGGCCCGCGGCCGTGCTACCCGCGCTCGCGGCCCTCCTCGCCGGCCTAGCCGCGGACGCCGCTGCCGACAAACGCCTACCAGTCCAGAAACGCCGGCGTGGCAGCGCGCCGAACGGCCTAACGGCCCCTAGCGGAATCCAATGGGCGACGACAATGTCCCTGTCGCGACCGTGCGGCGCTGCGCGGGCACCGAGCCCATACCCGGAGAGACGTCCGATGACGCGTCGCATCCTGTTGGTGTCCATGGCCGCCGTCCCGGCCCTCGCGTGCGCCCCGATCCAGCCTCCCAGCACCCGCTCCACTCCGGCCGCGGTCCAACGCACGGTGCGGGCGACCCCCGACGCCGCGTGGGGCGCGGTCGTCGAGTTCTTTTCCGACGCGCAGATCCCGATCGCCACCATCGACAAAGCGAGCGGCATCATCGTGAGCCGGCGCCTGGACCTCACGGCCGAGCAGCGGCAGCGGTGGATGGACTGCGGTCGCGCCAACGGGCGCCCGCTCGTGGAGGTCGCGGCGAACGTCATGCGCGGCAGCGCCGACTTCAACGTCTTCCTGCGCCCGACCGGCAGCGAC
>JBJMNL010000385.1:0-2027 GCA_045804285.1 Gemmatimonadaceae bacterium
GAGTAGCTCGAGGTAGTGGCGCCGGCCGGTGAAGATGATGTCGCGCAGGATGAGCAGCGTCCAGCGGTCGCCGAACAGCTCGAGCGACAGGTTGACGGGGCAGAGCGAGCGGTGGACGTCGGACATGAGGGCTCCGGTGGCAACTGCTTGCAAACTTGCGGCAGTCACACTATTGTCGCAACGACTTGCATTTCGCAAGTCGTCAGCGGCCGACGCCGCGCGGCCATGCCCTTCCCCCGCTCCCGCAGACCGACTCGATGACGCGGCCTCGCATCGCCACACGCGACGAATGGCGCGCCGCGCGCCTGGCGCTCCTCGAGCGGGAGAAGGCGTTCACGCGCGCGCGCGACGCGCTCAACGCGGAGCGCCGGGCGCTGCCCATGGTCCGCGTCGAGAAGCCGTACGCGTTCGAGACCCCCGACGGCCCGGCCACGCTGCGCGACCTGTTCGGCGTCCGCCGCCAGCTCATCGTCTACCACTTCATGTTCCACCGCGATCGCGGCGAGGGGTGGGGCGGGATGCCGGACATCGACGGCCGCGGCAGCAGCTGGCTGCGGCACCACGACCGCTACCCGGGCTGAGGGGCGTTGCGTTCGCGGAAGCGGTGATGCCAGACGCTGACCAACGGTGAGCGCGTCCGCGTCGGCCTGACGGCCGCTCAGGCGATGCCGTGCTGCTTCAGCAGCTCCGCCACCGCCTGTCGGCTGTCTCCGTACGCCTCCCAGACCGCGGCGCACCAGGCGTCGATCGCCCTGTCCCGGTCCGGGCCCGCGGGCGCGGCGAGCACCTGGGCGGCGGTGATCGACCCTCGGCTCGTGGGGAGCGCGAACGTCGGCCACGTTCGCGACCGCCTGGCGAGGCTCATGTGAGCGCGCTGGACCTGCTTCCCCGTGAACTGCCGCTCGAGGTGCAGGTACAATCCCACGAGCGCGAACGTCAGCTTGATCGGCTTCGTCCGTGCATTCGCGCGCTGCGCGGCGAACGCGTCGACGACGTGCTGATGCAGGAACGTCGGCCCACGGTGTGCCAGCGAGTAGCAGCACAGCTCGTCATAGGCGTCTTCTTCCTCCGAAGCCATGCTGCATCCCGGAAAGAGGGTCGGCCACGTGCGGGCACGCCGGGGCGCCCGCGCCGTCTCGGTGTCGGCAGGCGGCGGAAGTATAGCGTCGGCTCGCCCGGCCAGAATAGTGTCCCGCGAACTGTCGCCCCAGCGTCCGTGATCGTACCCTCCTCGAAGCCCACGCAGCTCGCATCCGGCGGACACGGCTGCCGCCACCCCAGCGTGAGCCGTGTCCCGCTCACGGCATACGGGAGCGTGATGCTGAAGCGATACACCGTGTCGGCAGGTGAGAGCGTCGTGCTGAGGCGACGATAGACCAGCGCTCGCGCGACCGTACCGGCGCGCGAGAACGTGAGCGTATCGGCGAGGAGCACATACCGCTGCCCGCCGCCCTCGGCGACGCATCGAGACGTCTCTCGTCAGTGGGCCGTTCACACCGACCCGTACCCGGCCGAGACTGACGCCGTCACCACGCCTGGGACGGCGCCTGACGCCCGAGCTCACCTATGCAGTTCGAGGCGGCAGGGGCGAAGCCGCCGCCCCGACTCGGAGTTCGCCAGGCGCCCGACCGGATGCCTAACGCCGCATCAGCCGCGGCGCCTCGTCAGGCGCCCGCCTCGCGGGCGCTCGGCAGCGGCTTCTGCCACACCTGCAGGCCGGCGTCCACGCGGGCCAGGTGGAAGCCGAGCCGCCGCGGCACCGCCGCACTCGAGGCGTTCGCGGCGTCGCAGTGGATCTCCACTCGGGTCATCCCGGGCAGCGTCGCCGCCACATCCAGCAGGGCGCGGGCGGCCTCGGTCGCGAGCCCGCGGCCGGTCGCGTCGGCGGCCAGCCAGTAGCCCAGCTCCACGTGGTCCGCGACCGGCAGGGGGACGCGCCCATCGGCGGCGCGCGGGAAGAGGTCCACCTCGCCGAGCACGCCAGCCCCGTGTACCGGGAGGAGCGCGTAGCGGTACGCGCGGCCGGC